>NZ_JBSGAW010000043.1:0-57124 GCF_053600955.1 Streptomyces sp. NPDC004838 | reverse complement strand
TCGGCGCGGAAGTCGGTGGGCCAGGTCAGGGGGGCGGCCGCGGCGGCGATGGGGCCGGAGCCGGTGGCGGTGTTCCAGGCGTGGCGGACGGCTTCTTCGCTGACGCGGGTGCCGAGGTTCTCGTCGAGGTTGTAGAAGTCGTGGTAGAAGCCGGTGAAGAAGGCGTAGCGGTCCTTCTTGACGGCCTGGGAGACGCCTTCGAAGAAGGAGGGGGGTGCGGCGCCGTCGGGGTTGTCGTCGGTGATGGCGAGGTACGGTTCGAGGGCGGCGAGGAAGACCGCTTTGGCGACGCGGTCGGAGCCGTAGACCGAGAGGTAGCGGGCGACTTCCCCGGTGCCCATGGAGAAGCCGACCAGGACCGCGTCGTCCAGGTCCAGCGCCTCCAGCAGGACATGGAGGTCGGCGGCGAAGGTGTCGTAGTCGTAACCGGTCGAGGGCTGGCTGGACTTCCCGAAACCGCGCCGGTCGTAGGTGATCACCCGGTACCCGGCGTCCAGCAGGACCGGAACCTGCCCCTCCCACGAGTTCCCGTCCAGCGGATACCCGTGGATCAGCACCACCGGCTGCCCCGCCCCCTTGTCCTCGTAGTGCAGCTCGATGTCCACACTGTTCTCCGTACCGACCTTGATACGCCCCATGATCCTGACCCCTTCCGGGAGTTCGATATGTGGTGTGTACTGCGTTCCGGCAGGAGGAAGGCACGACCGGTGCCACTTCACGCGCGATGTCGTTCCGGCAACGGGATGTGCCGGTCTGAGCCGACTCTCCGAGTGGCCCGCCCCCCGACGGGCCACTGAGCGGCCACCGTCGCACTCCGTCCTGCCGTGACCGGGCTCGAGGCGCTGTGTGGTCGTCCGCCGTCGCCTGATGCTGTGTGCGTGATGCTGCGTGCGCTTCACCCGATCCCGCCTCCCGGCCCGCGCCTGTCCGCAGGGCCGCCGGGGAAGGCGGCGGGCGGACCGTACTGCCCGCGCGTTCGGTTTCGGATGCCCGTACGGTCAGATGTAGCCTTCACGCAAGGCATGTGCCACGGCGTGTGCCCGATTGCGCAGGTTCAGTCGGGTGGTTATGCCGTGCATGACGTTCTTGACGGTGCGTTCGGAGTAGGACAACTTGGCGGCGATCTCCTGGGTGTCGAACCCCTCGGCGACTAGCCGCAGGACGTCCAACTCGCGCTCCGTCAGCCCGGAGGAGCGAGCGCCGGGACGCCCGGACGTACCGCGCTTCAGCGAGCCCATCTGGGTGATGAGCCGGCCCTGCAGGTCGGCGGGCAGGTCGGCGTCGCCGCGGGCGGCCGCGAGCACGGCCTGCACCAGGCGGGTCGCGGTGGCCTGGTGCCGCCACACGATGGCGCCGACCCCGCGCTCGATCACTTCGAGCAGTTCCGTCTCCCGCAGGGCGCCCACGACGAGCACCACCCGCGCGCCGTCGCCGCGCAGCAGCCGGCGCAGCCGGGTCAGCGCGGCCTCGTCCAGTGTGTCCTCGACGAGCAGGGCCACCGTGCCGGGACCGGACCCGGGCTCGTCCTGGAGGACTACCTCCGGTTGCCGGCGCAGCTTGCTGAGCGTTCCTTCGCGGGAGATCGGATCAGGAGCGTGCACCGCCACGGGTATCCGGTCCGCGGTGCTCCCCGTGCCGGGGCGTGCGATGGGCGTTGAGCTGAGCAATTGTTCCCCCTGTATCACTTTGCGCGCCACCTCAGTGGGATCGGTGGCGGGAGTGCGCTTCCCACACTCCGGTGGCGAGGGGACAGGTGCAACCGTGGAGCACCACGAGCACGACCACGAGATCAGGGCCGTGGTGGACCACCACCACGGCGGCCCGCGCGGTTTCACCGGTCCTGGGTCCCACCGCCGGGGGTCCTGTCCTATCACCGCGTCGCGGGGGTGGCCACCCCTGACCGTCGCAGACCTCACGGGAGGAGACAGGGATGTCCGAACGGAGACGTGACCAACCGCGTGAACACCGTGAAGTCGCCGCTCTGTTGGCGTCCGCGGCCGCTCGCGCTCGGGCCGGCGCCGGCGGCGTGGTGGTGGTGCGCGGGGCCACCGGCACCGGCCGGACCACTGTCCTGGAGGCCGCCGCCGACGAGGCCGCCGCCCACGGCATGCGGGTGCTGCGGGCCCGCTGCTCGCCGGGCGACGCCACCGTGCCCTTCGCCACGGTCCTCCAACTCCTCGGCCCGCTGGTGGGGTCGGAGGCACTGGAGGCGTCCGGCGGCGAGCGGGAGCGGGCCGCACTGCTGTGCCGGGCGCTGCGCTCGTACGCCGCCGAGTCGCCACTGTTCCTCGCCGTGGACGACGTCCACCTCGCCGAACCTCAGTCGTACGGCTGGATGGTGGAGTCCGCCCGGCACATGGACGTGTTACCGCTGCCGTTGCTGCTGGTCGTCACCGAGCGCGCCCAGTACGACATCGACCTGCCCGCGCCCGGCTTCGCCCACACCCTCCCGCCCGCCCGCGTGCGCGTCCACACCCTCGCCCCGCTCTCCGCGGAGTCGGCGGCCGAACTGGTGCGCGCGGAGTTCCCGGCGGCCACCGAGGCGTGGGTCGACAGCGCCGTACGGGCCGGCTCGGGCAGCCCGTTGCTGCTGCGTGCCCTCCTGCGCGACCTCGCCGACCTCGCCGGCCTCGGTGCTCCGGGCGGGCATCCGGCCGTACCGGAGACCGCTGCCGCGCTGTACCCGGGTGCCTACCAGGCGGCTGTGCGGTGGTGGCTGGAGAGCGCCGGTCCCGGCACGGTGGAGGTGGCGAGGTCCCTGGCCGCCCTCGACGAGGCGTGCGACGGTGAGACGGTGGGGCCCGGCCCCGACGCTTCCGTCACCGGCCTGGGCCCCCCGCTCGGGGAACTGACGGGCTTCGACCCCGCCCGGACGACCGGCTGGCTCACCGCGATGACGCACCTGGGCGTGCTGCGTCTCGTCGCCGGATCGCGCCCTCACCGTCCAGCCGGCCCCACGACGTCCGGCCCGCACGCGCGGGCCGGACGTCACGGGACCGGCCCCGAGCCGCTCCCGTACGACGGCCCGCGCCCGGGGGCCGTCGCCCGCCTCCGCTACGCCCATCCCCTGCTGCGGGACGCGGTGCTCACCGGAGTGCCCGTGGAGCGTCGCCGGGCGGTACGCCGGGCAGCCGCCGAGATGGCGCTGCACCTCGGCGTCCCCGCCGAGACGGTGGCCTGGCAACTGCTGATGTCCGACCCCGTGGGCGCCACCTGGGCGCCGGCCGTGCTCCGGGACGCCGCGTCGCTCGCCCTGGGGGCCGGGCGCGCCGACGACGCCGTCGCGTTCCTGCGCCGGGCGCTGGAGGAGCCGCTGGAGGACGGGCAACGGCAGCGGCTGCTGACCGAGCTGGGCTCACTGGAGTACGCGAGCCCGGAGTGCTCGGCGGCCGGCATCCCCCGGCTCTCCGAGGCGCTGCGGCTGCCCGGCACCCCGCAGGACCGGGTGCGCGCGGCCGTGGCCCTGGGCACCGCGCTGAGCGGGCGCGGCAGGACCCGTGCCGCCGTGGAGGTGCTGCGTACGCTGGACGGCGAACTCGCCGACCGCCCCGAGGCGATCGGGCCCCTGCAGACCGCGTCCGCCCTGCTGTCCGACCGGGACCAGTCCGTCCGTGAGGAGGTGTACCGGTGGCTGTGCGACATCGTCGCCCGATCGCCTGGACGGGCGGGCCCGGCGACCAGGGCGCTGCTCGTGCGGTACGCGGCCGCCGCCTCCCTGGCCTCGGCGGATAAGGCGATGCTGCGGCTGCACGAGTTGCTCGCCGAGCCTGCCGACCCGGCCACCGAGCCCTTCCTGCTGGGGACGGCCGCCGCGGTCGCTCAGTGGGCCGACCACCTCGACGAGGCCGAACGGCTCGTGGAGCGCGGCCTGGCCGGTCTGCGGCCCGGCCTGCTGCATCCCATGCACGAGGCGCTGCTCAACGTACGGGCCGACATCGCGGCGGCGCGGGGCGAGTACGCACGACTGCCGGACGAGCCTCCCGGCATCGCGCACACCGGGCCCTCCCATATACATGCCCATACCCTGATCGCGCTCGTGGAGACCTGCCGTCCCGTCGAGGCCGGGCGGCTCGCGGACGGCTTCGATCTGCGGGCGGCCCCCGACTCCGCGGACCTGAACCAGTTCCTGTACGCGCGGGGCGTGCACCGTTTCGCGGCGGGTGACATGACAGGGGCGCTGCACGACTTCCTGGAGTGCGGCCGGCGCCAGTCGGCCCGTGACGTGGAGAGTCCGGTGGTCACACCGTGGCGTTCGGCCGCCGCCGAGTGCCGGCTCGCCCTCGGCTGTCCCGAGAAGGCACGCGCGCTGGCCGAGGAGGAACTGCGCCTGGCCCGGGTGTGGGGCACACCGCGCACGGTGGGCCGCGCGCTGCGTGTCCTCGGCACGGTGACCGGCGGCCGGCGGGGGCTGGAACTGACGGAGGAGGCCGTAGGGCTGCTGCGGGACGCGCCCGCCGCCACGGAGACGGAACTGGTGTCCGCGCTGATCGCGCGGGGTCGGTTGCTGACCACGGCCGGGAACGGCTCTTCCGAGCGATCCCGGGCCCGCGGCAGCCTCCGGGAGGCGGCTGAACGCGCCGAGCGCCTGGGGGCGCCGCGGCTGTGGACGCTCGCGGAGGAGTCCCTGCGTGAGAGCGGCGCCCGCCGTACCGCCTCCGCCCGCACCGGTTCCGGCTCCCTCACCCACAGCGAGCGCCGCATCGCCCGGCTGGCCGCCGACGGGCACACGAACACGGAGATCGCCGGCCTGCTCTACCTGGCCCGGCGCACCGTGGAGACCCATCTCACCAGCACGTACAAGAAGTTGGGGATACGGCGGCGGGGTGAGCTGAAGGAGGCGCTGGGCGGCGGGTAGCGCACGGGCCCGGCGGTGGGGAAGGTCCTCAAGCCCACCGCCGACGGTGCCCGCCGCTCCTCCTTTCGCCCGTGGCGGTGACCAGACGGTATGGCACAAGCGCGGGCACCACGACCGCTCAGGCGGTCGCCCCCGAGGCGGCCGGGGACGACTTCGCCGACGTGGGGAGCGCACCGCCCCGGTCACGTCAGCCGCCCACCCCCAGGCCCGCCGCCGGCAGGTCCTCCGGCAGCAGGGTCCGCAGTTCCTCCACGCTCGGCCGGCCCACGCCGGTCAGGCGGCGTGCCTGGTGGGTGACCATCGTTTCCAGCAGCTGCCGGGCCAGCCGTGCGTTGCCGAAGGCACGGCCGCGCGGCACCGCGTCGATGTGGGTGCGCAGCGCCTCCAGGGTGAGGGCCGGACAGGTGTAGCCGCTCTCGTCGGCGTGCCGCTCCATGATGGTGAGCAGTTCGTCGGTGGAGTAGTCCTCGAACTCGACGAAGCGGGAGAAGCGAGAGGCCAGACCGGGGTTGGAGGCCAGGAAGCCGCGCATCTCCTCGGTGTAGCCGGCGACGATGACCACGACCTCGTCCCGGTGGTCCTCCATCAGCTTCAGCAGGGTGTCCACGGCCTCCCGGCCGAAGTCCGAGCCGGCGCCCTCCGGGGTGAGGGTGTACGCCTCGTCGATGAACAGCACCCCGCCCAGCGCGCTCTGGAACACCTCCTTGGTGAGCTGCGCGGTGTGGCCGACGTAGCGTCCCACCAGGTCCGCGCGCGCCACCTCCACCAACTGGCCGCGCGAGAGCACCCCCAGCGAGGCCAGCAGGTCGGCGTAGAGCCGGGCCACCGTGGTCTTGCCGGTGCCGGGTGCGCCGGAGAACACCAGGTGCTGGCTGATCCTCGGCGCGGGCAGCCCCGCCGCCTCGCGCTGCTTGGCCGTGGTGAGCAGGCTGACCAGGTCGGTGACTTCGCGTTTCACGGCGTGCAGGCCCACCATCGCCTCCAGCTTCGCCAGCATCGTCTCCCGGTCCTCGGCCACCGTTCGCGGGTTCGCGGCGGACTCGCTGACGTCCTCCGGCAGCAGCAGCGTCAGGTCGCGCTCGGCGGGCTCGTCCATGGTGGCCAGTCGGATCGCCTGGCGGTCGACCATCTCCTCGAACACCCGGCGCGCGGCCCGGCCGTTGCCGAAGGCCGCGCCGCGCTCCATGCCCTCGTAGTACGCGTTGAGCGCCCGGGAGGTGCCCGGCCCCAGCTCGTACTGGTGGGTGCGGCACATGCTCTCGGTGATCGTGACCAGCTCGTCGACCGAGTAGTTGCCGAACTCGATGGTGCGGGTGAAGCGGGAGGCCAGACCGGGGTTGGAGGAGAGGAAGCCGTCCATCTCCGAGGAGTAGCCGGCCGCGATCACCGCCACGTCCTCCCGGTGGTCCTCCATCAGTTTCAGCAGGGTGTCCACGGCCTCGCGGCCGAAGTCGTTCGAGGAGCCTCCCGAGGTGAGGGTGTACGCCTCGTCGATGAAGAGGACCCCGCCGATCGCCTTCTTGAACGCCTCCGTCGTCTTGATCGCGGTACCGCCGATCACCTGCGCCACCAGGTCGGCGCGGGAGACCTCCACCAGGTGGCCCTCCGGCAGCACGCCCAGCTGCGCCAGGATCGAGCCGTAGAGCCGGGCCACCGTGGTCTTGCCGGTGCCGGGCGGCCCCGCGAAGACCAGATGACGGCTCATCGACGGCACCGGCATCCCCAACTGCTTGCGGCGCTGCGCCAGTTGGTTGAGGTTGACCAGCGTGCGGACCTGGTGCTTCACGCCCTCCAGGCCGATCAGCGCCTCCAGTTCCTCCAGCGGATCCTTCGGACCCGCGTCCTGGCCCGGCGCGCCGGGCGCGCCGCCGCCGGCTGCCGCGTCCACGCCCCAGGAGTCCGGGGAGCCGTTGTCCGTGCTGGCCAGCTCCACGACCTCCAGCCGGTCCCCGGCCCGGCTCTGGGTCAGGCCCGCGCCGCGGTTGTCGTGTACCGCGCAGCCGTCGACGGTCACCGGCTCCGCGGTGTCCACCCGGACGCCGTCGCCGACGTTGCCGTGGACGTCGCAGGATCGCAGCTCCGCGCGGGAACCCGCGGCCAGCAGCACACCGTGCGCGCCGGCCCCGGAGATCCGCGTCCGGGTCAGGGACGCCTCTCCGCCGTCCTCCACCCAGACCCCGGAGGAGCCGCAGCCCTCGACCTCCGTGTCCCGGACGGTGGCCACGCCCTCCCGGCCCACCGACACGGCCGCCTCGCCGCAGGCGCGCAGCGCGCAGTCGTCGAACAGGGCCTGCGCCCCGGCGACGATCCGCAGCCCGGCCCCGGCCGCCCGCTCCACGACGCAGAACTCCAGCCGTCCGCGGCCGTCGTCGTCCGCCAGCACGCCGTGGCGGCCCGCTCCGGTGATGTGGGCCCTGCGGATCAGCGGGTTGGCGTGCGTGCGGACGAGGACGCCGCTGCCGCGGGCGTCGGTCACGTCCAGCCGGTCGAACTCCGCGGTCGAGTGCTCGGTGAGCTGCACCGCCGCCTCCGGGTCGGCGCAGTCGCGTACCGTCGTACGCAGGAAGGACGGGGTACTGGAGTCGGTGACCCTGATCGCGGCCCCGCTCGCCGAGTCGAACGCGCAGTCCTCGAAGGTGCCCCGTGACCGCTCGGTGACGAGCAGTCCGTGCCCCTTGGTCCGGGTCGTCGTGCACCGGCGCAGCAGGGGGTCGGCGCCCGCCGACAGGGTGATGCCCGGTCCGGAGGTGCCGGACACCGTGACGTCCTCCAGGACCGGGCGGGCGGCGCTGGTCAGGTAGACGCCGACCGTGCTGTCGCGGACCGTGGTGTGCACGACCCGCGTGGTGCTGCTGCCCTCCAGCGCCAGGGCGGGTTTGTCGGTGCCGCTGATGTCGCAGGCTTCGATGGTGCCCTGCGCCTCGCCGTTGGCCAGCACGCCGTTGCCGCGGGCGTCGCGGATCCGGCAGTCGCGCACGGTTGACCGGGCGCTCTCGCTGAGCACGACGGCCGAGGAGCCGAGGTTCTCCAGTACGCAGTCCTCGATGACGCTCGGCTCCGCGGAGGTGTCCACGACCCCCGCGCCCTCCCGGTTGGTGACGCGGCAGCCGCGCATCGCCAGCGCCCCGGTCTGGCGGGCGAGCAGCGCCGTCCAGCCCGAGCCGATCACCGTGCAGCGGTCCATCGCCACTTGGCCGCGCGGCGCGTCCACCACCGCGACGTCCTCGCTGCCGCCGCGCAGCACCAGGTCGGTGAGCATCACCGCGTCGGCGACCAGCGTGAGCGCGGTGCCGCGGCGCGGGCAGATCTCCACCGACCCCGGCTCGCCCTCGCCGACGATCGTGACGCGGGTGCGCACCGTGAGGTTCTCGGCGTAGCGGCCGGGCCCTACTTGGATGACCGCGCCCGTCCGTGCCGCGGCCAGTGCCTCGCCGATGGTCCGGAACTCGTCCGACTGTCCCTGACCCACCGTCAGTACTTGCCGTGACACGCTTGCCCCTCCTGCTTCTCATGTGTCTCATGCGCAACCGGGGGCTCTCCGGTCCCGCCTTCACGTCGCCTACCATGTGCCGCATGTTGTACGACCGTTGCCGCCGATTCACGGCCCTCGCGGTCGCCGCCGCGATACCCGCCCTGGTGCTGGCCCCACCGGCCCGCGCCGACGGCCACGACCCGGTGAGCCTTCCGCCGCTGCGCCTGCGGATGGCCGCCGAAGACTCCTGTGCGACCGCCTCCGCCAAGACCGCGCGTATGCGCCCGTGGACCCATCAGGCGCTCCAGCTCTCCCGTGCCTGGCAGCTCACTCGGGGCGCGGGTGTCACGGTAGCCGTCGTGGACACCGGCGTCGGAGCCCGGACTCCCGCACTGGCGGGCCGGGTCACCGCCGTGGGCGGGGCCGGCCAGGACTGCGTGGGGCACGGGAGCTTCGCCGCCGGGCTGATCGCCGCGGCGCCCACCGGACAGGGAGGCGTCACGGGCGTCGCCCCCGACGCCCGGATCCTCGCTTTGCGGGGAACCGACAGCCGCGGTGTCCCGGACGCCCGGCTCGTCGCGCGCGGCATCCGTGACGCCGTGGACGCGGACGCCCGCGTCGTCTACGTGGGCCAGGTGCTCGACCGCGGAAGCCCGGAACTGGCCGCCGCGATCGAGCACGCGAGCGCCGAGGACGTGCTCGTCGTCGCCCCCGCCGTACCGGACGTCGCCCCCGATGGCGCGGGGGGCAGGCCGGACACCCGGGCCCGCCCCTACTGGCCGGCCCGGCTGCCCGCGGTGCTGTCGGTGGTCGACCACGGTCCGGGGGGCGGTCGGCCGGAGAACGCGCCCGTCGCCCTCGACCCCGATCTGTCCGCCCCCGGCGACGCCGTGGTCGGCATCGGCGTCCGCGGCTCCGGGCACTTCATCGGTTCCGGATCCTCGCTGGCCGCCGCTCATGTCGCGGGGACGGCCGCGCTCATCCGCGCCTACCAGCCGAAGCTGGACGTCGCCGCCACCGTGCGCCGTCTGACCGAGGCCGCCTATCCCGAGCACACTCCCCGGCTCGACGTCTACGCGGCGCTGACCGCGCTGCTCCCGGACGGCCGGGCCCCTGCGGCGGCGAAGCCCGCGCCCGCCGAGGTCCCCGCCTCCGCCTCCGCGCGCCCGCGTGCCCGCGCCATGGTGATCGGCGGCGTCGCCCTGGCGGTAGTGCTGCTGGTGGGCGCGGCGATGGTCGTCGTCCCGCTGGGCAAGGCGAGGGGCTGGCGCCCGGCCGGCTAGGGCGTGTCGCGGAATCCACGGCCCGCGCCCGCCGTGGGGGCCTGCCGGGGCCGAACGCCCCTCGGGGGTCGATCGCGTCCGTACGGAAGGCACTTCGCCGGTCCGTACGGGACAGGCTTCGCCGTCCGGGCACCGGGGCCGGACCCCCGCACCGGACGCGCCGCGCGTTCTCGCCGTACCGGACGCGCCCACCGAACCGGCGACGGGCCCCGGTGCGACGGCGGAAGCACCGGCCCCGAGCACACGGCCGGGCGGGCCGAAGGTGAGCCCGGGACGCCGCCCGACAGGCGGGCCCGGCGGCGTGCCGCGCTCGCCCGGTCCCGGCTCCGCCCGCGCGGCGACGCCCCGGGTCCCGCCGTGCCGGGCGTACGGAACCCGGGTGCCGGGCCCGTGCCCCGGCCGGGTCGCTCTCCGTGTGGCCGAGCCGGTCACGGGGCGTCCGTGTCGACCAGCGCCGTCTGGACGTCGGTGTTCTTGCGGCGGGTGATCCACATCCCGCGACCGGGGATCAGATGGCGGCCCTTGATATTGCCGAACACATAGCCTTCGGTCGGAGGGCAGGACAGCAGCAGGCCGGGGGTGTTGACCTCCAGCAGACGCCGCATCAGCGGGTCGTTCAGCCCACGGGCGGCGCCACCCGCCGAACGGGCCACCACCAGGTGCATGCCCACCTCGTAGCCCAGCGCCAGATGGTCGGCCAGCGGGCCGAAGGGCTGGTTCATCGCGCCGCCGCCTGCGACCATGTCGTAGTCGTCGACCAGTACGAACAGCCGTGGACCGGTCCACCAGTCGCACTGCCGCATCCGCGACGGCGCGATGTCCGGGCCGGGCAACCGGGTGCGCACCGCCCGCCCCACGCCGTCCACCATCTCCTTGAGCGCGTCCAGCGACACCGCGTGCCCCAGCCGGTAGTCGTCGGGTACCGCCTCCACCAGGTCCCGCCGGTAGTCGACCACCATGATCCGTGCCTCGGCGGGGGTGAACCGCTCGGTGATCGCCTTCGCCATCAGCCGCAGCAGGTTGGTCTTGCCGCTCTCCGTGTCGCCGACGACGATCAGATGCGGGGTCGCCGTGAAGTCGTGCCACAGCGTGCCCATCCTCTCCTCCTCGACGCCCAGCGCCACCCGCAGACCGTCTTCCCCGGCGGCGGGCAGTTCGGCGGCCGGCAGCAGCGTGGGCAGCATCCGGACCGGCGGCGCGGGCGGGCCCGACCAGTGCTCGCTCACCCGGGCGACCAGGTCCGCCACCCCGTCGGAGAGGTCCGCGGCGGTGGTACGGCCGTCCAGCCGCGGCAGCGCGGTCAGGTAATGCAGCTTCGAGTCTCGGGTCAGGCCCCGGCCCGCCACCCGCGGCACCTTGGCCGCCTTGCGCACATCGACCGAGGAGTCCATGGGGTCGCCCATCCGCAGCTCCAGCCGGGTGCCCGCCTGGTCGCGCACCGCCGCGGGCAGCTCCACCCAGCGGGCGGTGGTGACCACCAGATGGATGCCGTAGTTCAGACCGCGCTGCGCCAGCGCGCCGAACGTGGAGACGTGCTGGTCGTAGTCCTGGCGGACCGTGGGCCACCCGTCGATCACCAGGAACACGTCGCCGTAGGGCTCGTCGGGGAATTCCCCGTTCTCCCTGCGCCGCCGGAAGGACGCCATGGAGTCGATGCCGTGCTCCAGGAAGAACCCCTCGCGGCGGGCCAGCAGGGCGGTGACCTCGGCGATCACCCGCCCCACCCGCTCCCGGTCCGCCCGTGCCGCGACCCCGCCCATATGCGGTAGACCGACCAGCCCGGAGAGCGTGCCGCCGCCGAAGTCCAGGCAGTAGAACTGCACATCGCGCGGGGTGTGGGTGAGGGCGAGGGAGGTCATCAGCGTGCGCAGCAGCGTCGACTTGCCGCTCTGCGGGCCGCCCGCGACGGCCATATGGCCCCCGGCGCCCGACAGGTCCACCATCAGCGGGTCACGGCGCTGGTCGAAGGGCCGGTCCACGATGCCCACCGGCGCCTTGAGCCGCCCCCGCAGCGCCGTGCAGGTCAGCCCGTACTCCGGGTGCGGCTCCAGCGGGCCCAGCAGCTCGTCCAGGGTGGACGGCTCGCCCAGCGGAGGCAGCCACACCTGGTGGGCCGGAGGCCCAGCGTCCCTCATCCGTTCCACCGCCACCGACAGCAGCGACTGGCCCTCCTCCTCCGTCTGCCCGCTCTCCTCACGCTCCTCCTCCGGCGGATCGGGCAGTTGCCGGGGCACCACCCAGCCCGAAGTCCACGGCACCACCTGGCTCGCCACCCGTGCCTGGTTCACCGAGCCGCTGCGCGGCCGGTAGGGGCCGGAGACGTACGCGGCGCGGAACCGGGTCAGCGCCTCCACACCGCTCTTGATGAAGCCGCTGCCCGGCGTCGGCGGCAGCTCGTAGGCGTCCGGCACCCCGAGCACCCCGCGGCTCTCCATCGCCGAGAAGGTCCGCAGACCGATCCGGTACGACAGATGCGACTCCAACTGGTGCATCCGGCCCTCGTCCAGCCGCTGCGAGGCGAGCAGCAGATGCACTCCGAGGCTGCGCCCGAGCCGCCCGATCATCACGAACAGCTCCATGAACTCGCGGTGAGCGGACAGTAGTTCACTGAACTCGTCCACCACGATGAACAGGCTCGGCAGCGGATCCAGCGGCGCGCCGTCGGCCCGCGCCTTCTCGTACTCCAGCGCCGAGGTGTAGTTGCCCGCGGCCCGCAGCAGCTCCTGGCGGCGTATCAGCTCGCCGTGCACCGCGTCCTGCATACGGGCGACCAGCTCCACCTCGTCCGCCAGGTTGGTGATCACCGCGGAGGTGTGCGGGAGTTCGTCCAGGCCGAGGAAGGTCGCGCCGCCCTTGAAGTCCACCAGGACGAAGTTCAGCGTCTCGGAGGAGTTGGTCAGCGCCAGCGCCAGCACCAGGGTGCGCAGCAGCTCGCTCTTGCCCGAACCGGTGGCGCCGATGAGCATGCCGTGCGGCCCGGTGCCGCCCTGCGCCGACTCCTTGATGTCCAGCTCCACCGGCTCTCCGCCGGGGCCCAACGCGATCGGCACCCGCAGCCGCTCCGAGCGGGTGCGGCGCTCCCACAGGGACGCCGGGTCGTGGCGGTGCAGGTCGGCGATGCCGAGCAGGGTGGTCAGCTCGGTGTCGGCGGCCATCGGCTCGCCCGTGTCCCGCCTCATGCCCATCCGGTAGGGCGCCAGCCGCTTGGCGAGCGACACCGCGGTCGCCACGCCCATCGCGTCCGGCCGCCCCAGGGAGGTGAACTGCTCCTTGCGCTCCCGGTCGGTGCGCACCAGCCGCATCTCCTCCTCTTCGAGGTCCAGACGGAGTGTCACCCGGCCCGGGCGCCAGGTCAGCGCGCCGTCCAGGTCCAGCAGCACCGTGTTGCGGAAGCCCGGCCCGTCCGCCCGATGTCCGGACGGGAGCGTGATTCCGTCGAGCACGATCACGACGTACGGTTCCTCGCGGCCGGGCCGCGCCTCCGGGTCGAACGCGGCCCGCTCGGCGAACTCCACGCCGAGCAGGTCGTCCAGCTCGTTCACCGAGGTGACCACCATCCGTACCGCGCCCGCGCCGTCCGTCTCCACCTGGTGCAGGTTGTGCGGCAGCCACTTCACCCACTCCCAGTCCGCGCGCCGGTCGTCGGCCGCGCACACCGCGATCCAGACGTCCTCGGGTGAGTGCACCACCGCGAGTTGGGCCACCATCGCCCGTGCCAGCGCGCGGATCCGCTCCTGGTCCCCACGGAACAACACCCGTGCCCAGGTGCGCAGATATACCGCGATCGGCTGGTCGGGGACGGTGGAGTAGGCGCGGATGAAGCTGCGCAGCGCGTGGGCGCTCAACGGTTCCAGGTCCTCCACCGGTTTGGTGGACAGCGGTGCCAGGTCCACGCCCAGTTTCTGGTTCCCGATCGCGACCCGCACCTCGCCGAAGTCGTCGTCCGTCGGGCGTCGTTCCCACAGGCGGCTCGTGCCCACCAGCGACCACAGGGCGCCCGGCGCGGGATGCCGCCAGGCCAGTGCCCGCTGCTGTTCGGCGACCATGGCGCGTACCTTGCGGCGTACCTGGCGCAGATAGCGGAGATAGTCCCGCCGCTCGCCCTTCAGCCGCTGCTTGCGCTCGCTGCTGCGGCGTACGTACTGGCCGAGCACCATCGCGGCGGCGGAGACCACCATCATCCCCAGCGCCAGATAGATGAACACGCCGCTCTTGGCGCCGCCGGGGCGCATGTACATCAGCATCATGGACACCGACATCAGCGCCATCGGCAGGTAGTTCCAGACCGCCGAGCTGTCGGGGGTGACCTCCGGCAGCGTGGGCGGCTCCTGAAGGCTCAGCTCCCCGTCGGGCATGTCCGGTCCGCGCCTGCGGGCGGGCCGACGGAACAGGATGGTACTCAACGAGCGCTCTCCTTCGGGGTGCCTCGGAGGGGCACGGGCACGACTCGGGTACGGGGAATCGGGGCCGCGGTCCGCGGCGGCGCGGAGCGGTGAAACGGGGGAACGGGCCGTCAGGGCAGACAGAACGGGCGAAGGGGCGCATGCCGCCGCAGCCGACCCCATGAGGCGAAACCCACCAGCCGGGGACAGTCTACGATCCGTGTCACGGTTCACTCGGGCGGAGGAACGCGAGGAGCCGGTCCAAGTGTGCAGCGCGACGGCGCGCACGTCCAACGATCCACCTTTACCAGGCCCTTGGCGTCTCCTGACGAAGCGTGAGTTTTCCCCCATGAGCGACAGCACCACGTCCGGACTGTGCCGCGTCACCGTGCGCGCTCCGGCCAAGTCCATCGATCTCGCGGTCCCCGCCGACGTTCCCGTCGCCGACCTGCTGCCCACTCTGGTGCGGCACGCGGGCGACGATCTGGACGAGGAGGGCCTGGAACACGGCGGCTGGGTTCTCCAGCGGCTCGGCGGCTCCTCTCTCGACGAGGACACCGGCCTCGCGGCACTCGGCGTGCTCGACGGCGAGACCCTGTACCTCAGACCACGTACCGACGCCCTGCCCGAGGTCCTGCTCGACGACATCGTCGAGGGCATCGCCGGGACGATGGAGCGGCGGCCCTTCGGCTGGAGTCCTTCGGCCTCACGCCGCGTCCTGCTGGGCCTGCTGGTGCTCACCCTGGGCGCCGGACTCTCCGTCCTGGCCTGGCCCGGACCCTCCGGCGAACTGCGCGCCCTGGCGGCCGCCGTCACCGGCCTGCTGCTCCTGGGCGGCGCGGGTTCCGCCAGCCGCGCGGTCGGCGACGCGGAGGCGGGCGCCGCCCTCGGGTTCGCCGCGGCCCCCTTCTTCGCGCTGGCCGGCTGGCTGCTGCCGGGCGGCGACCTCGGCGGCCCGGACCACTGGGAGGTGATGGGCGCCCGGCTGCTCGCCGCGGGGGCGGCCGCGGCCGGCGGGGCGATGCTCGCCGTCGCCGCCGTCGCCGCGTTCGCCGCGCTCTTCCTGGCCCTGGTGGTGGTGGCCGCCGCCGGGGTCGGGGCCGGTGCCCTGATGACGGCCGGCGACCTCGGCCCCGGGCACGCGGCCGGCGTGGTCGCCCTGGTCGCGGTGTTGTTCGGCGCGTTCGTACCGTCGATGTCGTTCCGGCTGTCCGGTCTGCGGATGCCGCCGCTGCCCTCCAACGCCGAGCAGCTCCAGGAGGGCATCGAACCGCACTCCCCGTCCGCGATCGCCGCCCGCACCGCGGTCGCCGACGGCTGGATGACCGGCCTGTACGCCGCGACCGCCGCCGTCTGCGCGGCCTGCCTGATGGGCCTCATGCACCGGCCGACCCTGCCCACCGTCCTGACGTCGGCCGCCCTGTCGCTGCTGTTGCTGCTGCACAGCCGCGGCCTCGGGAACATCCTCCAGCGGCTCTCCCTCGTCACCGCCGGTGTGTGGGGCGGAGCGCTCCTGGTGTACGACACCGCCGCGGACGCCGACGCGGGCGGGCGGCTGCTGCTGGTCGCCGGACTCCTCGTGGCCGGCGCCGCCATCGCCATCGCCTCCTGGACCGTCCCGGGCCGCCGTCTGGTGCCCTACTGGGGCCGGGCCGCCGAGATCCTGCACTCCGCCATGGCCATCAGCCTGCTTCCGCTGGCCCTGTGGGTGCTCGGTGTCTACGGCTGGCTACGCGCCCTCAACAGCTGACCGTCCCCCAACAGCTGACCCTAAGGACCGACCACCGATGCAGAACAAGCGCGATCAGGTCCAGGCCCATATGTTCCTGATGGGCCGGCTCACCTCCAGCATGCTCCGCTCCGACCCGGACGCCCCCGAGAGCCCCCAGGGCCGTACCAACCGCGGCATCGCGATCGGCGTCATCATCGCGATCCTGGTGGCCGTGGGCGCGTTCGTCGTCGGCCTCGTCAGCCCCGGCAAGCAGAACTCCTGGCAGACCTCCGGCGGCCTCATCGTCGACAAGGGCACCGGCGCCCGCTATCTCTACCTGGACGGACGGCTGCGCCCGGTGCGCAACTACGCCTCGGCCAAACTGATCGCCGGCGCCAAACTGTCCACCACCACCGTGAGCACCGCCTCCCTGATGGGCGTGCCGCGCGGCACGCCCATCGGCATCCCCGGCGCCCCCGACGAACTGCCCGCAGCGGGCGATCTGTCGCAGGACGCCTGGCGGATGTGCGTCACCGAAACCCCGCGCGGCGCGGGCCGCACCCAGACGGTGACCACCCTCGCCGTCGCGCACGACGGCGGCGGCGACCGCCTGGCCCCCTCCGAGGGGCTGCTGGTGGCCGGGCCCGACGGCAGCGACTATCTGCTCTGGCAGGGCAGCCGGCTCCGCCTGAACCGCGACTCCGCGGCCAGGGAGGCCCTGGGCTACGCCTCGGTGCGGCCGGTGCCGGTCTCCGCCGCCTTTCTCAACGCCCTGCCCGCCGGACCCGACCTCGCGGCCCCCGCCGTCGAGGGGCTCGGCGACGCGGGCCCGAACCTGGGCGGCCGGGCCACCAAAGTGGGCCAGGTCTTCACCCTCGCGGTGCCCGGCGCCGAGGAGCGCCACTACCTGCTGCGCGCCGACGGCCTGGCTCCCCTCACCGCCACCGAACTCGCCCTGCTGCTGGCCGATCCGCGCGTCCGGGCCGAGGCGTACGACGGCCGTACGCCCGTCGCGGCCCCCCTGACCTCCGAGGCTCTGCGAGGCCATCCGGTGCCCCCCACCGGACGGACCGAGGGCCTGGGCGAGAAGCCGAAGACCCCGCCGAGGGCGGTGAGCGTCCCCCGGGACCGCACCCCGTGCGCACTGGTCACGCCCGACGGCGAGGGCGCACGGTTCGCCGTCGCGCTGCCCCCCACCACCGGACTGGGCCCGGTCGCCCAGCACTCCTCCGGCGTCTCCGCCGCCGCCTGTCTGCCCGTGGACCGGGTCACCGTGCCGCCGGGACGGGGCGCGCTGGTGCGGCTGGTGGGCGCGGGCGGGGGTGCGGTGGGCGGCACCCTCTACCTGGTCACGGAGACCGGGGTGAAGTACCGGCTGGCCAGCGCCAAAGCGATCGAGGCCCTCGGCTACAAGAGCGTCAAACCGGGCGAGATGCCGGCGCTGATGCTGGCAATGCTGCCCTCCGGACCCGACCTGCACCCCGAGGCCGCCGAGGCGGGCCGCGCCTCGGTGACCGCCCCCCGGTGCGCCTGGCGGTAGACGGGAAACTCCGGGGCGACAACGGAAAAACAATCCGGCGGCAAGGTGGACCGGCCGGAATGCAATCGGGGCTGCCTAGCATCGGCTGCTCCGGACATTCCGAAGAGCCGATGAGACCCAGGGAGAGGTGAGGCATGTCCCTCAACGGCATGCAGCAGTCCAACGAGTCGGATACCCGCAAGGGCATCCAGGCTCTGGAGATGGCGTTCACCCAGATCACCCAGAGCCGTCAGGGTGTGGAGAACACCAGGAACAACCTCATGGCCCACTACCAGGGCGCGGACGGCGGGGCCTTCGGGCAGCTCGTCGAGAAGTGGGAGGCGAACTGCAACACCGTCCTGTTCAACGTCCAGGACATGATCGAAGCGTTGAACCAGACCCTGGTCGAGCACGGCAAGCAGCAGGGCTCCGCGGTCGAAGAGATCAACCAGGCGTACACCCAGTCCGACGCCATCTTCGACCAGCTGCGCGGCTGACCCGCCCCATCGGGCCGCCCTCTTCGCAGCCGACTCCGCACCCGACCCGAGACGAGGACACGCAATGGACTTCACCGACGGCTATATCTACGTCGACTACTCGCAGATGACCAACGCCGCCGACGAGCTCGTCCACCAGACCAAGAGGATCTCCACCATCCTCGTCACTCTGGAGGCGGAACTGAACGCCCTGCGCAACTCCTGGGTCGGTGACGACAAGGACGTCTACGCAGAGAAACAGAAGGCGTGGAACGGCGCGGTCGAGGCGATGGAGGGCATCCTCACCCAGCACGCCAATCTGCTGGGCCGCATCTCGGAGCAGTACGACTACAGCAGCAAGTCCCTGACCCAGATGTGGGAGTCGGTGACGATTGGCGGCCGCTGATGCGGCCGACGCACCACAGCACCCGAGGAGACGTAGATGGCGGAGCCGCAAGACCCGAAATCCGAGACCGGCAAACTCAGCCTGGACAAGGCCGGTCTGGAGTCCTTCCTCAGGGAGCGCGTCGAACCCTTCCGGACGGATCTGAAGAGCATCTCGGAGGACAACGAGTTCGGTCTCGCCATGGCATATCTCTCCGGAAAACTCGACCTCAGCAGCGTCCAAAACTACGGCGAAGCGCATCCGCTGCGCCTCGGGATGATGGTGAACGGAAAATACCTGAACAACCAGGGCGTCGAATTCAACACAGCCGTCAAACGAACGGCAACGGGCCTGAACGGGATCTACGAGGATCAGACCAAGCTCTTCCAGGACCTCGAAGAGAACCTTCGCACCACGATCGACACGCTCTTCAGCACTCAGGCGGGCAACCTGGTGGACATCGACGGCCAGGACTTCCTGGACGTGTTCGAGGACGTGGAGTCCGGTCTGTCCGGCTCGCAGATCAGCGGTGGAGGCGGCGGGGGCGATGAGGACGCCTGACCGCCGCCGTATCCCGCCCGCACACGCCCCATCCTGACCATACGCCCGGAGAGATCCCGTCATGGCTGAAGAAAATGTCAAACCCGCGACTTCCCATGACGATTACTGGCGCGACGCCGTGCATGCGCTCACCGGCTATGAGTTGCCCAAGCGCGGGACCGTGTTCAACTCGCTGCTCGGCAACGACAAGATCCCCCTGATGCGGGTGGAGTTCGACGATTATCCCGGGCCTGCCGAAGACGCGGCGCTTGACCCCGTACACGACCAGAACTGGCGCTATGAGAACGCCGGCTGGCGGATCAACAACACCGACTTCCTCGTCCCGTTCTTCTCGGGCATGCACGGGCCGATCGGCGAGGCCCCGGTGGGCACCAGGGTCAAGATGAAGAGGGCCCGTGTCACTTTGCTCGGCACCGCCAGCACCGACGACCCGCCGGCCGGCGGTGTGGTGGCGGGCACTCAGTTCACGAGCCATCTCGGCCATGATTTCGAGGAACAGAGCAAGGACACGGTCTGGAGCAACGAGGATCTGGCGGCGTACAGCTACGGTGGCGGTCTGGCGCTGGGCAAACTGCTGCACGACGAGAAATCCCAACCCTTCAGCTGGCAGGGCATCCCTGTGACGGACTTGGGCGCGGTGGACCTGGAGTCCTTCTACGAGAGCGCCAGAGCCTTCGACCGGGTTGCGCTCTTCTTCGAGCACCGATTGAAGGACCTCAGGGACTGGGAGTTCGACCTGGGTCGGCAGGAGGCGTCCTGGAAGGGCAGGGCCGCAGGCGTCTTCAAGGACATCATCCACGGCTTGGTACGCACCTACGAGTCCTACAGTGAGCAGTTCCCGATGGCGGACAAGTCCGAGTCCGTCTATGGACAACACCTTCGAAGTGTCGCCAAGCAGATCTACAACGCCGCATACCAATTGAAACTCACGTGGGACAGCTGGCAGTTGCTGACCGGTAATCCGCTGCGCTTTCTACACGACGTGCTGGTGGAAATCACCGATGGCGTCTGGCACAACAACCTCACCAAGGTCCGGTTCAAGTACAACATCACGTACAACACTTACGGCAGCACCAGCACCAGTGGCTACCACTACGTCAAGGAGCCGGGTTTCACCGCCGAAGCGCAGACCCAAGAAACGTCGGATACCCACGGAACGCCGAAGATGACGAGCTTCGGAATGCTGGAGGACAAGGAGACCTGGAAGAAGATCGGTGAGGAGGCCATCCGCCGCTGGCAGGAGACGGTGGAGAACGTCCTCGTCACAGCCGGCAAGCGGGCCCTCATCGAGGTTCAGAGTGCCTTGGACGACCACCGGTTGCCGCAGAAGGTGCACACCGAGACGATCAGCCTCAGCGAGCTGCTGGCCAAGGACCAGGCCGCCCGGGCGCGTGCCGAGGCCGAGGAGGAGAAAAAGAAAGCCGAAGAGGAGAAGAAAAAGGCCGAGGAGGAGAAGAAGGAGGCGGAGGAGGAGAAAAAGAAGGCCGAGGAGGAGTGGAAACTCAAGCAGGAGGAGCTGGAGCGCAAACAGGCCGAGAAGGAAGCCGAGCAGAAGCTCAAGCAGGAGGAGCTGGAGCGCAAGCAGGCCGAGAAGGAAGCGGAGGCCGAGCGCAAGCGAGCGGAGGCAGAGGCCAAGCAAGAGGCCAAGCAGCAGGAGCTGGAACGTAAACAGGCCGAGAAAGAAGCCGAGCAAGAGGCCAAGCGGGAGGAGGCAGAGGCCAAACAGGAGGCCAAACAGCAAGAACTGGAACGTAAACAGGCCGAGAAAGAAGCCGAGCAAGAGGCCAAGCGGGAGGAGTTGGAGCGTAAGCAGGAGGCCAAGCAGGCCGAGCAGGAAGCCAAGCAGGAAGAACGGCAGGCGGAGGCCGAACGCAAACAGGAGGAGGCCCAGCGCAGGCAGGAGGAGCGGGAGCAGCAGGCGCAGGCGCAGGCGCAGCAGATGCTGATGATGCAGCAGGCCCGTGCCGACCAGGAGCGGCAGCGCAAGGAGCAGGAAGAACGGCAGGCGGAAGCGGAGCTCAAGCAGGAGGAGAAGGAGCGCGAGCAGGAGGCCAAGCAGGAAGAGTTGGAACGTAAGCAGGAAGAACGGCAGGCGGAAGCGGACCGCAAGCGGGAGGAGTTGGAGCGCAAGCAGGAGGAGAAGCAGGCCGAGCAAGAGGCCAAGCAGGAGGAGCGCCAGGCCGAGGCGGACCGCAAACAGGCCGAAGCCGAACGCAAACAAGAAGAGAGGCAAGCCGAGCAGGAACAGCGACGGATCCGGACCGAGGCCGAGTACGCGGCCCGGCAGGAGGAGCAGCGGCGGGAGGCCGAGGCGCGGCAGGAAGAGCAGCGGCGCGAGGTCGAGAAGCGGCAGGCGGAGGCCGACCGCAGACAGGCCGAGGCCGAGAAGCGCGCCGAACGGCAGATGCAGGACCCGGGACGAAGCTCCGGCTCCTCCGGCGACTTGCCCCGCGACGGACTGCGACCGCCGGGAGGCTACGGGGCCAACCCCGCATACGCCACCTCCACGCTCAACCCGAACGGCACAGTCACCCTCGACTACCCCGACGGTTCCTCACGCACCATCAACCCCGCCACCGGGGAGGTGGTCACCACCCTGCCCGACGGCTCCACCCGCGTCGACAACCTGCGGCCGGGCGAATCGATCAGGAACAGCGACGGCACCGTCTCCCGGCTCGACGGCGACGGCCGTCTCGTCACCACCGCGCGCGACGGCTCCGTCAGCGTCCTCGATCCCGACCGCGGCACCGTCACCACCACCCGGCCCGACGGCTCCGTCATCACCACCCCGATCGAACGGGGACAGACCCTCCCCTCCGCACTCGGCAGCGGCGGTGCGCCGGGCTCCGGCTCCCTCTATTCCTCGCCCTACCCGTCCCGCTACGAGGAAGAGCTGTACGACAGAATCGTCGATTCCCCCCACGCCTCCCAACACGGCATGGGCGCCGGCAACGGCGCCGGCGGTGGGATGCCGATGATGCCGCCGGGCATGCGGATGGGCGGCGGCGGGGCGGGAGGCGCGGAGGGCGAACGCGTCCGCGGCACCATGGACGACTCGCAGCCGGCCGCCACCCGCCGCGGCCGGAGCGGCCAGGACGAGCAGGTGTCGGCGGCGCAGCGCGGCGGTCTCTCCACGGCCTCCCCGGGCATGCCCTTCATGCCGCCGATGGGCGGCCAGGGGGGCGGCGGCCAGCAGCAGACCGAGAGCGGCGACCGGGAGCGGGCGTCCTGGGTGGAGGAGGACGAGGACGTATGGGGCACGGACGAGGGCGGCGCTCCCGCCGTCATCGGCCGCTGAACGAGACCGGAGAACAGACCAGATGAGTGAACCGATCCAGGAACGGCTGGCGAAGGCGATGGCCCAGTTGGAGGAGACCCGGCAGGCCGTCGCCGCCGCGGAGCAGCGGCTGCGTGCGACCAGCGTCACCATGCGCTCCCGTGACCGCAGTGTCGAGGTCACCGTCGACGCGCAGGGCCACCTCGCCGACGTGCGCTTCCTCGACGGCAAGTACCGCACGATGGGAGCCGCCCAGCTCGCCGCCTCGGTGATCGAGGCGGCACGGCAGGGCGAGGCGGAGATGGCTCGTACCGTGATGGAGGCGTTCCGCCCGCTGGCCGAGAGCACCGGGGCCCGCCCGGACGTCGAAGGCGCGGGCGTCGACTGGGACGACGTGTTCGGTCCCCTCATGGAGAGCGTCAAGCGGGGCGAGTCCGCCCGCCGCGGCACCGACGACCGGCTCCGCGACGAGATCACCGAGGACGGCGAGGCCACCCCGTCCGCGGCGGACGGCGGGAACGACCGGAGGAAGAACCGATGACGGGGGGCGGATACGGCTCCTACGAGGCGGACCCGGTCCGGCTGGCGGCGTTCATCTCCGAGACCCGGGAAATGGGCAAGGAGTTCCAGGGGCTCGCGGACGCGTTTTCGCAGGCTGTGGAACCGACCCACAGGTTCTACGGAATCACCGGCGTCCACGACGACTACGCGGACGAGATGGAGCCGAGGGTCGACGGGGAGCGCGACTACGTCATCGAATGCCTGGGGCAGATCTCCACCGCCTTCACCGGTATCACCGAGGGCCACTTCCAGGAACTGCGGAACATCAAGTCCACCCAGGGCCAGATCATGGACGACATCGGCTCGCTGGGGGGCGGGCTCGAGGCCCCGGGCGAGGGCGGCGGAAAGCACTGACCTATGAGCGTCGGCAAGGGAGGGTCCTCCTCCGCCAACCCACTCTCCGACTTCCTTGAGTTCACGGAAGAACTCAGGATTCTCTTCTTCGTCCTGATCGGTGAGTTTCCGCCGACGGGGTCCTCCGACGCGGCGTACGCCAACCAGTACGCGTACCACGACCTCGCCGACAAGTTGGACGCCATGGCCGATCGGCTACCCGAGCTGATCGACAAGGTGGACGGGGCGTTGCCGCCACAGGTCGCGGCGAGCTTCAAGGAGGCAATGGCCCCCTTGGTCGGCCGCGGCGGGGCGGGCTATCTGCGACAGCTCTCGGATCAGCTGCGCCAGGTGGCGGACGACCGGGTCAACCAGTCGCGCGTCATCATGGAGGCCAAGTTCCAGATCATGGCGGAGCTGACCCTGCTCCTGATCGAACTGGCGATCATCGCCGCGCTCTCGTTCTTCACGTTCGGGGCCTCCATCGGTCAGGCCGCGGCGGCCAAGGCGCGCAAGGCGGCGACGATCATCGCCATCCTCCATCGGCTGCTCAACCAGGCCCACCTGTTGCCCGCGCTGAGCCAGGCACTACAGGAGGCGCTGACGACGTTCGCGGTGCGGCTGGCGATGATCGGGCTCAACGAGGGCAACCGCCGTCCGGACGGCATCGACGGCGGTGCCATCGTTGAATCCTTCGTCATGGGCGCCTTCGCCGGGTTCTTCAGCTCCATCATCTCCGATCGCATCAACAGCATCTACAAGAACCAGTTCAACAACTTCAACGACGACAAGTGGGGGCAGTTCCTCGGGGAGGTTTTCAACGTCGCGGCCAGTGAGGGGCCCAGCGAAGCATTCTCCGAGTTCCTGACCGGCGGCATCTTCCACGATCGCTGGAAGTTCGACCCCATGTCGCTGGCGGGGGGCAGCCTCAGCGCCGTCACCGAACTGCTCCTCGGCCTCGTCGTGGAAAAGCTCTCGTCCGACCTCAGCAAGAAGTTCTTCGGCGGCGAGGACGACTTCACCCCCTACAACCAACTGCCCGGTCCGGGCCACCCGCTGGGCGGCGGTGCTCCCGTCGTCCACGCCCCGGCACCCCCGTCGGCCGGCAGCACGACCACCTCGTCCTCCACGCCCTCCCCGTCGCCGATCCCTGTCACGTCGTCCGACGTCCCTTCCCCGGTCATCACCGAACAGCCCCTGCCGCAGCCGCTGACCTCCCCGCCCGACCTCACATCCGTACCCCCGGTGACCGTCCAGCCGCTCCCCACCGGCACCCCCGTCAACACCGTGGTCCCCGACCTCTCGCGGAGCGGCGGCGTCGACCCGTTCCACACCAACGGCCCGGACATCACGGCGCGCATCCTCCCGGTCGGCACAGTTTCGACCAGCCCGCTCGTCAACTCCCCTGTGCTGCCCGACCTCACCACCCCGGTCCCCACCGCCTCCAGCCCCGTCTCGGCCACCTCGCCCCTCACCACCGCCCACACCTCCGGCGGGAACACCGGCGCCTTCCTGCCGCGCACCACCCCCACCGCCTTCACCGGAGCCCTCGCACCGGACATCGGCTCAAACGGCGATCCGCGCTCCGGCCGGGCTGCGGACGACCGGAACGGCACCCCGACCTCCCAGTCCGCCCCCACCTCCCAGTCCGCTCCCACCTCTCAGTCCACCCCGTCCGCCACCGACCGGACGACCTCCGGCCAGGCCGCCCCCGACACCGGCCGGCGCACCGACCCCGTCGATGAGCCGGACGCCATCCAGGAGCCGGACGCCGCTCAGGAGTCCCGCGTACCGGAGGGCGCCGACCAGGCCACCACGCCTCTCGCTCCCCAGCCGTCCACCGCCGACACGGCCCGCGACCCGGTCCACCCCGAACAGTGGCGGCCCCGCCAGGCAGCGGCCCCCGTCACCGTCGTACAGACCGAGATACCGGGCCCGGCCGTCGACGCCGTACGGCACACCGAACCGAGCGGCACCTTGGTCCCGAGCGACGGCATCACCACCGTTCACACCGAGGTGCGGCGCGTGCAGGCCGACGACGGACGCTGGGTGCGCTCCCTCACCGTGGACATTCCGGTGCGTCCGGGGCCCGGTCTCACCGCCGACGACCTGGCCGATCTGCGGGAGCGCGGCCGTGAGCTGCTCCACGCCCAGGTGAACCACGGGCTGCTGCTGCCCCGTTCCGGCGACCAGCTCCACATCGACCTGAACGTGGTGGCCGACCCCGATGCCGCCGACGCGGTCCGGCTCTCCGCGACCGACCGGCCCGCCCCCTCCGACCAGTGGCACATCCGGCTGCACGCCGACGACCCCGCGCTGTCTCCCGCCGAGCGCGAGCGCCGCCGTACCGCCAACGCGGCCACGGCCCTGCGCCAGTTGCTGCGCCACGCCGGGCTCACGCCCACCGCAGACCCCGCCACCGGGCCCCTGGTCACGCCGGAGGCGCTGCGGACCGTGGAGTCCGTCACCGATGTCACCGATCGCACCGCAGCCGATACGAGCACCACCGCCACGACCGAGCCGGACATCGCCCCGCCCCTCCGTCCGTCCCTGGAATCCGGCGGGCCCGGCCCCATCAAGCGCCCGGCAACGACAGGGAAGTCCATCGGGCCGGACGCCCCGCAGCGCCCCGCCACCACGTCCCGCACCGACAAGCCGACCACGCCGCCGACCGCCCCCGCCATGGTGAGGCCCGATCCGACGCGCGTGCCCCCCGCCGGACTTCCCGGTCGGCTCGTCACCGCCTCCGCCGCGCCCCCGGCGGGCCCCTCGGTGTCCGTGGACCCCGCCGAACCGCCCTCCCCCTCCGTCGGGGAAGTCGGGGAATCCGTTCCTGTGTACGGGTCCGACCTCACCCAACTCGATATGGGGCGGCGGGTCAGTGCCGCGCTGCACGCCAACGGTCACGCCGTGGTGCTGGCCGGAGCCGCTCGTGGACGGGTGCAGTTCGGGCTGCCCCGCCCGCTGGACGCGGTGGACTTCCAACTGCCCGCGGCCACCCTGCCTCCTGCTACCGCGATCCGCCAGGCCCTGAAGCGGGAGATCCCCGGTGCCTCGGTGCGGATCACGGACGTCAGGAACGGCGACCGGTTCATCGGACTGACGGTGAACGGCGTCGCGGTCAGGATCGCGGCCACGGACCGGACGCCCGCCGCCACCGTCACGGCAGACGGCTTCACCCTGCCCGCACCCGCCGACTCGCTCGCCGACGCCGCTCTCGCCCTGGCCACCGGCACCGGCCCGGAGCTGCGCGGACGCGACCTGCTCGACCTCGTCTGGGCACTGCACCGCACCCCTGCGGACGGCCCCCGCGTGAGCGTGCTCACCGCCGGGCACGCGGCAGCCTACGAAGCCGCCCGGCCCGCCGACTCGGCTCCCTCCCTCGCGGTACGCCTCAGCGAACTGCTCGACGCCGCCGCCCTGGACCCCGCCGCCCTCGAACGCCATGAGCGGACTTGGCACACCCTCGGCGTCACCGACACCGAACTGCCCGCTCTGCGCGCCGAGCTGACCGCGCTCGCCGACACCCTGCGCACCGCCCCCGAGGTGACGGCCGACCCGGTGCGCGCACTGGCCGCCGGACTGCCCGGTCTGTCCGCCGCCGACCGCACCGCCGCCCTCGCCCAGCTGTCGTCCGGCGACCGCGAACGGCTGGCCGCCGACCCCGCCCTCATCGACGCCCTGCGCGCCCGGCTTCCCCAGACCGACTTCGCCGCCGTCGCCGCCGACCTGATCACCCGAATACCCGCAGGAGTCGAACAGCCGGTCTCCGCCGGTGGCACCGCCCGTACCCTGGTCGGCCGGATGCTGCACGATCCCGAGGTCGCGGCACGGCTTCTCAAGGGCGGTTCACGGGTCGTGGTGGTACCCCGTCACGAGGCCATGACCTCCCTGGACGCCTTCCGCGACCTGCGCGGCCTGCGCAGCGTCGACGGCCGCCCGTGGGAAGAAGTCCGCGGCGTCCACGTGCACTCCGGCTCCGCCGCCGCCACCGAGGAGAACCTGCTCGGCGAGCGCACCACCGTCCCCACCGACGAGTCCGCCTACCCCGACGGCTACTCGACCACGCTGCACGAAGTCGCCCACACCATCCACCAGCGCGGACTGGACGCCGCCGACCGGCAGCTCATCACGGACGCCTACAACGCCGCCCAGCAGGAGGACGAGTCGGGCGCCTGGCCCGACGGCGCCCTCTACGGCCACCAGCCCGACGGCAGCCGCAGCGAACCGAACTACAGCAGCCGCGACGAGGACGAGTTCTTCGCCCAGCTCACCAACGTGTACTTCAGGGCCAACGGCGGCACCGACCCGTACACCGGGCTGCCCCGCGCCAACGACGGCCCGGAGTGGGTGCGTGAGCAGCAGCCGACCCTGTATCCGCTGCTCAAACGCCTCTACGGCGAGAACCCGCGCATCGAGCCGGTCAACCCCGTCGACGCCACCGACACCGAGAACGAAGCCTTCGCCCGCGCCCGCGCCCTGTGGGACATCGCCGAAGGCAACACGGGCGACGGGAGCCGCGCGTACGAAGCCGTCCGAGCCCTGTGGGACGGCACCACCGGAGAACATGTCCCACAGGCCCACACCCCCGCCCCGGCACCCGCCATCGCTCCGCCGAGCCAACTCGCCTCCGCCTCCGCCACCACCACCGCCTCCGCCTCCGCCTCCGCCTCCGCACCACCATCCGCAGTCGATCCCGTAGCGCAACGTCTACGCGAGCTAGAGGAGATCCTCCACACCAACTTCGGCCATGTGCCCCTGCCGGACGCGACCCGACAAGGGCTGTTCACCGCCCTGCGCGTCATCGACACCGCGCGCGCAAGGCACCCCCGCTTCGGCCACCCCAGGCCCCTGGACCTGGACGGCATCACCCGTATGGTGCTGCACTTGCCGCCCACCGCCCGGGTGGAAGCGGCCGAGCACTTCGATGCCCTCACCATCGCGACCAGTGCCTACCGGCGGAACCGCCATGGCACCCTGGCCGCCATCGCCGCATACGGGCTGACCCGGAATGGCTATCCGCAGGGCTCCTTGCTCATCGGCCCCGACGGCACACCGAACGGCCGGAACTGGAACCCTGACCGCGAAATCAGCCTTCACCTCACCATTACCGCCACTCCCGACAGCGTGGACGACTCGCTCTGGGGACCCACCGCCTGGGCGGAGGTGGCGGAACGCGACGAGAACGGACTGGTGCTGGCGAACGGAATCCCCGTTCCGGACGACGAGTTCGCCGAACTCGTGCGCTGGGACCCGGACCGGCCACCGGACGCCCCTCTGGTCTTGCTGATCCAAGAGGAGAACGGCTGGAACGAGACCCTGGCGCGGACCATCGCCGATCGCACCGGTACACGCACCTGGTTCACCTACGGCGAACTACGGCTCCAGCCGGCACCCGACGGCCGCCGGGTGCCGCTCCTGAACAAGCCGACCGCCCCTGTGCACATCCCGATCGGTGAGTATGTGTCCAGTCAGCGTGCCCCGGTCGGTACGTGGGTCCCCGCCGACCCGGGGCTCGTCCCGGACCATCCTTCGGCCACCGTCACCGCCACCGACGGAACCGTCATCTCCGACAGTGACATCCACTCGTACCCGCTCCCCACGTTCGAGGGACTGAACCTGGCCGGGCGGGCATTCCTGACCGCGTCGGACATGGCGGTCTTCGAGCAGGCGCTGCGGTCCCTGTCCGCCGTGGAGCACTACACCAACGGACGGCCCGGCAATCAGGGCAGGTTGTTGCTGCGGCTGCCCCTCGGACTAGGCGGCGCCTACGCCGCTGTCGGCCACACCAGCCGAGCACGAGGTGTTCTGCCGAACCGCAACACCGGTGCCTACCAATCGGTCCCACCCCGGGAGATGGGCCGGATGCTGGCCCGGCGCAAGAGTCTGCAGGCACTGCCGAAAACACATCCGGTATGGGGCGTCTTCTGTGAGCTGGGCCAGCTGGACCCGGCGCAGGACCTGCTCAACGACCCCGGCTACGCCCAGTACGTCGTCAACGAGCTGGGCGAGCACCCCCTCTACGTAACCGACAGGCCGATCAGCCCCAGCGAGGCCGAGGACGGCCTGCCACCGCGCTTGATCATGACCGACGACCCCGACAACCCGACGGGCCAAGTCCGCAAGCTCCGTCGCGAGCCCGGATCCGCCGCTCTCGAAGCCCTCGCCGACCTCGGAGGGCTCTCCCACACCTCGGCGCGGCGCCCCCGTCGCGCCCTGCGCTGGGTGCGGGCCCTGCGCCTGACCCACGGCGTGGACATCGACTCCGACGCGACCCGCGAGGACGAGTTCCACGCACTGATCGAAGGTTTCGGCGCCCTGGAGGAGCTGCGGTCCTTGGCGGCCGGCGGCACCGACCCCGGCATGCTCACCTTGCCGGAACTCAAGCACATGGTGAGCACGTACGCCGTCAGGATGGGCTGGGATCCGTCACTGTCCGCGAACCTCCTGGCGCATACTCTGTACGCGGCCCGCCGGGGCGACCTGAGACCTGAGCACGTCGCCCTGCCCACTGCCTCCGCCGCGCCCCCGGCGGTCTCCCCGGAGCACGCGGAACCCGCCGAACCCCCGGAGCCCTCGGACCCCACCGAACCCCCGGCGGTCACCCCTGAGCCCGCGCCCCCCACCAAGCTGTCCGACTACGCGGTCAGGTACGGCGCACTCCCCGACGGGCACGTCGGTCTGGTCCGTTTCGACAGCACCCCGCAGACCGCCCTCGACGGTCTGTACGAACAGATCATCGCCGCCCTCGGCGTGTCCGCCGACACGCAGGAAGCCGCCGCCCTGCGCGACCGGCTCGCGCCCCTGCTCACCGCCGAGACCGTCGAGGCGAACCGGCCCTACCTGCGCAGCGAGGAGGGCCACCGGATCACCGTGCGCCACGCGGGCCGGGACCACACCGTCGACATCCGGCTCACCCACGGCGACACGCGCCCCTCCGAGCGGTACGGCGTCGGCGCCCCTGCCCCGCCGGACACACAGGTGGAGCAGCGGGCCATCGGCAGCCAGACGTACACCGCCGGGGAAAGCTCCGGCAACAACCGCACCGGCGTGTTCTCCTGGACGCTGCACCACCCCGTCGACGGGGCGGGCCCCCTGCGCTCGGGAAGCTTCTCCCTGGCCACGTCTCTCACCCACAACCAGCTGACGCAGAGCGTCACCGTCGGCGAGTCCTTCCAGATCACCAGCAAGCAGTTCGCCAAGGACCCGGCCCGCCCTCTCGATATGGACGCACTGTGGGAGGTGCGGCTGGATTCGCGGCGCGACGCCCATGACAAGTGGCTGGCCAAGCGCTCGCACGGCACGGTCACCGGCTGGTTCCCCGGGCACCGCGCCGTCGGCGCCGACCCGGCCGAACTGCCCAAGCCCGCCGCGCTGGACGACCTGCCCCTGTGGGGCGTGGAGAGCGTGTCCAACCCGCGCCGCCTGTACACCAAACTCACGAACCACTCTGATTTCGCGGCCCTCAACCGCCTCAACACCAGCTCCAAACAGGCCCTGGAGGACTTCCTCGCCGAGCCGTTCCTGCGCGGCACCCTGCTGCCGCAGACCGGCGGCGGCGTGTACTCCGCCATCCTCAGCGATACCGGCGACAACGCCGTCGGCGTCGTCCAGCTCATCGCCCATGTGACGCCCGAACAGCCCCTGTGGCAGAGCCCCAAGGACATGTTCTCCCTGGAGACCTACCTCAGCCACGGCACCACCGTCGAGCAGTCGGTCCAGCTCAGCAGCGGCGTCGGGCTGGATGCCAGTGGTGGGCCGATCCTCACCACCGACCACGCGGCCGGCCACCCGAACGCCTCCACCCACTTCGGCGGCGGCCTCCAGGGCCGGATCGGCGGCGCCTGGAAGAACGACGAGGCCCTCACCGGCACCGGCACCGCGAATCTCATGCACGGCGCCTACACCACCGGCGGCCAGCTCCACACCCCGGCCACGGTCGGTTACGAGGTCATCCTGCACCGCGCCGAAGGCGGCAAGGTCAGCCGCACCTTCGACTCCTGGGAGGACGGGGTGCGGCTGCTGGTGCCGCCCGATGACGTGGTGGCCGGGGAGCCCCCGCTCGGCGAGGCGGTGCGGGCCCTGCCCGAGAGGCTGGAGCACCTCGACAGCATCGGCTACGCCGAACTGCCGTTCCGCGTCGAGAGCACCGCCCTGACCGACATGCTCAAACGGGCCGATGAATGGCTGCGTATCGAGGGCTTTCTGCCGCCCGCCAACGCGTCCTCCTCGTGGATTCACCTGGACGAGCCGCTGCGCCGGGCGCAGCTCGCCAACCTTCGGCGGTTCGGTCAGCTCCGCACCTCTATCGGCCTCGCGCTCGCGATGCCGGAGGCCGTGGACGGCGGTCACCCGCTGTTCTTCGAGAAGCCCGCCACCGTCGCCGCCACCCGCCGGGTGCAGCTCCGGCTCTCCGCCGTCCGCGACGCCACCCGCCCCAGTGAGCACACCCGCCGACTGCCCGACGTCCACACGTACGGCACCAGCACCTACGAGGGCGGCGGCAGCCGGCGGCGCGGCACCGCCCTCACCGGCTCCCTCGGGGGCGACGGCGCGTTTCGACTGCCCGTCATCCGCGGCGTCAGCACGATGAGCTTGGGACCCGCGTACACGGCGGCCAAGCAGAGCACGCGGGCGGTGGCCGTCGGCGACACCACGGGACTGGAGCAGACCTTTGTGGGCAAGGACGGCAGCGACCTCTTCACCGTCCCCGCCATCTTCCAGCTCGACCTCTACGAGGGGGCCGGCGACACCCCGCTGATCCGGTTCGCCGACCTCTCCGCCGACGCGGACGGCGACACCACGTCCGGCCCCGACGGGACCGGCGACGCACTCCCTCTCGTACCCGTCGGGCCCGCCGCCGCTCCGCAGGGCGCCTCGGGGACTGTCTCACTCCTCGTTCCGCACAGCCTCACCCGGCCCCCCACGGCCGGGGCGGGCCCCACTGCCCACCCAAGCCATACGCTCCGCAGCCCCGTCACCGACAACTCGGCGGCCGACGACACCGTCCGCCTCCGGCTGACCGACGACGCCGGTCAGCCGCTGCCGGGGCTGATACGGCTGCCCGAGGGCGCCCTCGTGACCAGCTTCCGCGGCACCGCCGCCCTGCTGGAGGCCCTGTCCGCCGTCGCCGCCGGAACCCACCCGGGCAAACCCCCGCCCGGACTTCTCGCCAAGGCCGTCGACTCCGCCCTGGCGGCCGTGTCCGGCCTGGCCTCCCAGTCGGGCGACGGTGCGCGGCGACTCCTGGACCAGGCCCGGCAGGCCGTCCCCGCCCGCTCGACCGGCCCGGTCAACCGGGTCGGTGAATTCGCCGCCGCACTGGGCTCGCCCCTGTCCCACTTCGCCAGGGCCTCTCACCTGTGGAGCGCCGCGGCGTACCGGCGGGTGTCCGACTCCGCGCTCGGCGCAGCCCAGGGCGACCCCGGCGCCCTCGCCGCCCAGGCCCGGCACGCCGGTCTCCGGCCCGGCCAGTTGCTCGCCCGCGCCCTGCAGATCTTCGGCGGACGCTATGTCATCGAGGGACTCGTCCTGCCCGGCCTGCTCGCCGACCAGCTCGTGTCCGTGGAGATCCAGGGCTATCTGCACAACCCGCGCCACCTGGGCAGCGGGGTCGTGCAGACGGAGCAGTCCACCGCCTCCGGCGACTCCGCCGTCCAACAGCACGGCGGCTCGGTCACCCACCAGGTCACCGGCGCCATGACGGGCCTGCCCGTGGCACAGCCCGCGGAGACCTGGCCGGCCAGGCGGTACCACCCCGGTGTCCGCTACGACTACGCGCACCGCGCCGAAAAGGTGAAGGCGAGCACCACGAGCACCAAGGCCACCCGCAATCCCACCCACAGCGGCACCCACCATCTGATCGGCGCCGACGCCACCCTCCTGGTCACCGTCAGGTACGGTGTCCGCAACCTCTTCGGGAACTCCATCGGTCTGGGTGAGGCCGCCCCGGTCACCGTCGCCGTCGACCTGCCGCGTGCGGTGACCCTCCATCTGCCGGAGGCGTCCCTCTCCCGCCACTCCCACTGGTTCCCCTTGGCCTCCGGCCTCACCCTCCCGGAACCCGTCGAACGGACCGTCCCGCTGCCGGACGCCTTCGCCCGCACCCGCACCCTCGGCCTCGGCAGCGTCCTGACGCTCACCCAGCTCGACCGGAACGGCGCGGAGCGGCGCGACCTCCTGGGCACCGAACTGACCCGGCTCGTGGAGAAGGAGGCTCCCGGCGCCACCCGCCCCGGGCACGCCTCGTATCTGCCCGGCGTCGCGACCGAGATCGCCCGCCGCACCGAGCCGTCCGCCCTGCGCGCGCTGCCGGCCCGCGGCACGGCCGGAGCCTCCTTCCAGTTCGTGCACTCCGCCTACGGCGGCGCCCGGCTGGTCGAAGTAACCCTGAGCGCGGAACCCGAGTTGGAGACGGATGCCCTGCGCAATCTGCTCGGCCGACCCGTGACCAACGGCGGTATGGAACAGATCCACGCCCACACCCCCCACGGCGAGTCCACCACCCGCACCGTCACCCGCACCCAACAGGGCGCTGTGGTCCCGGTCGCCGGCTTCCCCCATCGGGGGAGTGACCTGCGCATCGACCGTGAGGGCCCCACCATCGCGTTCGCCAACCGGCGGACGCACGTACTGCGCGACGACACGACCGGCGAAGACCGCTTCTGGATGGGCACCGGCAACACCGCCGACTTCGACTCCGTGAACTACAACCTGACCGCCTCGGTGCGCTCCCGGCTCCTCGGCGAGTGGCCCGCCAACCTGCCCGGCGGGCTACTCCAGGGCCGGATCCTGTCCTTCAGCGGCCCGGACAACTCGGCCTCGCGCGAACAGGCCACCTGGCTCGAGCGGCTGCTGGACGGCCGTCCCGCCGCCAAAGTCTCCGTCACGGCCACCACCGTGCTGCGCTTCGTCGGCTCCGAGGCGACGCCACCGCAGAAGGCCCGCACCCCCCTGCCGCCCCAACTGCACAGCAGTGACCCGATGCTCCAGGACCCGGCCGGGCCGCCGACACCGGATGTGCCCAAGCCGTCCGCGCCGCGCCTGGTGCCCACCGGCCCCACCCCCGTCTTCCACTTCAACGGCTTCGACGCGCTGGCGCGGGCACTGCACGAGGTCGCCCCGGCGCTCACCGCCGACTGGGGCCTGCCTGTCAGCATGTCGGCCGAGGCCGCCGCCATTCGCCTCGGCGAACTCATCCAGGCCGGGCGGATCAACCTCGACGCGCCCCGGGCCGGCGCCGGACTCACCAACCGTATGCCCGGGAGCTGGCCGTTCAGCACCCCCGGCGACATGCCCACGGTCTCCCTCGCGCTCTACTCGCCCCAGCCGATCACCAACACCGACGACATCGCCGTCGACCGGCGCCGCCACCGGGCCGAGGGCGCCGCCTCCACCACGACCGCGGGCAGCTCCGCCGCCCTGACCAACCAGAGCGGCGGCGGCCTGCCCTCGGCCAGGCCACATCACTTCACGTTCGACGCGCCGCTCACCGCCCAGCAGCCGCACACCTCCTCCTACGGGGGCACCACCACCGGGAGCAGTCTGAACCGGCTGAACACCGGCCGCTCCACCGCGCCCAAAGACCGGCGCGGCACCCGCAATTACGAGACACAGGTCGACGTCGTCCTCACCATCGAGGGCACCAAGGGCACCCGCTGGGTCACCGGCACCGCCGGGGTCCGACTGTGGGAAACCGACCTGCTCGGCTTCGGCGTCCTCGCCGCCCGCCCCTACGCCGGGGTCTACGACGTGCCCGCGCTGCTCGCCCGGCAGAACGCCGAGGACCTGCGCGACTGGGCCCAACACCCGCTCACCGATCTGCCCTCCGCGCTCGCCGCCGGACTGGACCCGGAGGACTCCACCGCCGGGCTGTGGCTCAGCCTCGGCGACGACCCCCACGGACGCCGCCTGTCCCACGCCCTGTACGCCGCCTCCCGCACCGCCGTACTCGCGGACCGACCGGTGGAACTGGTGGTGCGAACCACCGACGGCCTTCGCCACTGGCCGTTCGCCGCGGACGGCACCCCCACCGATGCCACCGACGCCACCCGTGCCGACTGGCAGGGATGGGCGGACGCCACCGCCGATTTCGACGACGCTGTCGCCGTCCTGAAGCGGGACGCCGCACTCGAGCAGGAGTTTCGCGACGAACTGACGGCCGCGGCAGAGGCGTTGCACTCCTCCCAGGCGGCCCTCGACGACGCCCGCACCGCCCACCAGCAGGCCCAGGCCGCCCACCGCGAGGCCGCGTCGTCGGCCGCCGCCGTCCGCGAGACCGCCACCGCGGCGATCCTGGCCGCCGAACAGGAACTGGCCGATGCGGAGGCCGCCATCCGCGCCGCCGAGGCCCTGCCCACCGCCGACCGGGTCGAACAGGCCCGGCTGGCCTGGCAGCAGGCCCAGTCCGAGCCCCGCGAAGCCGGACATCCGAACCCCGACGAGGCTGACGAGGCTGACGAGGCTGACGAGGCCACTGTCGTCCCGTCCCCTGACGACGTCACGGAGACCGCGCGGAACTGGCGGGAACTCACAGCCCAGTACGAGCGTCGCGCCGACGAACTGGCCGCCGCGCTCGACGCCCGCACCGATGCCACCCACGCCCTCGAACACACCCGCACCGAACACGACCTCCGCCGGCGGCAGAGCGACGAGGCGGTGGCTGTGGCCGCCCGCACCGAGCAGGTCGCCTCCCGCACCCTCAACCGGCGCACCGCGGAGCACGACAAGAACCGGGCCCGGCTGGGGGACGCCCAGCGGAACCTGGGTGCCCTGCGCCACCACCTGTCGACGCAGACCGCCCACCGGACCGCCGCGCGGAGCGCGCTGGCACGGCTCGCCGAAACCCTCGACAGTCAGCGTCGCACCCATGGCGTCGGCACCGCCGGCTCCCTGCTCGGCTCGCTGTCCGCCGCGCCCGCCGACCGCCGCCCCCCAGTCCACGCGGAACCGCTCACCGCCATCGTCACCGCCGCGCCCGGTGAGCCCGCCCGCACCATCGACACATCCTCGCCGCCGGGCAACGAGTCCGTCTCCCCGGTTGTACGCGACCGTGCGAGGCTGCTGGTCACCGCCCTTGAGGTCATCAACCGGGAGACTCGCAGCGGCCTCTCCTTGGAGCGCTGCCTGCAACTCCTCGGCGCACTGAGCAAAGCACTGTACCCGGGCGGGGTGAAAGCCGCGACCGCCCTCGACGACAGCGCGATCGGCGGCCCCGGACCTGAGAGCGGCCTCGCTCCGGGTCCCGGCTGGCAGCGCGTCCCTTCCTGGGACACCGTGCACCGGGCCGTCCGCACCGCCGAACCCGGCACCACCGCGTTCGTCCTCGCCCACCGCCAGGGCTCCGCCCTGGGACACGCCTGGGCCGCCCGCCATCTCCCCGACGGCGAAGTGGTCTGGCTCGACCTGTCGGCACCCACCCCCCGCATCCTGTCCTCAGAGCCACCGGAGATCGCCGCCGCCGACGCCCGCGCCGTACTCATCGGCCCCACCGGACAGGTCCTGCCCAACGCCCTGCCACCGTTCACCCACTCGTCCTCCACCACACACGCCATCCTCGACGCCCCCACCGAACACCGCTACGCCGGCCTGGGCTTGGAGGTGGAGGACAAGCGCGCCTTCTTCCTCCAGGGCCCGGGCGAACTCGGCGCCAAGGAGGTGCTGGCCACCGCACCTGGCATCAAGGTGGTCACCGACATCTGGCACTTCTGGCGTGCCGCCGACGGCCGCTTTCACCTGTACCGCCCCGAGCCCCGGCCGGGCGAGCCGGAACCGGACAATGTGATGCTCAGCATTGGTGAGTTCGTCCTGGACCCGATGGCCACCGTGCCCGGTGAGCGGTACCAGTCCCCGCAGGAGGCGATGGGCCGGCTGGAGCGGGCGCTCACGCAGCTCCGGAGCGTGGACGAGCGGCTGGGCGCGGAATCCATGCGAGTCGGAGTCGGGCAGCGGGGCGTCCCCCTGCGCGCGCTGTTGCCCGAGGCGGACGGCTGGGAGTTCACCGAGCTCGGTGCCAACGTGGGGGTCATGCCCAGTGCCATCGGTTACGACGCCACCTACTACGTCCAGGCCACCCCGGGCTACCCGGCGAGTCGGCTCCGCGAGCTCCATGACCTCGCCTACACCCGCGTGCACGTCCCCGAGTTCCGTGACTTGCTCGACGCCGGGCGCCGCTACGGCCACCGCGTCGTCGCCCGCTACGCCACTCGTCTGCTGGGCCGCGGCGACGTGCCGGCACGGCACCTGCCCTTCCTCTCCGCCATCCCCGACATCGACGAGGTGTGGGGCTACTCCTGGCTGGTCTACCAGCACGTCGCGGCCCGCCCGGTCTCGATGCACAGCCGACCGTCCCTCCTCAAGCACTTCGTGCAGGTGGCCTCCCGCAACCCTCTGGACCGCGTTCTGCGGGCGCTGCGCCCCCGCACCCGTGCCTTCCTCGCCGGCCGCCTCGCCCCGCTCACCGAGGACCTGGACGCGCTCGCCGAGGAGGCCCGCACGGAGATCACACGGCACCTGCAGCACCATGTCCGGGTGTACTCGGGCAAGCCGTTCTACGCGGAGTTCTTCGACGCCACCGCGGCCGGCGCCTCCCCCGGTCCCAGCCCACGCGAGCACCTGACAGCCGCCTTCACCGGCCGCACCTCCGACGGCCGCCTGGTCACCCAGCGCGAGACAGTCGGCCTGGACGACTACCCGGAGCTGGACACCAACGACGGACGCCTACCACTCGCCCTGGTCCTGCCGGAGCTGCGCCAGTTCGGCTCCGACACCGGCCAGGACTACCTGACCCTGCCTCAAGTCCGGCAGACCGCCGACCAACTGGTGCCGTTCACCGAGTGGAGCTACCAGCAGGCGGCCGGGCTCCGCACCCAGCTTCCCGAACCCCTGCTGCGTGCTTCCGCCGAACGCGTCCTCGGCCATCCCGTCGTCCACGGCACCGCCGACTTCCTCGCCGAGGCCGCCCACTGGCCACAGAACGGCGACACTCGTGTCGAACTGATGTCGAGGACCGACGCGCACCTCGTCGCCGAGGCGCTCGGACGCTACGCACTCGGCCTGCCGCTGGACTCCGGTCATCACTCGGCCCTGGTTCGCCTGGGCACCGACGCCTGGCAAGCCTCCCTATTCCAGCACCTAGTGCCGCCCGCCCATCAAGCCCGCACCACCGCCCTGATCGCCGACGTACACGAGGCCCTCAAGTTCATCGCCGACCCGGCGCGGCGGCCCGAGCCGATGCCCTGGGCGGAGGTGGTCGTCGCCGCCGACGGGACGCGGGTGCCGATAGAGGCAGTCGAACTGCTCGGGCACCAGGATCGCCACGGCCGCCCGGTGGGCCTGTCCATCCAGTCACCGGCCGACTGGCAGGACCCCCGTCCGCACAACTACTCGCTGCTGCCCGAAACCCTGCACTACACCTGGGTGCGCCCAGGCCCCGCGCCCGCCGAGAGTGACCCGGCGGAGCTGCCGTTCACCCAGTCCCATCTGGTCGGGCTGCGCGGCGACGCCTCCGGCTTCGTGCTCGCCCGCACGGACATCGCCGACCCCGCCGTCCTCACTCCGGACGGCATCGCCAATCTGCTGCACGCCCTCGACCCCGTCCTCACCGCCCTGCACCCAGACCGGCCACTGCTGTTCCCCTCCGCCGACATCACCGGTCCGGTGTCCCACGACCCACTGGAGCGGCCACTGCCCGGCCAGGCCCTCGCCAATCTCTTCGACCACTGGGTCTGGGGCACAGCGAGTGGCCATGAAGCCTTCATCGCTCCCCGCGACGCCCAGCGCCCGCACCGGTTCCAGCTCGCCGAGGGCGACGACTGGTCCGCCTTCCGGCCCGAGCCGACCGGCCCCGAACTGGCCCGCCTCGCCTACGAGGTCACCCGCGACCCTGCCCGCGCCCCGCAAGTACTGGGCCATCTGCGCGCGATCCGCCTCGTCTACGGCCCGCACCTGGAAGCCGACCGCGCCGCGACACTCGCCCTGCTGCTCGGCTTCCAGGCATTGGAGCGGGACCGTGGGCGCGATGGGCACACGAACCCGTTGACCTGGCAGGAGCTGCGGAATTCGATCAGCCAAGCGTGTGCGTACCTTGGGGTCCGGGAAACCGACCTGCCGATCGGCCTGCCGTTCGTGCTGGTCTCGGCTGCCGGGCGCGTCGGCATGGACCTGGAACTGTCCGGCCTCGGCCTGACCGCCCGCCACCACAGCCCCCGTGCCTGGGAGTCCGCGCCGCACCGCGACGAGTTCGAGGGCACCTTCCACCACGGGCCGGCCGGCCCCGCCGCGTACCGCCCCGAGCCCGACTACTGGAACGACCCGTGGACGGGAGCGCACCGTGGCCTCCCCGGGTGACATCGCCGTCCAGGCGATCCACGACGGCGGACGGTTCGTGGGCGCTGCCTCCTTCACCCTCGCCGACCGGTCGCCGCGCGCGCCGTTCCACCCCCCGCGCGCCAGGGCCACCCACTACATCGAGTGGAGCCGCGGACCCGGCGGCATCCGGGTCGCCCGGCGCGACGCGCTGCCCGCCACCAGCTCCGGCGGCACGTTCCTCTGGTCCTCGCACGGCCGGGACGGCGGCTTCACCGTCGGGGGACTCGACGGACTGTCGTCCGGTGCCACGGGGGAGACGGTCGGCCGGTTCTTCGGCTCCAAGCCGCGCGACGCGGGCTTCACGGGTTTCATTCCGCTGTCCTGCACCGTCAAGAGCGAGGGCGGCCCCCGGGCCGCCCCGCAAAGGACCGTGCGCCAGGCGCGGGACATCGCCGACGCCACCGGCCTCGACGTGTTCGTGGACACCGGTGGTCTCGCCCTCCCCCCGACCGCCGACGACCCGGAAGCCCCCATTCACCTGCTGGTGAACCCCGACGGCAGCGCCAGCGGCTGGCTGCGCGTCGTCCCCGCCGCGCGCTCCGGCCCCCCGCTGCCGCCGCCGCCCGTCGAGCAGGTCGCCCCGGTCGGCCCCACCGGACAGGACGTGCTGCCCGGCAACCCCTGGTCGGTGTCCGGCTGGCGCATTCCCGGCGAGCCCGACACCGTCCGCTTCGCGCCGCTGTACGCCCAGGAGAAGTGGCGGGCGTACAGCTATCAGTTCGAGGCCGACCTGGCCCGGGACATCCTCGGCCGACCGCAGACCCGAGCGGCTCTCGTCGACGCCGTCACCCGGCTCCACGCCCGCCTCACCGCACTTCACGGCCGGGGCGGCGCCGACCTGGCCTTCGGCTTCGCCTCTCCCACGGCACCGGGCGGCCGGGACTCCTCCACCCCGGTCCCGGCTCTGGAGACGTTCCTGGCGGGCAACCCCGGCGTGGGCAGTCTGATGAGCGCGTTCGCCACAGCCGCGTACGGCACCCGGCCCACCTGCCTCGCCAACTCCGAGCGCGGCCGGATCGGCTCCCCTCATCCGCCCCACCGACGTGGCCCTCGGGGCGCCGCCCACCGAATGGCCCACGACGGCCGAGGCTTCCGCTACGTCGGCGGCACCGTCGGCCCCGCCCTCTGGCTGCTCCAGGCGTACCGCGTCCTCGACGCGGACCCCGCCCGGATGTTCGCCTTCCGCTCCGCCGTGCTGGCCTGGTCGGTGGCCGGCGACCATCACTCCCTCTCCGAGGTGCTGCGCGCCTCCCACCTCGCCGGCATCGGCACCGACGAGGAGCGGACCGCCCTCTCCCGCGACGGCGCCCGGCTCCACCTGTGGGCACGCCGCGCCCTCGCCCCCTACCTGCCGACCCCCCTGCCCCACCACGCGGTCTACCACGAGAGCAACCGCTACCGCTCGAACCACGAGATCCAGGTCCCCGAGGACATCGCCGCCGCGCTGTCCGGGGCGCTGAACGACACGGAGGTCCCCGAGCACCTGGCCGAGCGCACGGAAGCCGCCCGGGAGTGGCTGGAACGGTTCGGGGACGCCGGCCGCCGCGCCATGACCGCCTTGTCGCCGGGCCATCTGACGGCTCTGTTCCGCTACAGCGCCAGCGACCACGGTCTGTTCAAGACCTACGTCGTCGCCAGCCGCTTCGGCACGCGCGGCGCCCGCGGGCTCTTCCGCGGCCACGTGTGGCGCCTGGCGAAAAAAGACGCCCTTTCCCCCTACGAGACCCGGCCCGAGTTGCTGCACCGGTACCCGGAACTGGACGACGCCACCTCCTACCTCGCCGAAGAACTGGAGAAACCTGAACCGGAACGCGACTCCGACACCCTCGCCGATCTGCGCCGCGACGTGGACCGTGTCGCGGACCGCCTCTTCGACGACATGGCGCTGCACGTCGACATGGTGACCGAAGCACTGGAATCGCTGCCGCCGGTGGCCGCCCCGGTGTGGTGGGGAGGCTGGCTGCCCGGTGCCGTCGACGCGCCTGGCCCCTCCCCGCTGCTGCACGACGGCGCCCTGTTCCTCACACGCTTCCGCAGCACCACCGAGCGCCCGGACCTGGCGCTGAGCTACGCCGGGCGTGACGCCGACGGGGAGGCGGACCGGCACCCGGTCGTCGGCCACCTGCCGTACTCCAGCGCCCCGCTGATCTCACCGTTCTCGCTGTGGCCCAACGAGAAGGAGGTGCTCTACCCGCCGGGCCGCGCCCTGACCGTGGTCGCCCGGGACGTCACCGACGACTGGCAAGGCGAGGTGCGGAGCCGAGAGCGGTACGCCCGCCTCACCCTCGTGGAGCAGCCCGCGTACCCGCCCCGCAGGTTCCACAACGCCGACCCCGGCCCGTTGGCCCCGGTCGGTTCCACGACACTCGGCGCGGCCCGGACGCCCGTGAACGACGGGGAGTTGCGCCGTACCGGCGACGGCGACGCCGTCCTCGACGGCACCCGCTACCCCCTGCGCCCCGCTCCCGCCGGGCCCGGCCGCGCCGCCGAGTCCGCTCTGCTGGCCGCGTTCGGGGACCGTGCGCCGCTGGCCGGGCTCCTCCCGGCGGAAGAGCCCGGCCGGAGCGCCGCCTTCCGCGACTGGCTGGCGGATTCCCTCCACGACGACCACCTCAGCGACGCGGAGATACCGCCGCTGGACCGGTCGGCGCACGTGCCGCTGAGCCTGTTGGAACACGCGGGCCACACCCCGACCGTCTCCCAGCGCGCCCAGGCGGGCCTCCTCGGCGATCGGCTGCCCGTCGCCGATCTCGCCGCCGGCCCGGCCGTACGGCTGCGGCTGCTGCTCGCCGACCCCCTGCTCGGGGGCGCGGACACCGAGCCGCCGCTGATCCCGCTGCTCGACGCCGCGGCGCGCGCCCTCGGGGTGACGGCCGCCGTCGCGGAGGCGGACGGCACGGTCACCTTCCACGGCGCAACGCCGGATTCCGCGCCGGCCGCGCTGCTGGTCCGCGACGGTGACCAGTGGCTCGCCGGAGTGCCCTCGGCCGTCGCGTCGGCTCTCGCTCCCGACGGCTCCGGGGTGGGCCGACTGGATCGTGCCGCCCGCGCGGTGGACGCGGCCTCCCCGGCCGTCCGCCGCCGACTGCGGGACCTGGCCGCCACCCACACTCTGGACCGGGCACCCGCGTGGATCCGTGGCCGAGTGCGTTACCTGGAGGAGGCCGAGACCTTCGAGAAGCGCCTGGGCCACTACCTCGCCGACCACCCCGGACTGAACGACCAGATCGGCGTCATGACGGCCGAACTGTTCCGGCGCGCGGACGCGGCGGGCCGCTGGCGCGAGTTGGGCTCGGACGACCCCACCGTCGACGGCGCGGTCGGCGTGGACCGGGACCGTATCGAAGAAGTCGCCGTCTCCGGCAATCTGCGCGAGCGCCTGGCCATGCTCTGGACGGGCCTACGGACCACCGCCGACCTGCTGGGCCTCCCCCTCCAGGCTCCGCCGCAGCTCCAGGCCGATCGCGCCGAGCGGCGGCCCGCCCCCGAATTGACGGCGTATGAGGAACTGGCCGGCCGGGCCGGCGATCTGACCCCCGCAGAGCACGACCGGCTGGCCCGGCTGGAGCGCGCGCTGCGCGTACCTCTCTCCCCCGAGCGGGTCCGGCCGCCGCTGAGCGACGCCGAGCGGGCGCTGATGCCGGACGGCGTCCTGCCGTGGATCCCCGGCGCAGCCCGCTACGACATCCCCATGAGCACCGCCGTGCAGTCCACGGCCCAGGTCACCGGCGGCCTGGTGCGCGCCGGCACCTCCGGTACCACGTACCTGAAGCTGGGCCAGGCCGCGCGGATGCGCGAACAGTGGGGTCTGGACATCGATCTGGGCCTGGTGCGGCTCGCGCTGATGGCGGAGATGCTGCCGGTCCGTCACCACTCGCTGCACGAGATCATGCGGGGCTCGCAGTTGGTCCTCGACGACCTGCGGGCCGCCGGAGCGGCCGAGTCTCCCACCCTCGACTACGCGGACGACTGGAACCGTTACCGGAGTATCGCCCCGCTCACCGAGGAGGAACTGCGCGCGCGGGTCGCCAGGGACGGCCTCTTCCCCGACGAGCACGCACTGGTCGAGATGGGCTGGCCGGACGAGGCGAGCCAGGGCCAGGACTCGGACGAGGCCGGCCAGAGCCCGGACCCGGACGAGGCCGCCTGGCTCCTCGACCACCGGCGCACCATGGACGACGTCCTCGGCCTGCTGGTGGTGCTCGGCCCCGCGGTCGTGCCCGACGCCGACGACGGTCCGGTCACCCCCGACCTGCTGCGGCAGCTCATCGCGGACTGGTTCCTGGCGCGTGGCCTCGTGCCCAGCGAAGACCCGGACCAGGACATCGACCACATGCTCGACGACCATCACCGACATCTCCCGAGGAACCCATGAACGACACAGCCACAGCCACCACCAGCGCCGGGACCGGGCCCGGCGAGGACACCGCGCCACCGGTCCCCGAAGAGATCAGGGAGGCCGCGCGGCGCGCCCCCGACCACTGGCTGGGCATGGTGGACCCGACCTGGACGGGGCAGGGGGCGCCGCCGAACTGGGCGGTGGTCGGTCAGTGGCGCTCAGGCGTGGACGGCGAGATCGCGGAATGGCGGCCCAACGAGGAGTACCGCCCCTCTCCGCGGGCGTACGACTGGCCCGCTCCCACCGACCCCGTCGACGAGGCGGTCCAGTTCGCGGCCACCGGCTACGGCCCCGGCGACGCGGTGCCGCGCGCCCTCGCCACCGCCGAGGTCGCGATGCTCCTCGGCCCCGGCCGGGCCCCCCTGTCGGCCCTCTCCCCCGACGAGGAACCGGTGGTGCCGGTCTTCACGTCGCCCGTCCATCTGAGCGCGGCCGGCCGCTTCGCCTACGAACTGCTCCCGGCGGCCCAGGCCCTGAACCGGCTCCCGGAGGGCCATCTGCTGTACCTCAACCCCTCCGGTGCGGTGAGCATGACGGTCGATTCCGCCGCGCTGCGCCTCGCGGTGGAGGAGGCGGAGGCAGAAGCGGCGGAGGCTCGGGAGGCAGAAGGAGAGACGGCACAGGCTCAGCAGGCCGAGTCCGCGGTCCTGTCCGCCACCGCGTCCACCGAGGCCGGTGACCAGGCATGACCAAGTTCCCCAACAGCCCTGACAGCTCCGACAGCCCCGAGTCCGCCGATGCCGCGGGCGTCTCCGCCGCGCGTCCGGTGACCGCATCCGGCCCCGCTTCCCAGAGGCCCGCCGAAGATCCGACGGCGGACGCCCTGCCCGCGGACGCCGAGGGCGACGCCGTGGGACCCGTGCCGCGCGGCCACTCCCGGTTTCGCGAACCTCCGGAACCCACGGTGAAGGCCGCCAAGGTCGCGCCCAACCACTTGCTCTCGATCATCGACCGGCATTGGGACGGCACCGAAGGCGAACCGCCGCCGCCCTGGGCCATCATGGGCCGCTGGCGCAGCGACGCCCATGGCGAGATCGTCGAGTGGGAGGAGAACCCCCGCTACCGGCCCTCGCCCGACGCCTACGGCTGGGGCCCGGCGCTCAGCCCCGCCGATGCCGCGGTACGCCTGGTGGCCACCCGCTACGAATCCCGGAAACTGCTCGCCCTGGTCCTCGCCGACACCGAGTTGGCGGTCTGCGTCGACGCGGAGGGCGGTCTGGCGGAGGCCGAGACACCGGACGGACTTCCCGTCGTCCCGGTCTTCCCGGACGCGTCCTCACTGGACGGGAAGCGGCTGCCGCCGTACGAGCTGATGACGGTGCCCGACCTGCTCGACCGGCTCCCCGACGACCGGGATGTGCTGTTCCTCAGCTCCTCCGCCCCGGCGGCCCAGATCCTGACCGCCGACGAACTGCGCACGGGGCTGGCCGATTTCCAACGCGTCGAGGATTTGGATCAGTTGGACGCCGAGACCGCCCCCGGCACCGGACTCCCGGCGGCCGACTCCAAGGATCTCGCCGACCCCGAGGCGTCCCGCGCCCTGACCGACGTGACCGATCTCCCCGGCCTGGACCACCTGACCGACCTGCCCGGCCCGGCCGACCCGGCTGACCTGGACCATCTGACGGATCTGCCCGAACTACCCGACCTGGATCGCCTGTTCCGGGAGATCTGGGGGGAAAGCCTGACGAACACGAACACGAACGAAGACACGAACGAAGACACGAACGAGGACAGCTCGACGAACGAGGACGGCGACGGGAAAGCGAACGGACCCACCGTGTCCGGGCCGGGCACGGCGTGACAATGGGGCGGGCCCCGGCGGACCGGCGATGTGCGCACCAGGTCCGCCGGGGCCCGCCCGCGCGGTCCGGCCCGCTCAGGAGCGGATGAAGATCCATTCGTGGTGGTTCAGGTTCTCCGCCGCAGGGCCAAGGGCTTGGCGGTTCGCGCCTCTTCTCGCCCCGACCATGGAAGTCCGGGCACACGTCGTAGCCGACGGCGCCGCAAATCCAGGACTACCGGATACCCGTTGCGAAGCGGCGGGGACCGGCACAGAGCCCCAACAACTGCACCAGTCCCCGGCTCTGCTCAGTAGATGCGAATGTAGTCGATAGTGACGGACGAAAGGTGCCGAGTCGTCCATTTCGGAATGTTGTGATACACGCCGCCGGGCCCCCTGAGAATCACCTTGTTGTTCCCCGACGAAACCTTGGTCACATTAGGGATCTGATACATCTGGGTGGTCCCCCCATTGGCGAAGCACAACGAGCCGTAGCCCGCCGTGTCGATCCGAAGGAGGTCATTCGCACTGCAGCGCGTCTCGTTGATCGCCGCGGCGTTGCCGGCGGGGATCGCGATGACCAGAGCAGCCGCCGCCGCTACCGTCGTAACCGCCTTCGTGATTCTCTTCATTATTCTCGACCTCCAGATGTCGGACCGTAATGCCTTCACTCGCAGGCGTGGCGGGAATTTCCCGCCACGCCTCACGCTCCCATTGCCGACGAGACCTCGTCAACCGCGAACAATGAACGTGCAATACAGGTCGACATCAAATGAAATTGCGCCCGATCGGGCATGTCGTGCTGCCGTGCCGTCATAGAGATAGGCGAATTAAGGGGCCCTTTCCGGGTCCCCTTAATTCGCCTATTTTTCCTTCTTCGGAGAGCTGGGTGGAAGAGTACGGAAGAAGACAGCGGTGGCGAAGACGTCGTCCGTCCGTCAGGAGCGGGTGAAGATCCACATGTGGTTGTTCCGGCTCTCGGGCGCGCAGGGCCAGATCATCAGTTCGCGCCTCTTCTCGTCCCGGCCATAGGAGTCCAGGCACATGTCGGCGCTGGCGGCGTTGCGTATCCAGAACTTCCCGTCGGCCCGCTTGTCCAGCCACCACATCTGATTGTCCTTGGTGGTGCCGGCGCATCCGGACTGCGTGACCCTGGTGTCGCTGCCGGCGGCCTTGGTGCCGGGCAGGTCCAGGCACATGCCGTCCGAGACGTTGCGGATCTGGAAGAGCGGCACCCCGCCGGGCCCGGCCGAGTCGTAACGCTTCTCCACGTTCCACAGCTGGTTGTCGTCGGTGTTGCTGTTGCACGTCGAGTGATGCACCGGCCCGTCCCGCCTGCCGCCGGCGGTGGGGATGTCCACGCAGGTGCCGTTCGAGTTGTTCTTGATCAGCACCCGTGACGTGACGGCGGGCAGGCCGCTCGCCGCCGTCTTCTTCCGTGGCTCGGGGCCCGGCGCGACCGCCGGCTGACCGGGCACGGAACTCGGGCCCTTCGCGGCGGCCGATGGCGACGAGCCCTTCGTCTGCTTCCCCGGCTTCTCCGGAGCGGTCTGCGTGGGGGAGGGCGACTTCGCCTTCGGCTTGGTCGCCGTGGGCGAGGGCGACTCGGCGACGAAGGCACCCGCCGGTTCGCCGTCCTGGCCCAGAACGGAATCGGCGGCAGAGGTGTTGGCGACCTTCTTCTTCTCTTCGTCGTTCCCGGTCGCCATGATCAGCAGTGGTACGGCGATCAGGATGGCGCCCGCCATGGCGGCACCGGCGAGCAGGGGCTTCCGGGGTCGGCCGGACCCGCCCTCGCCGGAACCCGGCGCGTCACCACCGGCCCCGGCGGCGGCGGCGGTCGCGGTGGCGCCCCGGCCCTGCCCCCCGGCAGCGGCGGTCGCGGCGACTCCCCGGCTCCGCCCCGTAACGGCGGCCGCGATGACGCCTCGGCTCTGCCCCGCGGAACCGGCGGCGATTCCCCGCGCGCCTCTCCCCTCCGCGGCACCGCCGCCCTGGCCTCCCCCGGCCTCGCCGTTCCTGCTCTCCCCGGTGGTCGACCCGCCGCTCCCCGCGCCGCTGTTCCCGCTCTCCTCGGCGGTCGACCCGCCGCTCCTGGAGTTCCGCGCCTGCTCGCCACGGGACTCCCCCGACCCCGCGGCGGCACCCGTGCCGCTCGCCGCGGCACCGGCTTCCCGCCGTCCCGCCGGCTCGGTGGACCGGGCTCCTTCGCCTGCGTCGGGACTGGTCTCCGGTTCGCTTGAGGCGCCCCTTCCCCCACCGCCGCCTTCCCCGGTGTAGGCGGTTCGGGGCTCCCCGCCGCCGGTGAGGCGGGCCGCGATGGTCTCGGCGGCGGGCGCGGTGGCTCCCGGACCACCGGCGGAGGGTTCGCCCGGTTTCCGCTGGTTCTCGGACATGTACTTCTCCTTCGGCCCAAAAGGCGCTGCCTCGGGGCGGTGAGCGACGTCGGTGAAAAAGGGGTCGGTGTTCCGTGTTCGTTCAGTGCTCGGTCAGTCGCCCGCGCCGCGGGGGGACCGGGCGGGACGGACACCCGGACACCGCCAACTGGGCCAGCGGGCCGGCTGCCCGTAGATGCCTGGCGAGCCGGGCCCGGCAGGTGCCGTCGCGGCCAGTCAGCGCGTGGGCCAGCCCGGCGTGCAGGAGTTGCCGCGCGGAGGGGGTGAGGGCGTCGAGCAGCACCTCGTGGACCAGTTCCGGAAGCTGGTAGTGGCCGGCGGACGGATCGTCACCGTCCGGATGCCATACCAGCAGCCCGGCGGTGACGGCGGCGTCGACCAGCGACGGCAGCCGTTCGCGTGGCACGTCCTGGACCTCGGCGAGCAGACCTACGTCGAGCCGCCCGCCGTCGACGGCGGTGTGGGTGAGGACCGTCCGGGCCTGGGCGGGCAGCCTGGCCAGCCGGTCCTGGACCACGGTGCACACCGTGGGCGGCACCCGGGCGCCGGGCCCCGTGCGCTGATCCCGCGCCACCTTCAGCAGTTCCGTCAGGACGAAGGGATTGCCCTCCGTGCGCCGGTGCAGGACCTCGGCCCCGGCCCGGTCCTCTCCCTGCGCCACCAGCAGCTCGGCCACGTCCTGGACGGTCAGTGGTTCCAGGCGCAGCCAGGTCGTGCCGCGCCGGGCGAGATCCGCGAGCAGGCCGCTGACCTCCGGGTCATCGGTGCGGCGCAGGGCGCACACCACGGCCGAGGCGGTGTCCCTCAGCTGTGCGGCGAGCCGGCGCAGCCGCCCGTAGGTCTCCGGAGTGGACCCGTCCAGGTCGTCGAGCAGACAGAGCACGGGTGCCCGGCCCAGTTCCCGGACGAGCGCTTCCACCGGCTCCGGCTCGGATGGCGAGACGACGTCCGCCGCTTCGCCGGAGTTCCGCCGTCTCAGGAGGTCGAGGAGGCGGACCACCGGGCACGGCGGCGCGGTCGCCTGGCCGTCGGCGCCGGCCCGGCCGCCGTCGACGCGGACGACGGGCAGCCCGGCCTCGGCGGCTCGTAGGGCCAGTTCGTCCAGCAGCCGGGTCTTGCCGGTGCCCTCCTCACCGGAGACCACCGCCCACTGGGTACTGCCCGCCCATACCGTCTGAAGCAGCGCGTTGAGCTGCGCCGTCTCGTCCGCCCGTCCCACCAGCGGCGGCACGGCGGGCGTCCGCGGCGTCGGGCCGGCGGTCAGGCGGTGCGGCGCCCGGGGCCCGGGAACGGGGCCCAGGACATCGATGTCGTGGCGGAGGATGGCGGTGTGCAGGTTCTGCAGTCCCGGGCTGGGGTCGAGGCCGAGTTCCCCGGCGAGCAGGGTGCGGAACCTCTCGTACTCCCGCAGCGACTCCACGGGCCGCCCGGCCGCGTACAGCGCGCGCATCAGCAGTGCCCAGGATGTCTCACGCAGGGGGGCGTCGGCGGTGAGCCGGGTGGCGGCGGTGACGGACCGCTCCAGGTCGCCCTGCTTGATGAGGACCGTGGTCCGCAGCTCACGGGCGTCCTGGCGCGCGGCGTTGAGCCGCGCCTTCTCCCGCAGAGCGAAGGCGTGGTCGGCGGCTTCGCCGAGGGCCGGGCCGCGCCACAGGTCCAGCGCCCGGTCCAACTGCCGCAGCGCCCGGTCCAGATGCCCCTGCCGCAGCGCGGTGCGCGCCCCGGTCACGGACTCCTCGAAGACGGCGGTGTCCCGCGCCTCGCGGGGGACCCGCAGGGCGTATCCGACCGGGCCGCTGACCAGCAGCTCCGAGGGGCCCTGCCGCCCCGGATCGAGGGCCGACCGGAGCCGGCTGATGTGGGCGCGTACCGACGAGACGGCAGCCGTCGGTTGGTCGCCCTCCCACAGATCGCGGCAGATCTCGCCGAGGGAGACCTGACGTCCGTCCTCGATCAGGAGGCGGGTCAGCAGTACCCGCCGCTGCCGGGGACCCAGGTCGAGCGGGGTGGTGCCGCGCAGCACGGTGACAGGGCCGAGCACGCCGTACCACAGAGGGGAATCGTCACGGTTGTTCACGGCGTCCGACCACCTCCTGACGACGCCATACGGGGCAGGGCCAACGGAATGTACGGGGTGTGTGGACGGAACACCCGTCCCATCCGCACCACTTATCGGAGAGTAGGTCATCCGGGTGGCGCGTTCACACGAAGAGAGGCGTGGTGCGGTCGTCTCGGTTCACGAAGCCCGAATCCCTGCCCGTAAGGTCACCCGAAACCCATCCCGACATGCCCGTTCGGGCATCTCGCCGCGTCCATTCGGGCAATTTCCCGTCCAACCGAGGTCCACGCCCGGTTCTTGGGCCGGTACGGGCACCGGCTGAAGTCCCGGCGAGATACCGGCAGTTGAACACGACAAGGTTCCCGTCGGGGTAGATCTCACTCCAAAATCCGCCGCGAGGCCGCATATTCGCCCTTGTCCGGATCCTCGTATCCGTCAGAGGCCGGGCCGGCACTGCCCGGTCATGTGAACGACGGCCCGGGTTCTTCGCCGCGTACGTAGCCGTTCGCTCCGGCTTCCTACGTTTTCGGCATGTCCCTGCAAAGACTTCGCATCTCCGCCGCGGTTCTCGCCACCGCCACCCTCGCGTCCCTGTTCACAGCGTCGTCCGCCGGTGCCGGAACGATTCCCTCCGCCGTCGCCGCGGACGGCCGGAAGGTGCTCTCGGCCGACTTCTCGGGCAACTCCCTCCCCGCGGGCTTCCGCCCTGTCGAAGGCAAGTGGGAGGTGAAGGACGGCCGTCTGTACGGAACGTCGGCGGACGCCGGTCAGCAGAGCCGTATCACCTTCGGCCGGCACCTCGACGACTTCCGGATGGAGGTGACCGCGCGGTTCGAGTCCGTCAAGGACTCGGCGCGCTGGGTCGCGATGGGCATGGACGTCCCCGCCGACGGCTCGGTGCCGTGGTCCATCGCCACCATGCGCAGCGGCACCACCGCCTCCAACGGACTGGAGTTCGCCCAGCGCACCACGGCGGGCGGCTGGAATGTCACGGACACCGCCGCCGCCCCGTCGGCCGCCGGCGTCGGACGCGATGTGCGGATCGCCGTGGAGGTGCACGGCTCGAAGGCCCGGTGGTTCTTCGACGGCCGCGAGGCCATGCGCACCACGCGGGTCGTCCGCTCGGAGCAGGGCGTCGAGGCGCTCGTCGTCAACGGCGCCACCGTCTCGTTCGACGACCTCTCGGTCACCGAGCTGCCCGAGCAGGGCTTCATCCGCCCCGAGGGTTCGCCGATGACCGTGATCGCGCACCGCGGAGGCTCGTCGGCGGCGCCCGAGAACACCCTGGTCTCCGACGAGGTGGGCCGGCGCGGCGGGGCCGAGTACATCGAGAACGATGTACAGCCGAGCAAGGACGGCGTCCCGTACGTGATGCACGACACCACGGTCGACCGCACCACCGACGGCGCCGGTCCGATCCGCGACCTCACCTCGGCCCAGCTGAACGGGCTGGACGCCGGTTCGTGGTTCGCCCCCGCGTACACCGGCACCAAGGTCCCCACCCTGGCGGCGCAGCTCGACGATCTGCGTACGCGGGGCGGCGACATGCTGCTGGAGATCAAGGGCTCGCACACCCGCGACCAGGTCGCCACGATCGTGAAGACGGTCCGGGACAGCGGGATGACCGAGCGGGTCTTCGTGCAGAGCTTCGAGGTCGACCATCTGCGGTACGCCCGTGAGCTGGCGCCCGAGCTGCCGCTCGGCCTGCTGAGGAGCGGCCTGGACGAGGACCCGGTAGCCCTCGCGAAGGAACTGCGGCTGGCCTCGTACAACCCCTCCGACGGCGCGCTCGCCAAGCGGCCCGGCGTGGTGGCCGACCTGCACGCCGCCGGTGTCGCGGTGATGGTGTGGACGGTCGACAGCGCGGACCGCTGGAAGGCCCTCGAGTCGATGGGTGTCGACGCCGTCATCACCAACCGGCCCGCCGAGCTCAGCGGCTGGAACGCGGCTCAGCTCCAGAGCCGCCCGGAGCCGCCGAAGGCGCCGCTGGTGACCATCACCTCCCCGGCCGCGGGCGCGGACCTCGACCGTGCCCAGCGCCCGGTCGCCGCCGTGCAGGCCACCGGTGCGGACAAGGTCACGCTCACCCTGGACGGCTCCCCCGTCACGGCCGGCCGGCCGCTCGACCTCACCGGTCTCGCCGCGGGGCGGCACACCCTGCGCGCCGAGGCCACCGGACCCGGCGGAGTCACCCGCGCCGAGTCGGTGTTCACCGTCCGGGCCACCCGGACCGGCCTGGCACATCTGATCCTGACCACGGACGCCGACGCGAACCGCGTCGCCACGATGACGACCATGCTGGGCCGCGGCCACTACACCCAGCTGGCCGGCTGGGTGGAGAACCACTCCGGCACGCGCATACCCGCCGACCGCGCCGCGCTGATCGCCGCCGAGGCACGCGCGCTCGCCGCGGGCTGACCGGCCCGAGCAGCACCCCGTGGCCCCCGCGGCGCCCTCGCGCCGCGGGGGCCACGGCCTCCGCGCCGGCCACCGGCTTCGGACCGGCCGACCGGTCACCGGGGCGCACGCCCGGCGTGACCGTACCGGGAGCCGTGTCGCCGCCGGCGGTCCGGGACGCGCGCCGACCACTCACCCGAAAGCCCGACCATTCACCCGAAAGCCCGACCATTCACCCGAAAGCCCGGCTGCTCACCCGAGAGCCCGGCCGCGCCGCCGTACACCCCCGGACGCATCAGGCCAGGCACCGGACCGTGCGAGTACGTCAGGCGGCGGACCGTGCGAGTACGTCAGGCGGCGGGCACGGCGAGGCGTCGGGCGGCGATCGTGGAAGCGCTCCCAGCGCGCGAACTCCTTCGTCGTGCGCCCCCACAGGGTCTCGCCCCAAGGGACGAGCGAGCGGCCGAGCAGGCCGAAGGGCCCGTAGGCTTTTCGGCGGATTTCCTCTGGGGCCTGGTGCTCGCCGCCGAGAGCACGAAGAATGCGATGTCAGGCGATAGCGGAGGTGGCCTTGGACGCGTTCCCGCACGGCCCGGTCGAGGCCGGCGCCGGCGCCCGACAGGGCGCCTCCCCGGTCCTGAACGGCAGTCGACCGACTGTGCCGGACCGTCTACCGGCCGGTGACCTCTCTCCGGCGGACGGCATCCTCCACCATGCCGCCAATCTGCTGCTCGGCCGGGTCTCGATCGTGGCGGAGAGGGCGCTGGCCCGGATCCGGGTGGAGATCATCCACTACGCCAGTCCGCTGCTCGCTCCCCAGGACACCCTGGAGGCCGCGCACACCTCACTGGAGATCTCGGTCGGGTCCCTGGCCTCCGCCGAGCGGTTCGCGGAGTCCGGAGAGCGGGCCTGGGCCACGGGCCACAAGCGGGCTGCCGAGGGCTTTCCGCTGCTGGCGGTCTTGCAGGCGTTCCGCATCGGCGCCTCGGTGCTCTGGGAGAGCCTCGTCGAGGCGGTGCAGCAGGAGAGCCCCGACAGGGCGCATCTGATGGTGTACGCGGCCAACGACTACTGGCGCTGGGTCGAGCGGGACACCAATCTGATGCGCGAGGCGCATCGCCAGTGCACCGCGGGACTGCCGCCGGACGACGGCCGCAAGCTGCTGCCGGCCTTCAAGGCACTGTTGCGCGGGCACCACGATCCGCTGGACCTCTCCGCCGCCACGGTCACCCTGGAACTCCCGCTGACCGGGCGCTATGCGGTGGTCCGGCTGAACGGTCCGCGGTCCGCGCGTCCGTCCGACGCCGCCGTCCGCGAGGAGGTGGACGGCATCCAGCTCAACTGGTGCCCGTACACGGACGGCCAGGCGGTGGTGGCGCTGCTGCGGGACCGGCCGCTGGAGGAACTGGCGGCGGCGGTGCCGGTCGGTCCCGGCGCACGCGCGGGGATGAGCCCGGTCGTCGACGGCCTCGCCCAGCTCGGGCGTGCCCGGGAACTCGCGGAGCTGGCCCTTGGCACCTGCCGGAGCGACGGGGAACTGGCGGTCATAGGGGACCGGATATCCGCCGGTTTCGTACTGTCGCAGCCGGACCTGGCAGGTGAGCTGAGGGCCAAGGTGCTCGGGCCGGTGATGGCCCTGGACGCCGCCGAGCGGGAACTGCTGCTGACCACCCTGGAGGTCTGGCTGGACTGCCAGGGATTGGCGGGCCGGGCCGGTGAGCTGCTGTACTGCCACCGCAACACGGTACTGAACCGGCTGCGCCGGCTGGAGCGGCTCACCGGGCTGCATCTCGACCGCCCCCGCGACCTCGTCGACCTGACGTTGACTCTGGACGCGTACCGGCTGTACGGCGCCGGGGAGTGAGCCAGCGCGCCTGAAGGGGGGTGTGCGGCCGCACGGCCGACGCCGCCGGGGACTGTGCGCACGCACACACTTGTCCGCTCGCCGAGGAGCGGGGAGTGCGATCCCTTTGTCTCCGCCGGGCCGCGTGTCACAGTGGTCACGGCTGTCCGCCCGGTGTCACCGCCGACGAGGTGGAGGGGTTCGGCACGGTCGTCGCCGCCGGCCTCTCAGCCGCTCCGGCCTCGACACGGAAGACGTCGGACGAGCCGCCGCCGCGGGACTACCGGCTGGAGCTCCCGACCAGTACGGCCATGCCCAACTCCGTCAGGCGCCGGGGCAGATCGGGCCACTGGTCGGCGGTCCGGGAGCGGACCACGAAGTAGATCATCGCATGGACGGCATGGATGACGATCTTCAGTTCGGTCGGTTCCCGCCCCGGGAGGACCGCGTCGAGGGCCTGGGCCCAGACGTCCTGGTAGTCCGCCTGGAGGCGCCGGAGGGCGGTGCGTTCCTTCTCGGGGAGCTGATCGCGTTCGTTGGTCAGGATGCCGTCCAGGTGCCGGTGCTCGCTCGCCACCGCGCTATGGGCCCGGAGCAGCAGTTCGAGGGCCTCCCGCGGATCCCTCGCCTGCGCCAGCGCCTGATCGGCGGAGGCTCGTATCCTCTCCCCGCCGCGGTTCATGGCGGTCACCAGCAGGTCGGTCTTGCTGGGGAAGTGCCTGTACACGCCGGAGGCGACGATGCCGGCGGCCTCGCCGATGTCGGCCATGGTCACCGACTGGTAGCCGCGCTCGTCGAAGAGCCGGACCGCCGCGGTGAGCAGTTGCTCGCGCCGGGGGATCCGGAGCCCGCTGCCGGACGCGGCGGGTCCGTTCCCCGCGGGCCGGTCGGCCGCGGAGAACTCGCAGTGGGCGGCAGCCCGGGCCAGGCGGAACATCAACTGCTGGTCCCTGCGGCGTGACAGGGAGAGCCGGTGCCGGGAGCGGCTGCCCAGGACTCCGAATACGGCGCGGGCCACCAGTTCGGCCTCCGGCCCGCCGAGGTCGGGGCGGGCCGTCCTCAGCAGCGGAACCAGATGGGCCACCACCTCGAACTCGCGCTCTCGGATCACGTCCCGCTCCGAGCCGTCGAGGTTGCGCGCCTCGCGCTCCCAGATGGCGAAGACGCTCCGCGGCCTGGTGACGAACGCCGCCAGGGACCGCAGGGCCTCCTCCAGGTCAGCTGCCTCCCGGACCAGCGCGTCGACGCTGTCCAGGCAGTCCAGGACGGCCCACAGCAGCAGCTCCTGCTTGTTGCGGTAGTGGTAGTAGAGCGCGGACGCGGTGATGCCCAGGGCCTCGGCCACATCGGCGACGGAGACGTTGTGGTAGCCGCGCTCCAGGAACAGCTCGGCGGCCGCGACGCGGATCAGCGCTTTGCGGTTCGGCGGCCTGCGCGCTGCCACGTTCTGCTCCCTCTTGCCGGCGCCGGTGCGCCCCGCGTCCGCACGACGGGGCTCCGAAGTGCCCCTCAGAGTACCGAACCCGCCCAGGGGCGAACGCTGGGCGGGTCGGCGGCCGTCCCCACCGCCCGCGGGGGCCCTTGGCGGTGATGGTCTTCGTGACCGCCGCGCGCGCCACCGTGGGTCCGATCGGCCCGGACGTCGGCGTGGACGCGGGCGACCGGGTGCGCCTTCGGTTGTGGTTTCCGTCGCGGCAGCGGTGTGTTCAGTTCTGGTGGGTGTCGCGGAGTTCGCGCTTGAGGATCTTCCCTGCGGCCGACATCGGCAGCGCGTCGACGAACTCGACCGACCGGGGGGCCTTGTAACCGGCGATCAGGGCTTTGACGTGGGCCCGGATCTCCTGCCCGGTGGAGGTCCGCCCAGGCCGCAGCACGACCACGGCGTGCACCCGCTCGCCCCACTCCTCGTCGGGCACACCGATCACCGCACAGGACGCCACATCCGGATGCGAGGCCACAGCGTTCTCCACCTCGGCGGAGTACACGTTCTCCCCACCCGTGATGATCATGTCCTTGAGCCGGTCGACGATGTAGAGGTAGCCCTCCTCGTCCAGATAGCCACCGTCACCGGTGTGCAGCCAGCCGTCCCGCAGCACCTCAGCGGTCTGCTCCGGCTTCCCCCAGTACCCCGCCATCACATGCCCACCCCGAGTCACCACCTCCCCGACCTCGCCCGGCTCAAGCACGCCCCCGTCCGGACCCATGACGGCGAGCTCCACCGAAGGAGTGGCACGCCCCGCCGAACGCAGCCGGGGACCGCCCCGCACATGGTCCTCGTGGGCGAGCATGGTGAGCACACCGGTCTCCGTCAGGCCGTAGCCCTGGGTGAAACGGGCCCGTGGGAAAGCCTTCATGGCCTCGTCCAGGAGACTCTGCGGGCTGCCCGCGCCACCGTAGGTGACGGTCTCCAGACCGCTGACGTCGTACGAACCGAACTCCGGGTGCTCGCAGACCATCTGGACCATCACCGGCACCAGGATGCAGGTGGTCACCCGATGCCGCTGCACCGCGTCCAGGAAACCCTCCGCCGAGAAGACCGGGAGGAAGACCAGGGTGCCACCGATCACGGCCTGGGAGTACCAGCTGAGGAACGCCGCGATGTGGAAGAGCGGCGCGGTCAGCAGGGTGACCCCTCCTCGCTCCGCCGCCTTGTTGGCCAGGATGGAGCCGAACAGGCTGGTCAGCAGGCTCCGGTGGCTGATCATCACCCCTTTGGGGAGTCCTGTGGTGCCGCCGGTGTACAGCAGCAGGGCCACCTCGTCCCCACCACGGCGAACATCCTCCACCGGCTCGGCGGCGGCCACCAGATCCTCGTAACCCACCATGCCCTCGGGCACCGGACCCTCACCGCAGTAGACCAGCGTCCGCAGACCGGGACACAGCTCCCGCAACCGCGGAACAAGCGGCACGAACGCATCGTCCACCAACAGCACCCCCGTACCCGAATCCTCCAACGCATACGAGATCTCGGCAGGCGACCAGCGGACGTTCACCGGACTCGCCACCGCCCCCATCCACCAGCACGCGAAGAAGAACTCATGATGACGATCGGAGTTCAACGCCA
>NZ_JBSGAW010000042.1:0-58726 GCF_053600955.1 Streptomyces sp. NPDC004838 | reverse complement strand
TGCGTTTCCAACCTTACCAGACCTTTTTCCCATTCCGTTTCCGGCTTGGAATTTCGATCGAGCGGCCGATTGGAGAAGCCTTTTGCCTTTCGGCGGTGCCGACATTATCAGAAGCTTTTAGACTGAGCGAATCAGCCTTCACGATCCGGATAAGAGGTCGATTGGCTCTGCGGAAATCTGATCTTTCCGTTGAGAGCGAGAGAGACGCTATCGGTTGCGCTGGATGATGTCCAATCCGAGGCAACCGTTTGAATCTACCTCCCCACGTGAGCCGTGTCAACAGCTCTGTGGACAGAAGAGGACAGTAGCAGGTCAGAGGGGTCGGACGCACATCAGGCTGCGACCGGAAGCCGGGCGCTACGTTCCGCGGCGTCGACGTCACCGGATTCGCCCGCGCGGGCCGCTCGTCCGCCCAGGACGTAGACGTATGCGAGGAAGGCCAGCTCGGCGGCGATACCGATGGAGATGCGGGCCCAGGTGGGCAGGCCGGAAGGGGTGACGAAGCCTTCGATCACGCCGGATACGAAGAGGACTAGGGCCAGGCCGATGGCCATGCCGAGCGCGGCGCGTCCCTGCTGGGCGAGGGCGGTGCGGCGGGAGAGAGGGCCGGGGTCGATGAGCGTCCAGCCGAGGCGGAGGCCCGTGCCGGCGGCGACGAAGACGGCGGTCAGTTCGAGGAGCCCGTGGGGAAGGACGAGGCCGAGGAACACATCGAGGCGGTCGGCCGAGGACATCAGGCCGATGCCCACGCCGAGGTTCAGCATGTTCAGGAAGAGGATCCAGATCACGGGGAGGCACAGGAACGCACCCAGGGTGAGGCACATGGCGGCTGCCTGGGCGTTGTTCGTCCAGACCTGGGCCGCGAAGGAGGCCGCCGGGTTGCTGGAGTAGTACGTCTCGTACTCGCCGCCGGGACGGGTCATCTCGCGGAGTTCGGCGGGGGCTGCGATCGCCGCCTGGACCTCGGGATGCGCGGCGATCCACCAGCCGATGACCGCGGCCACGAGGGTGGACAGGACCGCGGTCGGTATCCACCAGTGACGCGAACGGTAGACGGCTGCCGGGAAACCCGCGCTGAGGAAGCGGACCGCGTCACGCCAGGTGGCGCGCCGAGTGCCGGTCACCGTGGAGCGGGCGCGGGCGACGAGCTGGGTGAGCCGGCCCGTCAGCATCGGGTCGGGGGCGCTGGACTGGATCAGAGAGAGGTGGGTCGCCGTGCGCTGGTAGAGGTCGACGAGTTCATCGGCCTCGGCTCCGGTGAGACGGCGGCCCCGGCGCAGGAGTTCGTCGAGGCGGTCCCACTCGGCACGGTGGGCGGTCACAAAGACATCGAGGTCCATGTCGGCTGCTGCTCCAGGCACTGGGGGCGTACGTTCGTACTACTGCGGCGCTCTGCGGGTCAGCTTGGCAGACTGGGCGCGCACGGGGCGGGGAAGGTCGACGCGGGAGGCGGGAGGCGGCATCGGTGAGTGCTCTGGTGACGGGGGACGCTGTCGTCCTCGGGCTGCAGCCGGCGAAACTGCCGAGTCGTGCACTCGCCATCGTGATCGACCTGCTGGTGGTGGTCGGCGCCTACGTCGCGATCTCGGTGGTTCTGACGCTGACGACCTCCTCGCTGGACGACGCCGCTTTCGCGGCGGTGTCGATCGCCACGTCTCTGCTGGTCCTGGTAGGGGTGCCGATAGTCGTGGAGACCCTCAGTCGTGGGCGTTCGCTGGGGAAGCTGGCCTGTGGACTGCGGGTGGTGCGGGACGACGGAGGCCCGATCCGGTTCCGGCACGCGCTGGTGCGTGGGGCGATGGGGATGGTGGAGATCCTGATGACGTTCGGGGTCGTCGCCTGCATCGCCTCGCTGGTGTCGGCGCGAGGGCGGCGGGTCGGGGATGTGTTCGCGGGGACGCTGGTCGTACGGGAGCGGGTGCCCGCGGCGCGCGTGGGAGTGGTGCCGCCTCCCCCGCCGTGGCTCGTGGGGCGGTTCGCGGAGCTGGACCTGTCCGGGGTGCCGGATGAGCTGTGGCTTGCGATACGTCAGTACTTGATGAGGATGCGGCAGCTGGATCCGGCCGTGAGCTGGTCGATGGCTCAGCGGCTCGCCGCTGAGCTGGCGGAGCGTACGGGCGCGCCCGCTCCCGAGGGGGTGGCACCGGCGGCGTATGTGGCGGCTGTGGTCAACGAGCGGCAGGTACGGGACGCCCGGCGGGCGTTCGGGAGCCGGCCCGGCGGTGGCGGAGCCGCCGCATACGCGACCGGTGTCGGTTTCGGCCCCGGTGACGGGGCTGTGTCCGGTGAGGGCGGATATCCGGGCTCCGCGGTTGCTCCGGTCCCCGAGGCCGGGGGCGCTCCCGATGTCATGGGTGGCGCGGGTGTCCGTGGGTCGGTCTGGACGCTTGAGACGCCTGAGACGAGCCCGCAGGGTGAGCTTGCGAGGCAGCATGGGCACGGCTCGGCCGTGCGGCCGGTCCCGGGTCCGGTGACGCGGGAGCAGTCTCAGTCACAGCCGGAGGCGGAGGGGCAGGCGGACGCCTCGGGCGAGGCCGGGCGGGCCAGGCCGGGGACGGGGTTCGTCCCTCCCTCGTAGATCTCGGGCCGGTGGGTTGGCCGGTGGTTGTGGTGCCGTCGTCGCCGATGGGCGGTGGGGTCGCCAATGGGCGGTGAGGGCGACGAAGGTCGCGAGGCCGTCGTCAGGGAGCGGGGCGGGGAAAGGCCGACGGCGGGGTTTCGAGGTCTTCGAGTTCGATGCCGGGTGCCGCGAGGACCACGTCACCGGCGATGTGGACGGTGTGCTGTTCCCCCGTGTCCAGGGCGCTGACCTGGTATTCGTCCACGATCAGAGGGCCGTTGTCAGTGGCGTGCGCTTCACTGTTCATCAGGGCCCAGGACTGGTCGAGGGTACGGGGAGCGAGGACCGGATCCGTGAACGCGACGAGGCGGACGCGTGTCGCGGGGGAATCGGGGGTGAGACGCAGCAGACGAGTGATCGCGATGAGGAATGCGGGGGATGCGCCGGTGAAGGCGTGGGCGCGGGCATTGCCTTCGGTCGCGTGGGTGCCGGTGGGGTCGGTGCGGACCCAGGTGACGCCGTCGAGGGCGGCACCGCGGACCTGCCAGCTCGCGGCGTGGAGTTCGAGACGTAGGGGGCGGCCGAGTTCGTCCAGGGCGAGATCGACAGAACCGGTGTGGTCGCCGGAAGGGGTGGTGATCTGGGAGACGTAGCGCCAGCCGGAGGGGCCCGGTGCGCACTGGAAGTGTTCTTCGCCGAGAGGGGTGCGATCGTGCGGATCGTAGAGCGAATATCGGCCGCGGGGCATGAGCGTCGGAGTCCTTGTGCGGTGGGGCTGTCGTGAGGCGCCGTTCGCGGTGACGGCTCTCGCGGAACCTGCCGGGCTCTGCCGGACTTCGTGAACGCGATGGAGAGCCTGGGCGTAGGGGGAGGTACGGGCAGGCCCCCGACACGGGGGTGCGGGGGCCTGCCGAGTACCTCTGGGATTGGCTGATCCGCGGTCGCTCGTCACCGGCCGGGCCGTGAAGCCGGGTGCGTGGTGGCGGCAGCAGACGGCGGGCGTGCGGGCGCGGTCAGTACTCCGTCAGTAGCGGTAGTGGTCGGGCTTGTACGGGCCCTCGACCTCGACGCCGATGTAGGCGGCCTGCTCGGGACGGAGCGTGGTCAGCTTCACGCCGAGCGCGTCCAGGTGCAGTCGGGCGACCTTCTCGTCGAGGTGCTTGGGCAGCACATAGACGTCGGTCGGGTACTCCTGCGGCTTGGTGAACAGCTCGATCTGCGCCAGGGTCTGGTCCGCGAAGCTGTTGGACATCACGAACGAGGGGTGACCGGTGGCGTTGCCCAGGTTCAGCAGGCGTCCTTCGGAGAGCACGATGATGACCTTGCCGTCCGGGAAGGTCCAGGTGTGGACCTGCGGCTTGACCTCGTCCTTCACGATGCCCGGGATCTTGGCCAGGCCGGCCATGTCGATCTCGTTGTCGAAGTGGCCGATGTTCCCGACGATGGCCTGGTGCTTCATCTTGGCCATGTCCGCGGCCATGATGATGTCCTTGTTGCCCGTGGTGGTGATGAACAGGTCCGCCTTGTCCACGACTTCGTCGAGGGTGGTGACCTGGTACCCGTCCATCGCCGCCTGAAGGGCGCAGATGGGGTCGATCTCGGTGATGATCACGCGGGCGCCCTGGCCGCGCAGGGACTCCGCGCAGCCCTTGCCGACGTCGCCGTAGCCGCAGACCACGGCGACCTTGCCGCCGATGAGGACGTCGGTGGCGCGGTTGATGCCGTCCACCAGGGAGTGGCGGCAGCCGTACTTGTTGTCGAACTTCGACTTGGTGACGGCGTCATTGACGTTGATCGCCGGGAAAAGGAGGTTGCCGTCGCGGTGCATCTCGTACAGACGGTGAACACCGGTGGTGGTCTCTTCGGTGACGCCGCGGATCTCGGACGCGAGGCGGGTCCACTTCTGCGGGTTCTCGGAGAGGGTGCGGTTCAGCAGGGTGAGGATGTGGGCGAACTCCTCGCTGTCCGCCGTCGACGGGTCGGGGGCCTCGCCGGCCTTCTCGAACTCGACGCCCTTGTGGACGAGGAGCGTCGCGTCACCGCCGTCGTCGAGGATCATGTTCGGGCCGCCGGTGGGCGTGTCGGGCCAGGTGAGGGCCTGCTCCGTGCACCACCAGTACTCCTCCAGCGTCTCGCCCTTCCAGGCGAAGACGGGGACGCCCTGGGGGTCGTCCGGGGTGCCGTTCGGGCCGACCGCGATGGCGGCGGCAGCGTGGTCTTGAGTGGAGAAGATGTTGCAGGAGGCCCAGCGGACCTCGGCGCCGAGGGCGACCAGGGTCTCGATGAGTACGGCGGTCTGCACCGTCATGTGCAGGGACCCGGTGATGCGGGCGCCGGCGAGCGGCTGCCGCTCGGCGTTCTCCTTGCGGATCGACATCAGGCCGGGCATCTCGTGCTCGGCGAGGGTGATCTCCTTGCGGCCGAATGCGGCGAGGGAGAGGTCGGCGACCTTGAAGTCCTGGCTGGTGGCGACGGTCGTCATGGCGGGCTGCTCCTCGTGGTGTGGGTCGAGGGTGGGTACGGCTGACTCCGCGGTGGCGGGCACACGAATGCCCGGACCACTCGCAGCGCAGTCCGTCGGAGGCCCTCTCTCCCTCGGCCGGTCCCCCGAGGAGAACCGCCCGACCGCCATCAGCAGCGACGTCTGACTGGTCACGAATCTACACCGGTCGGTGGTGCGTGCCCCAGCCCGCCGGGTGCGGGATCCGGCCACATCGGGGTGGGAAGGCGGGGTTTTCCGGACGGTTCCGGTGCCCGTGTCGGCTTGGGTGAGCGGAGTCGGCCCCTGGGCAGCGGCGGGGTCCCGGAGCCCATGTGGTTCACCTGGGGCGCTGCTCGTACTACTCGTACTGCTCGCACTACTCGTACTGGATCCGCCGTACTCGGACTGGACCTGCCGTAATGGACGCGCCGTGCCGATCCGTCGTACTGGAGCCGGCGTGTTGGGTCCGGCGCGGCGGATCGGCGCTCGGTCGTGCGGGATCAGTGGGCGGTATCCGGGGCCGGGCCGCCCGGGGACTTCGCCGGGTTCAGACCCGCCGCTGCCGCCGACTCGCTGTAGATGTCCGGCTCCAGATAGATCACGCGCGCGATGGGGACGGCGGTGCGGATGCGGTCCTCGGCCGCGTTGATCGCTTCGGCGATCCCGGCAGCGGTGCTGTCCCGGCGTACCGCGATCTTCGCGGCGACGAGCAGTTCGTCGGGGCCGAGGTGGAGCGTACGCATGTGGATGAGGCTGGTGACGGTCTCGCCGTCGACGACCGCGCCCTCGATCTTCCGCACCTCGTCGATACCCGCGGACTCGCCCAGCAGCAGCGACTTCGTCTCGACGGCGAGGACGAGCGCGATGAGGATGAGCAGTACGCCGATGCAGAGCGTGCCGATGCCGTCCCACACGCCGTTGCCCGTCGCCAGGGCGAGGCTGACACCGCAGAGCGCGAGGATCAGACCGACCAGCGCGCCGAGGTCTTCGAGAAGTACGACGGGGAGTTCGGGGGCCTTGGCGTGGCGTACGAAGTCGGTCCAGGACTGCTTGCCGCGCAGCGCGTTGGACTCCTTGATGGCCATCCGGAAGGAGAACATCTCGGCGATGATCGCGAAGACGAGGACGCCGACGGGCCAGTACCAGTGCTCGATCTCGTGCGGGTGCTTGATCTTCTCGTAGCCCTCGTAGATGGCGAACATGCCGCCGACCGAGAAGAGGACGATGGAGACGAGGAAGGCGTAGATATAGCGCTCGCGTCCGTAGCCGAAAGGATGCTGCGGGGTCGCTTCGCGGGTGGCTCTCTTGCCGCCGACGAGCAGCAGTCCCTGGTTGCCGGAGTCCGCGAGCGAGTGGACGCTCTCGGCGAGCATCGACGACGAGCCGCTGAACAGAAACGCGACGAACTTCGCCGCCGCGATTGCGAGGTTGGCGGCGAGTGCCGCCACGATCGCCTTGGTTCCGCCTGACGCGCTCATGTGTGCCGGATGTCCCTTCGTGGCGGTGGTGCCTCGGTCACCGCGCGCCGGACGTGCCTCGCCCGAGCCGCGCGGTGCGCCATTGTCGCAGGGCCGACGGGCAGGTTCGCGTCAGATCGCGACGGTCGCGCGGTAGAGGGTCCCGCCGCCGCCCTCCGCGCCCGAGATCTCCACTTCGTCCCCTGCGGGGACGAATGCCGACTCGCCCGGCCCGAGCGTCAGTTCGCCCGCTCTGACGCCTCCCGACGTGCAGAGCAGGATCTGCGGGGTGGGCGCGGTGATGTCACGCGGCTTCGCGTCGCGCGCGAGGAGATAGCGGGAGAGCCGGAACTCGTCGATCGGCGCGTCGTACACCTCTTCGCCGGCCGGTGACGCCTCGGGGCGCAGGATCGCGGGGTCGGCCGGTTCGAAGCGGACGACGCGCAGGAGTTCGGGAACGTCCACATGCTTGGGGGTGAGGCCGCAGCGCAGGACGTTGTCCGAGTTCGCCATGATCTCGATGCCGAGGCCGCTCAAGTACGCGTGGGGGACTCCGGAGCCGAGGAACAGGGCTTCACCGGGCTGCAGTCGGACGTGGTTGAGCAGCATCGCGGCGATGAGACCGGGGTCGCCGGGGAAGTGGTGTGCGATCTGCGCGTACGGGGTGTAGTCGCCGCCGAGCCAGTCCGCGGCCGTGGCGGCTTCGGTGACCGTGTCCGCCATCTCCTGACGGTCGGCTGTCAGCACGGCGGTCAGGACCTCGCGGAGCGCGGCTTCCTCCGGGTGGGCGTGCAGCACGTCGACGTACGGCTTCAGCGAGTCGACGTCGAGTCCGGCGAGGAGTTCGGCGGCCGCGAGCGGTGTGCGGAACCCGCACAGTCCGTCGAACGGGGTGAGCGCGCAGATCAGTTCGGGTTTGTGGTTGGCGTCCTTGTAGTTGCGCTGCGGGGAGTCGACCGGGATGCCCGCGCGTTCCTCGGCGGCGTACCCCTCTTGCGCCTGCGCGAGGTTCGGGTGGACCTGGAGGGAGAGCGGGGCGCCGGCGGCGAGGAGTTTGAGCAGAAACGGCAGTCGGGGGCCGAACTTGGCCATGGTCGGGGCGCCGAGTTCGCTCACGGGGTTGGCGGCGATGACCTCGTCGAGGGGACCTCGGTCGAGGTGGGAGGGCGCGCCGGGGTGGGCGCCCATCCACATCTCGGCCTGGGGTTCACCGGTGGGGGCGGTGCCGAGCAGCTCCGGGATGGCGGTCGTGGAGCCCCACGCGTACGGACGCACGGTGTTGGAGAGGCGGTCCATGTTCTTCTTTCTGCGTGGTGCGGCGTGCTGTGATCGTCGGCGCGTGCCCGCGCGTGTCGGTGTGGCCGCTGGGGTGGTCGGGGGTACTGCCCGCGTCGGGCGGGGTTCCTCGGAAGGGGTTCGTCGGAAGGAGTTCGTCGTAAGGGGTTCGTCGAGCTGGTGGACTGTTGCCGCCGGGGTTCCGTCCGCTCCTGCTCCTGCTGGGCCGATCCGCTGCTGTGGCGGCGGCTGGGCTGTGACCGAGGGGGTTCGCCGGGTTCACCGGTGTGCGTATGTCACCCGTCACGGCACTGGTCGGTGCGGTGACCGGAGGCGGCTGCCGGTGGGCCCGCGGCGTCCGGTGCGGCGTAAGGCGCGTCCGGTGCGGCGTGAGGCGGAGGCCCGCGGCTCGTATTCGCCGTACGCGGCGGGCTCGCCGGACTCGGGTGGTCCGACAACGCTGGGGGTACCGCCCGTGCCCGCAGGACACGGAGGGGGAAGCGCCGTGCGGGGCGTCGCGGGCCGGTGAGCGTTTCCGGTCACGGCACTAGGACGGCGTGGCGGGAGTCGCGAGCGCCAGGTAGACGGCGGCGAAGTCGGTGACGGCGAGCAGTTCGGCGATCGACTCCAGCTCGGAGCCGTCCTCCGGTTCCAGCTCGCTGATCGGGGTGTCGTGGCTGAGCGCGAGTTCGCGGGCGGCGGGGGCGGCGGTCAGTCCGCCGGTGGGGCGGTCGCGCAGCAGGACGACACGGGCGCGCAGGGCCTGCGGTTCCTCCACGCGGTCGCGGAAGAAGTCCTCCGGGTCCGCGCCGGCGGCGAGGGCGCCCGCGAGCAGTACGCCGTGGGCGGGCAGCGCCTCGGGGAGTTCGGCGGCGAGGGCGGGGCGGCCGGCGAGCTCCGCCAGTACGGCCGCGAAGCGGCGGCCCGCAGGGGCCGCGCCCACGCCTTCGGTCCAGATCAGCGGGAGGCTGTCGGTCAGTTCCGCTGCGAGCGTCTTGGCCGGGTTGCTGTAGGTGGCGATGGCGGGGCCGCAGCGCTCGGCGGCACGGTCGAGGCGGTCGGCGACCTTGGCGAGGGTCTCCGGGGGTGCTTCGAGGAGGCCGACGCGGTCGAGGAGCGCAAGCAGCGGGGTGAACAGCGCCCACAGCGCGCCGGGGCTGGCCGCCTGGGTCTCCTCGTACAGCTCGTGCGGGGCGGTGGCCATCGGGACGACGACGCCGTGTCGGCCGCCGACGGCTTCGGTGAGCGGGGTGCCTTGCGGGGCGACGGCGACGACGGTGCAGCCTCGGCGGTACGCCTGTTCGGCGAGGAGTTCGAGGCCGGGTTCGCTGCCGTCGGTCGTGGCGACGAGGAGGAGGTCGACGGAGCCCGCCCAGCCGGGGAGTGTCCAGCGCAGGGCGCCCGCGGCGTGGGCGACGCCGGTGGGGTGCAGCCTGGTGACGGGGGCGCCGGCGCCGGCGAGGGCGCCGATCAGGTCGGCGACGCCGGTGGCGGCGGTACCGGATCCCGCGATGAGGATGGCGCGGGGGCGGCCGTCGGGCTTCAGCTCGGCGATTCCCGCTTCGGCTGCGTGGCGGGTGGCCGTCCGTACTCTCGCCCCGGCTTCGGCGGCGCCGCGGAGCAGTCCCCGGCGGTCGGCGCGGGCCAGAGCTTCCGGGTCGTCGAGGAGCGACTCGTCGAGCATGGGGTGGGGTCTCCGATCGCCGGGGGATCGCCTATGGCGCCCTACTTTAGGGCTCTCGTTCGTTTTTGTGGGCTCAGTTCGCCTCCGGGGCGTCCCTTGGCTTTGAGGGCTCGGACTCCCTCCTGCGCCCTGCACCGCACGCCACCGGACCCGCTCCCTGAACCAGCCTGATCCCGGACGAAAGACCTTTAGACCGATCCCCCTGGGCGACGCGCTTCGTCGACGAGGAGTACGGGGATGCCGTCCCGGACGGGGTAGGCGAGGCCGCAGTCCTCGCCGGTGCAGATCAGTTCGGGGGTGTCCGCGGCGCTGCTGTCGCTCAGAGGGCTGTGACAGGCGGGGCAGGCCAGGATTTCGAGGAGACCGGCTTCGAGCGGCATGTGCGGGGTTCCCTTCTGTGGCCGGCGGGCGGGTCGCCGTCCGGTCGCCCGGTTGGGCGGGTCGAACGGGCGACACGGGGCGCGGGTGCGGGGTGCCGGGCGGCTGGATCGGACCACGTCAGCGTACCGCCGGGCGGAGACGCGCGCCGCGCCCTGGGGGTACGGGAGGTTCCGCTTGCGTCTTGTCCGCCGCCGGGCTCCGCCGGGCCGACTGCGTCGGCTGAGCCGGCCGGGAAGCCGGGTGTTCGGCCGGCGTACGGCCGCAGGCGTGGTGGGCTGAGGTGTCCGAGGGGGTCGGGAGGTGCCGGGCGGGGGATTTCCCGCCCGTCCCCGCCCGTCCCCGCGCGGCCGCGCACCCTTCGCACCCCGAGCGGCAGCCTCGCGCCGAGCCATGCGGCGGTGACGCGGATCCGGGTTCGGCAGCGCACGGCGACACACACTCCGTACCCCGCACCCCGCACCGGGAGAACCAGGTGCGGGCGAAGTCTGCGGTGGGGTACCGCGTACCCCATCGCAGACGGCGGCCTCCGCCGCGCGCCGCCCCCCGCCCCGCCGGGAAGCACAGCGGCGCGGGGGCGGCCGGGCACAGCAACGCGCGGGAGCGAGGGAGCGCGGTGGGTCAGACTCCGCGGATCAGAGACAGGACCTCGTCGCGGATCTTCCTCATCGTGGACTCGTCGCGCGCCTCGACGTTCAGCCGGAGGAGAGGTTCCGTGTTGGAGGGGCGGAGGTTGAACCACCAGTCGGGGGCGTTGACCGTGAGTCCGTCGAGGTCGTCGAGGGCGACGTCGGGGCGGGACTCGAAGGCGGCCCGAACTGCGTCGGCGCTGGCGGACTGGTCGGCCACGGTGGAGTTGATCTCGCCGGAGCCGGTGTAGCGGTCGTACTGGGCGACCAGTTGGGACAGGGGCCTGTCCTGTGTACCGAGGGCGGCGAGGACGTGGAGCGCGGCGAGCATGCCCGTATCGGCGTTCCAGAAGTCGCGGAAGTAGTAGTGGGCCGAGTGTTCGCCGCCGAAGATGGCTCCGGTGCGGGCCATTTCCTGCTTGATGAAGGAGTGGCCCACGCGCGTACGGACGGGAGAACCGCCGTTTTCACGGACGACCTCGGGGACGGACCAGGAGGTGATCAGGTTGTGGATCACCGTGCCGCCGGGGTGTTTCGCCAGTTCGCGGGCTGCGACCAGGGCGGTGATCGCGGACGGCGAGACGCCCTCGCCCCGTTCGTCCACGACGAAGCAGCGGTCGGCGTCGCCGTCGAACGCGAGCCCGATGTCGGCTCCCTCGGCCCGTACGCGCTCCTGGAGGTCGACGATGTTCGCCGGGTCCAGCGGGTTGGCCTCGTGGTTGGGGAAGGTGCCGTCGAGTTCGAAGTACATCGGTACGAGGGTGATGGGCAGCGACTCGAAGACGGTGGGCACCGTGTGGCCGCCCATGCCGTTGCCCGCGTCCACGACCACCTTCAGCGGACGCATCGCCGACAGGTCCACGAGCGACAGCAGATGGGCCGCGTACTCCGAGAGGGTCTCGTGCTCGGTGATCCGGCCCGTCGTGGCGACCGGTGCGGGGGCTCCGGACGACGACCAGGTCTGCGCCAGTTCGCGGATCTCCGCGAGGCCGGTGTCCTGGCCGACGGGGGCCGCGCCCGCGCGGCACATCTTGATGCCGTTGTACTGCGCCGGGTTGTGCGAAGCGGTGAACATCGCGCCGGGCAGCCCGAGGTGACCGGAGGCGAAATACAGCTGGTCCGTGGAGCAGAGCCCGATCAGGGTGACGTCCGCACCCCTCGCCGCGGCACCGCGTGCGAACGCCTGTGAGAGGCCGGGCGACGAAGGGCGCATGTCGTGGCCGACGACGATGGCGTCGGCCTCCGTGACCTGAACGAACGCCGCGCCGAACAGTTCGGCCAGCGTCTCGTCCCACTGATCCGGCACCACCCCGCGAATGTCGTACGCCTTCACGATCTGCGAGAGATCAGCAACCACTGGCCAGCCCTTCCGGAGTCTCTGTGCGGTCGCCCCAAGTTATCGGAACACGAATTATCCGAACACGTCACTCTTGGCCGTAACGGGGGTCGACCGACTCCGGGGCCAGCCCCAGCAGCTCCGCCACCTGCTCCACCACGACCTCGTGCACCAAGAGGGCACGTTCCTCGCGGTTCTTCGTCCGGATCTCGACCGGCCGCCGGTAGACCACGATCGTGGCCGGCCGGTCCTTCGCGGCGGCGAGCGAACTGCCCAGCGGCACAGTCTCCTCCCGGACGCCTGGCACGTCCATGACGAGGAAGTCCACATCGGCCAGTTGCGGCCAGCGGCGCTCCAGCCGTTCCACCGAGTCCTGGACCAGGTCCCGGAAGGTCTCCGACCGGCTGGCCGCGAGGGGCACCTGCGGCGGGGCGACGGGGCCCCTCATACCGCGGCCATGGCGATCGCGACGGCGGGGCCTCGGCTCGGGCGGACGAGGCCGTCTCGGCTCGCTCGGGCTGGGCGGTACGGAACTGTCCATCACTCACGCAGGGTAGCTCTCCGGAGCGTACGGCGATCAGGCAAGCACACCGTGGACGTACCCGGGAACCTTCCGGAGAGCGCCGGAGGCGCCCCGAGGAACACCGAGGAACACCGGGAAACACCGTGCAAGAACAGCCGGATGAGGGGAAGAAGAAGCGAAGAGGAAGCGAAGAGGAAGAGCAGGGAAGGAGAGCCGAGGGGAGGGCAGAGCGGTGTGTCGGCAAGTGATCGTTCCGGCGGCTCTTGAGGTCGGTTGTCTGCGCTCCGGCGATCGCGGGGCGGACGGCGAATGACCTGATTTACGTCCCGTCATGACCGGTTCACCGGCTGTCACCGCTCCTCCCGGAGATCCTTACCCGCAGGTCAGAACGGCTCTTCGAAAGCCTCGCACAACCGGAATCACACGACGACACGGTGGAGTGACCTGATGGAGAGTCGTCGCAGCCCGTTCAAGAGTGCGGTACCGTCCAACCTCGTGAGCCCTGTACGTCGATGTTCGCGCACCGCGTGCGGCCGCCCCGCCGTCGCGACACTGACGTACGTCTATGCCGATTCGACGGCGGTCCTCGGCCCGCTCGCCACCTATGCCGAACCCCACTGCTACGACCTGTGCGCCGAGCACAGCGAGCGTCTGACCGCACCGCGCGGCTGGGACGTCGTACGGCTCACCGACGGCTCGGCCCCGGCCCGGCCCAGTGGTGACGATCTGGAAGCCCTCGCCAACGCCGTACGGGAAGCCGCCCGTCCGCAAGGACGCCCGGCCGCCGAGGCCCAGAAAGGGCGGCGCACGGCGGATCCGCTGGAAGTCGCCCGCCGCGGACATCTGCGCGTGCTGCGGTCGCCCGATTCCTGAACCCGACGGGACAGACGGACGTCGGGTCTTGATCCCTGCGGGGCAGATGGACGGCGGGTCTTGAACCCTGCGGAGCCGTCTCTGAGCAGTTCGTGAGAGCCGTACGAGCATGTCGTACGGCTCTCACGCGTACGGGCCGATCAGCGGCCGGCCTCCCTGGGCCGATCGGACAACCGGGCCGCCCGTCGCCCCTTGCCTCCGTACGGAAGCGCCGTGAAGTGCCGCGAAGTGCCGTGAAATGCCTTACAGAGGCACGGAATTTCAGTCGTCGAGGACCGAGAGGTCCTGCCGCGCCGTGGGCACCGCAACCGTGCCCTTGTCGTCCGGCAGCGTCTGGACCGTGAACATCTCGACGCCGCCCTGGGTCAGCGAAAGCATGCGCGACGCGTGGACCGGGCCGCCGGACGTGGTCTCGACGGTGAGTGCGTACGAACCCTTCAAGCCGTCCGGCACGGGAGCGGCGACCGCCAGGGTGGTGCCCGCCTTGACCGTGTACGTCTTCACCACCTGCGTACCTCCCTCGGTCCCCGCCGACGCGGTGACCTTGACCTGGGCGGCGGCGCCGGGCGCGGTGAGCGCGAGGGTCGAGCCCTTGGCACGGTTGTCCGCGACGCTCGACCGGGCGCCGACGGGCGCGGCGGCCGGGATGAAGGCGATCTCCTGTTTGGCGCCCTCGCCGCGTACGACCCGCAGCGCCGCGACGACCGGAGTACCGCGCCCGGCCTGGGCCGGGCTGAGGATCAGAGAACCGGCCTCGCCCTTGGTGACGTCCCGGAGGTCCACGCTCGCGGTCATGCGGGATTTGACGCGGAGGCTCTCGAACCCGGCCGGGACGATCTTGCCGCCGGGGCCCGCGAGCTCGATCTTCAGATCGGCGTCGTCGTCACCCGGTGCGAAGGCCACCAGGCGTACGGAGGTCGCGTCGGCCGGAATGCCGGGGAGCACGACTGTCCCCGAGGGGTCGGCCGAGGCGTTGAGCCAGTCGCTGCCCGCCTTGTCCTCGGCGGATCGCAGGGCCGCGCCGAGCCGGCCCGAGCGGACCGTGACACGGACGGTGAGGTCCGGGGCGGCCTCGGCGGTGAGGGTGGAGAGCAGGATCGGGACGCTGGATCCGGCGGGGACAGGGAGGCCGTCGCCGCCGGTGGTCTTGAGTGCGCCGTCCTTGCCGTACAGCTCGATGTCGGCGACGGCGGCGGTTTCGTCGGGGTTGGTGAGGTGGACGTAGTCCTGCCGTTCCTTGGCGGTGGACGCGCCGGGGAACCAGAAGCCGGTGTCAGGGCCGGTGCAGGGGGTGCCGAGCAGTCCGCGCGCGCTGCCCGCGGTGACCGTGGTGGTCTGCTGGGCGGTCCAGCCGGGTGCGAGAGCGCCGGTGGCGGTGCCGACCAGTGCGGGGGCGTCACCGCCGCTCGCCTCGGCGGCGACGGGCTTGCCGGGCTCCTTGAGGGAGACCACCGGCTTCTCCGCCGCTCGGTTCTTCGCGCTCTCCCCGGCCTTCTCGGCCTTGTCGGCGTTGTCTTCCTTGGCTTCCTTGTCTGAAGTGTCGGCCTTCTTCGGGTCGGTGCCGGGGTCCGCGAGGGGCGAGGCCGACGTGGTGAGGTCGGCCGTACCCGTCGGCCTGTCGCCTCCCGCGTCCGATGCGGGGGTGAAGGAGGTGTACACGGTCTCGGCGATCTCCGAGCCGCTGGGCGCGGGGCAGAGCAGACTGGAGCGCTCGACCGGGAGCAGTGCCGGGGCCTTGGCGTCGGTCTTCCCGCTGTCGCCGTCGGGCGTGGTGAGCGAGGCGATCCCGGTGATCACGGCGAGGACGGTCGCGGTCGCGAGCAGGGAGATGGTCGTGCGCTTCACTCTGACTCGCCTCGCGTCGCGTCGGGTTCGGGGTGGTAGCCCGTGTTGCGGTCGGGTTCGGGGGTGTACGGGCCGGATGGGTAGGGCTGCTGGTGCTGCTGGTGCTGCTGGTACCGGCCCTGGTCGTACCCGCTCGGGTACGGATCGCCCGCGGAGGGGTACGGGCCGGAGGAGTACGGGTCCGAGGAGTACTGGTCCAGGGAGTACCGGTCGGACGGGAACCGCTGCTGGTACTCGTCGCTTCCGTACTGGTACTGATCCTGGTATTGCGCCTGACCCTGGTCCTGGGGGTACTGGCTCTGGTCATGGCCGTGGGGCACGGCGGGCACGGCGTACGGCTGGGCCTGCTCGTCCATGCGCTGATCCCAGTCGGCGCTGTGCCGGCGCTGTTCCGGCAGTTCCTGCTGGGTCTGCTGCGTCTGCTGTGCTTGCTGCGTCTGCTGGACCCGGCCGGTCTGCTGGGCGTACGGGTCGGCGACGGCTTGCGCGGTGTACGGGTCCGCCGGGTCGGCCGCGGTCTGCTGCGACGTTCCACCGGACTCCTCCGCCTGGGCGCGGAGTCTGCGGGCCCGGCGGCCCTCGCCGTCCACCGGCTGGGAGGGCACGGCGGCGACGGCCTCTTCCGGGAGGTCGTCGTCGACCTGCTTGCGCCTGCCGGGCAGGGCGAGCACGACCAGGACGAGCGCGAGGAACGCCTGGGCCCAGATCCAGACGGTGTGGGTGGCTGGCTCGTCGTACGTCAGAGCCAGTCGGCCCCCGTCGGCGGGGAGTTCGAAGCCCTGGGCCCAGCCGTCGACGGTCTTCTTCTTGAGAGGGCGGCCGTTGAGGGACGCCTGCCAGCCCTCGTCGGCGCGGTCGGCGACCCGCAGGACGCGTCCTTCCGGGCCTGACGGGATTTCGGCGTGGGCGTCGACCGCGGCCGATGCCACCGGCAGCGGGTCGCCCGCCCCGGTGATGGTGACGCGGGCGACCTGGCGGTCCACGCGCCACAGGGCGCTGCCGTCGAGCTGGCTGAGGCGGCTCAGGCCCGGAGTGGCGTCCAGGACGCGGCCGGTCTGGAGCGGGGCTCCGTCGCGTACGAGGACATAGCGGATCGCGAAGCCGCTGAGCTGGCTGGACTGGTCCGCGCCGGAGCCCGCGACGAGGTTGGCGACGATCTTGTCGAGGCGGGCGTTGCCGCCGCCCGCCTCCGCGAGTTCGGCGTCGCCGAGGCGGGCGCCCGATCCCCGTACCAGCGTGTACGGAACCTCGGCGGCCGAGTCGCCGCCGAGTACCAGGGTGCGCGGCTGGTCGCGGGTGATGCTCTCCTCCGCGACGAAGGCGGGCACCTGGACGGGGTCGCGGCGCTCCAGCGGCCCGGCGGCTCCGGTGATCATCCAGCTGACGGCGAGATAGACGGGGGCGAGGCCGGCGGCGCCCGCGACGAGGATGGCCAGGGGCTGACGCCAGCCGAAGCTCTGGGAGGAGACTCGGGTGCGGCCCAGTTCCGCGCCGAGCACGGTCGCGGCGATCAGGGCGGTTCCGTAGACGAGGGTCGCGGGTCCGGCCCAGCCGGAGCCGTTGGAGACGACCGCGAAGACCAGTCCGACGAGGGCGACGGTCCACGCGGCGCGGATCGCGAACTGCCGCTCCTCGCGCAGCAGGGCGGAGAGCGCGGCGAGGACGATGCCGATGAGGAGCAGCGTGCCGAGCGCCTTGGGGCCGCCGGGGGTGATGGTGAGCAGGTCGACCCCGGACGCGGTTCCGCTGCCGATGTCGAGTCCGGCCTCGCGGAAGAAGGCGGACGGGCCGGTCAGCAGGGTGAGCGACCAGGGCGCTAGGACGAGTACCGGGGTGCCGACGGCGGCGAGGAAGCGGAGGGCGTACGCGGTGAGGTCGTCGCGGCGTACGACGAGTACACCGAGGCCGAGGACGACGGCGAGCGGCCACACGATGGGCGTGAACGCCATGGTGACCGTCAGGAGCAGGGCGTACGCCCAGGTGGCGCGCCAACTGCCCCGGCCCGCGTCGGCGCTCCGGCCGGTCCGGCCTCCCTCGCCGCTCCTGCTTCCCTCGCCGTTCCGGTGGAATCCGTGGGCGGCGACGGCGGCGCGGGCGATCAGCGGCAGCAGGATCGCGAGGACGGCGGTGCCGAGCCGGCCGGTGGCGAGCGCTCCGGTGGCGGCGGGGAGGAAGGCGTACGCGATGCTCGCCCAGGCCCGCAGCAGCCGGGAGCTGACGAGGGGCCGGGAGGCGAAGTACGCGGTGAGTCCGGCGAGCGGCACCGAGCAGACGAGCAGCAGGGTCAGCGCGAAGCCGGTGGAGCCGAGGAAGAGAGCGGAGAGGGCCGCGAGCACGCCGAGGTAGGGCGGCGCGGTCTGGGTGCCGCCGGTGCCGAGGGGGTGCCAGGCGTCGGCGTAACGCGACCAGAGGCCGGACACGTCGGCGGGTGCGGGCAGCAGGGCGCCGCCGGCGAGGGCGCCGCCGCCGAAGAGCCCTCGGCAGGCGACGACGGAGACGATGAGGAGGACGGCGAAGAGGACGGGAGCGGGTCGGCGGGCGATCTTCTTCAGCCGGGCGAACTGCTCGATCTCCAGGAAGTCGGCGTCGTCGCCGCCGGGGCCGGATTCGACCGCGCCGTGGCGGGAGCCGCCGCCGGAGTCGGAGTCGTTGCCGCCGCCGAGATGGCTCGCGATCTGTTCGACGGTGGCGCGGACGGTGGCGCCGGGCGGCGGGAAGAGGGGGCGCAGTTCGGCGGTGTCGATCGCGCGGGCGGCCTTGCGCGCGCGGCGTCCGGCGAAGATCCGCTCGGGGCGCAGAAGGGTGCCGAAGAGTCCCATGACCTCGTCGACGGCCTGGCCGGGGGCCTTGCCGACGAGGTAGGCGAGGGTGCGCAGCAGGGTGCCGAGGGCGATACGGAGCAGGATGTACGGGAGGGCGGCGGCGCGGGCGTTGGTGAGCAGGGTGTAGACGGCTCCGGCCTTGTCGACGCGGTGCGGGTTGGCGACGGAACGGCCCGCGCAGTCGACGGTGCGGCGTTCGCGGGCGGCTGCCTCGGCGTGCCGCAGGACGGCGTCGGGGGCGATGAGCACGCGGTGGCCGGCGGAGTGGGCGCGCCAGCAGAGGTCCACGTCGTCGCGCATGAGCGGGAGGCGGCGGTCGAAGCCGCCGAGCTGGTCGAAGACATCGCGGCGGATGAGCATTCCGGCGGACGAGACGGAGAGGACCGACCGGATCTGGTCGTGCTGACCCTGGTCCTGTTCACGGCGGTCGAGGCCGGTCCAGCGGCGTCCGCTGTTGGCGATGGAGACGCCTGCTTCGAGGAGTTGCTTGCGGTCGTACCAGCCGCGAAGTTTGGGGCCGACGATCGCGGCGTGCTCGTCGCCGTCGACGACGCGGAGGAGTTCGGCGAGGGCGCCGGGCTCGGGCGCGCTGTCGTCATGGAGGAGCCACAGCCACTGCACGGGTTCGCCGTGCGGCAGTTCCGGCATGTCGTACGCCTCGTCCTGCCAGGTCCTGGTGACCGGGTCCCATCCGCTGGGACGCTTCAGATAGGGCAGGTCGTCGGGGGTGAGTACGCCGGCGGTGCGGGCGGCCTCGTCGACGGCCGCGCCGAATCCGGTACGGCGTGCCAGGTGCAGTACGCGGTGGGCGCCGAGCGCCTCGGTGAGCAGCCGGGCGGAGTCGTCGGCGCTGCCGGTGTCGGCGGCGATGACGTTCTGTACAGGGCGTTCCTGGCCGAGGAGCCCGGCGAGGGTGTCGGAAAGCCAGCGCGCGCCGTCGTGCGAGACGAGTACGGCGGTGACGACATGCCGCGGGAATTCCTGCGGATGCGCGGGGGTGAACGCGGCGGTGGTGGCGGACATCGGGGTACGGGCCCTCCGGCCAGGGGGTCGCCCCTTGGGGGCGCTAAGCGTCTGGGACGGGGCCCCACACTAACGGTAGGGATCAGCCCCGGGGTCCGAAGTGCTCCGGGGGAGGCGGAGCCCGGACGTCCCGGCGGCCCGGCGAAAGCCCCTGTCACCGGTGCGGGAACCCGGGAACGGGGCCGGAGGTCACATCTTGGACGGTGCTCGTCCTGGGTACGGGGAGGGCCGCGGCGGGGGTGCAGACGGGAGCTGCCGGCAGGAGCCGGGCGGTGCGCGGTGGGTGGGGTGGGGTGCGTAGGGGGATGGGGTGCGTAGGGGGTCGTACGGCTCGGGATGCTTCCGTACGCCTCGGGGCGGCCCTGTACGCGGGGGCGCGGGCTCCGTCGGCGGGCGCGGGCTTCATACGAGAGCGGACTTCATACGAGATACGAGGTGGGCGCGAGGTCACGCCGGAGCGCACCGGAGCCGCTGTCGGAGTGCGGGCCCGACCCGCTCGGCGGCCCGCGGCGACAGCGCGCCGTGAACGCCGACACCTGCCCGGCCCGGACTTCTCCGCCCTGGACATCCCCGCCTGGACATCCCCGCCTGGAGAAGCCGCCGCTACGGCCGGTCCGCCGGGCAGGGCTCGGTCCGCCGGACGCGGGCCGCACGACGCACCGATCGCACCCGACGCACCCGACGCATCCCGCCGACGCGCTGATCGCACCCCGCCGGGACGCACGGCGCGGAAACGCGAACGGTCCGCCGCGGGGGCGGACCGTGGCGCGGCTCCATCGGGCGCACAACGCCCGTACCCGTACGCGCCCGAACGCGATGAATTCGATGCGTTCGGATAATTCGACGGCTCGATGTGTTCGAATCGTTCGAGCTTTTCGGCCCGGCTGTTCCGACCCGGCGGTCCGGGCGGTGCGTCAGACCGCCGCCTTCTTCAGCCGTCGGCGCTCACGCTCCGACAGCCCGCCCCAGATGCCGAATCGTTCATCGTTGGCGAGGGCGTACTCAAGGCATTCCGAGCGGACTTCACACGCGAGGCAGACCTTTTTCGCCTCGCGGGTGGATCCGCCTTTTTCGGGGAAGAAGGACTCGGGATCGGTCTGCGCGCACAACGCGCGCTCCTGCCAGCCGATTTCATCGTCCGCGTCTTCGACCAGCAGTTGTTCGAACAGCTCGGTCATGTGCGCCCCTCGTCTGTCTTGGCGTCCCCGTGATGTTGCCGTGATCGATTCGGCCGAACGACACGAGTGAAATTACAAGTGTGTGGATCCGGGCCAGTCAAGCCAAGATCTGCTATTGGGTCCCGTATTCACTCTGCGGAACCAAGGCTATGCGGAAAGTGTTCAAATCACCAAAAACTGACACCTGCCGACGACCTGCCCCGCGATCTCCCGCACCCTCCCCTCTTACGGAGGAGGACGTCCAAGCGTTCGATCTTGTTGCGATCGAGCCGGTGAAGCGATCCGGATCACAGTGCGGTCACAGGATCACCCCAGCGTTGACGAACGCGTTCGGCGCCGGTCGGTGCCGAGGGCACGGTTGCTGCGCCATGTCTCCTGGTCGCCCGCTGCACAAACCTTTCTCCGCGCCCTGTGACCGGATGAGGTGAAACATTGCCGCCAAACCGGTCAATGAGTTGACATCAATGCGGCTCAGCCGTCACCTTGGGTGCATGCAAGCGACCTCCGCGCCTCTCGCGACCCCCGTCCGTGGGTTCCGCAGCGCTGTCCAGGCTCGCTGTTGCTGTTGCTGTTCCAGCTGTTGATGCCGTAGCGCTCCAGCTCCGCCTTTCGCTCCCCCTCCGCTGATCACCCCTGTGATCACCCCTGCGTGGATCAGCGCGCATCGCATCGAACCCCCCACGTTCTCTGCTGAGGAATCCCGTTTTCATGAACAGCGACAGCGATCTCCAGATCGCCGGCGACATCCTGTCCGTACAGCACCTTCTCCAGCCCGCGCGCGAGCACCCGACCACCGTCGCCGACTTCGCCGGGCTCGCCCGCTCGATCGCCGCCGACCGCGCGCAGTGGGCCCCTCTCGTCGAGTACGACGCGACCACGCGCTGGTACCACCGGCTGCGCACCGGACCCGGCTACGAGGTGTGGCTGCTGTCGTGGGTGCCGGGGCAGGGCAGTGGGCTGCACGACCACGGACCGTCGTCCGGTGTGCTGACGGTCCTCGAAGGGCAGCTCACCGAGCACGCCCGGAGCACCACGCGGAAGCTGACGGCCGGGACGGGGATCCCCTCCGGCGGGCGCTGGGGACGGGTCTTCGCGCCCGGTTATGTGCACGAAGTGGTCAATGACTCGCTCGAACCCGCCGTGTCCCTGCACATCTACTATCCGGGCCTGACCGAGATGCCGATGCACACCGCTCAGTGCTCCCCGGCCGCCCAGGACGTCGCGCGCGCCTGACAGACTGCTGCTCATGCGCATTGTGGTTCTGGCCGGCGGCATCGGCGGCGCCCGTTTCCTCCGCGGTCTGAAGCAGGCCGCGCCCGAAGCGGACGTCACGGTGATCGGCAACACCGGCGACGACATCCATCTGTTCGGACTGAAGGTCTGCCCCGACCTCGACACCGTGATGTACACGCTCGGCGGTGGCATCAACGAGGAGCAGGGCTGGGGGCGTACGGACGAGAGCTTCCGCGTCAAGGAGGAGCTGGCGGCGTACGGGGTGGGGCCTGAGTGGTTCGGACTCGGGGACCGCGACTTCGCGACCCATATCGTCCGTACGCAGATGCTCTCCGCGGGCTATCCGCTCAGCGCCGTCACCGAAGCCCTCTGCACCCGGTGGAACCTCGGCGTCCGGCTGCTGCCGATGTCCGACGACCGGGTCGAGACACATGTCGCCGTCGAGATCGACGGCGAGCGGAAGGTCATCCACTTCCAGGAGTACTGGGTGAAGCTGCGGGCCTCCGTGGCCGCGGAGGCGGTCGTGCCGGTAGGCGCCGACCAGGCGAAACCGGCGCCGGGGGTGCTGGAGGCGATCGCCTCGGCCGATGTGATCCTCTTCCCGCCGTCCAACCCGGTCGTCAGCGTCGGCACGATCCTGGCGGTGCCCGGCATCCGCGAGGCCATCGCGGACGCGGGCGTTCCGGTGGTGGGCCTCTCCCCCATCGTCGGGAACGCGCCGGTGCGCGGCATGGCCGACAAGGTCCTCGCGGCGGTCGGCGTGGAGGCCACGGCCGCCGCGGTCGCCTCGCACTACGGCTCCGGGCTGCTGGACGGCTGGCTCGTCGACACCGTGGACGCGGGAGCGGTCCCGGAGGTCGAGGGGGCGGGGATCCGCTGCCGGGCCGTGCCCCTGCTGATGACGGACGTCGACGCGGCGGCCGAGATGGCGCGGCAGGCCCTGGCGCTGGCGTCGGAGGTGCGGGCATGACGGCGCGTGAGGCGGTGTCCGGCGAGGTGACGACGCATGAGGTGACACCCGGTGAGGCTTCGCCCGGCGAGGTGACCTCCCGTGACGTGACTTCCGGTGGATTGGCTTCCGGTGACGTGGCTTCCGGTGAGGTGGCTTCCGGTGAGACGGCGGCGCATGAAGTGACGTCGTACCAGGTGACGGCGGTGCGCGGGCTGCCCGAGGTCCGGCCCGGTGACGATCTCGCCGCGCTGATCGCCGCGGCCGCCGGACCGGGGCTGGCGGACGGGGACATCCTTCTCGTCACCTCCAAGATCGTGAGCAAGGCGGAGGGGCGCGTGCTCGCCGCCGCGGACCGTGAGGCCGCCATCGACGCGGAGACGGTACGGGTGGTGGCGCGGCGCGGACCGCTCCGTATCGTCGAGAACCGACAGGGGCTGGTGATGGCCGCCGCCGGGGTGGACGCGTCCAACACCCCCGCCGGGACGGTGCTCCTGCTGCCCGTCGACCCCGACGCCTCGGCGCGGTCGATCCGCGACGGGCTGCGGGCGGCGCTCGGCGTGGACGTCGGGGTGATCGTCACGGACACCTTCGGGCGGCCCTGGCGCAACGGTCTGACCGATGTCGCGATCGGCGCGGCCGGCGTGCGGGTCCTCCACGATCTGCGCGGGGGGACCGACGCGCACGGCAATCCCCTGAGCGCGACGGTCACCGCGATCGCGGATGAACTGGCCTCGGCCGGTGATCTGGTCAAGGGCAAGACACACGGGCTGCCGGTCGCGGTCGTACGCGGCCTCGGGCACCTCGTGGGCCAGGCCGCGTACGACGAGGCTCTGGAAAGCGCGGCTCTGGAAAGCGCGACTCCCGAAGGCACGGCTCCCGAGGGTGCCCGCGCGCTGGTGCGGTCCGCGGCCGAGGACATGTTCCGGCTCGGTACGTCCGAGGCGGTACGGGAGGCGGTCACCCAGCGGCGTACGGTCCGGGAGTTCACGGACGAGCCGGTGGATCCGGGTGCGGTCCGCCGCGCCGTCGCGGCGGCCGTCACCGCGCCCGCCCCGCACCACACCACGCCCTGGCGTTTCGTACTCCTCGAATCCGCCTCCTCCCGCAAGGAGTTGCTGGACGCGATGCGGGAGGCGTGGATCGCGGACCTGCGGCACGACGGCAAGTCGGAGGAGTCCATCGCCAAGCGCGTGCGCCGGGGTGAGGTGCTGCGCCGGGCCCCGTACCTGGTCGTGCCCTGTCTGGTGATGGACGGCTCGCACCACTACGGGGACCCTCGGCGGGACGGCGCCGAGCGCGAGATGTTCGTCGTCGCGACGGGCGCGGGCGTACAGAACTTCCTGGTGGCGCTGGCCGGTGAACGGCTCGGTTCGGCGTGGGTCTCCTCGACGATGTTCTGCCGCGATGTCGTACGGGATGTGCTGCGGCTGCCGGAGGACTGGGATCCGATGGGGGCGGTGGCGGTGGGGCACGCGGCCGGGCCGCCGAAGGAACGGCCGCCGCGGGACGGCGGAGCGTTCATCGCGATCCGGTAGGCCGCGTTCCGGGCCTCCGGGCGAGGGAATGGGCTCGGCGTCGGTGGATAAGGACCGGGCCGGAAGACGAGCCGGGTCAGGACCCGGTCAGGAGCAGTCCCGGGAGCGGTGCCAGGGGCAGGAGCAGTGCCGGACGCCTGGCCGGGCCGGGCACCCTGAGCGGTGGCGGACGCCGGGCCTTGAGCGGTGCCGGAGCGGTGGCGGACGCCGGGCCCCGGCCTGGGCCTGGGCCTCAGAGCAGTCCGATGTCGACGCGCGGCATCTTGGGCGTACGGCGCGGAGGCGTACGGCCGCTGAGGAGGATGAAGCGGGCCGCGCGATGCCGCTGGCCCTCGTACGGCGCGAGCAGTTCGAGCATCGCCGCGTCGTCGGCGTGACGGTCGCCCGCGAGGGCGTAGCCGACGATGCCCGGCAGATGCAGGTCTCCGACGGTGACGGCGTCCGGTGCGCCATTGCTGCGCTGTACGGTCTCGGCGGAGGTCCACGGGCCGATCCCGGGGATCAACTCAAGGCGGGCGCGGGCCTGTTCGGGCTCCATGGCGGCGGCCTCCTCCATCCGGCGGGCGACGCGGACCGCGCGCAGTACGGCGGAGGCGCGTTTGCCGTCGACGCCCGCGCGGTGCCACTCCCAGGACGGGATGAGGGCCCAGGCACGGGGCTCGGGCATCACGTACAGCCGGGTGTCAGGGCCGGGCGCGGGCTCTCCGTGGGCGCGGACGAGGAGACGCCAGGCCCGGTACGCCTCGTCCGTCGTGACCTTCTGCTCCAGGATCGACGGAATGAGGGACTCCAGCACCAGGCCGGTGCGGGTGAGGCGGAGTCCGGGCCTGCGGTGCCGCGCGAGCGCGACGAGCCGGTGTCTGGGGGTGAAGGCGTCGGGGTCGTCGTCCGCCCCGAGCAACGCGGGCAGCCCGTCCAGCAACCACCGCGCGCCCGGCCCCCACGCCTCGGCCTCCACGTCCCCCGCGCCACCGGCCCGTACGCGCAGGGTGCCGGGTCCGTCGGGGGTCCTGCTGGCCCGCCATACGGACCCGTCACGGGTCATCCGGAACGTGGGGTCCGCCGGCCCTCGCCTCAACGGGCCGAGCACCAGCCCCAGGTCGAGCGGGCCCGGAGGCGTCCACCGCCGGACGAGCGCGGGTCCCTGGGCGGGGACGCTTCCGCTCCCGGCGCGGCGGGAGCCGACGGGGTGGGGGCGTGGTGAGAAGCGTCCTGACACGGGGTCCTCGGTGCGGGCGGAGTCGTACGGCGGGATGACACGTACGAGGGTAGGCGGTACGGGCCGCCGGGGGGCGGAGACGGGTGACCGACCGCTGTTCGGGGCACGGCCGTGGTCTGTCCTGACACGCTGCACACGCTGCGGCCCCTTGGGAGAAACGATCCGGCCCGGCGGGACCGTCCGCCCGGTGCGGGGCCTCGGAGGGGCGGGCGGCGGGCAGCCCCGAGGCGTCGTCCGATGCCGACGCGGTGGCTTCGTACGGAGAACGCCGCCCCGGCACCGGGGCAGTGGCCCCTCACCGTGCGGCGGTCCGGTGCGGCGGCAGCCTCGGCACCCTGCACCCGGCAACTCGCCGGAAAGGGCGGCCGTACGGTGCCTTCCCTCCGGGACGCGAGCGGATCCGGTGTGCGCGCCGAGGACGGGGGGCGCGTCCGGTCCGTCGGGCCGGTTCCGCCTCCCCGCGCCCGGCAGAGGCGAGGGCGGTCGCCCCGAGAGCGACCGCCCCTGCCACCGCGCCCGGCCGTCGCGTACGCCTGCGCGTACGGCCGCCGGTGCGCATCACCGCTGACATGACGTGCCGTGACGTGCACGTGCACGTCTACCGGTCCGACGAGCTACTGGTCCGACGAGAACCGCACCGCGCCCGCCGGGAGGACCGCGTCGCACCAGACGCGCGCGCCCGCGCGGAGTTCGTTGTCGGCTCCCACGGTCGCGCCGTCGCCGACGACCGTGCCCGAGAGGACGGTACGCGACCCCACACGGGCGCCGACGCCGACCAGGGACGAGGAGACCATCGCGCCCTCCTCGACGACCGCGCCCGCGAGGACGACACTGCCGTCGACGATGGCGCCGGGCGCGACGACGGCGCCCTCGCAGACCACCGTGCCGCCGGTGAGCTTGGCGTCCGGTGCGACGGTGGCGGATTCCAGGACGAGGCACTCACCGCGGGCGCCGGGCACCGCCGGGGACGGCGCCCGGCCGAGCACCAGGTCCGCGGAGCCGCGGACGAAGGCGTGCGGAGTGCCGAGGTCGAGCCAGTACGTGGAGTCGACCATGCCCTGGAGATGCGCTCCGGAGGAGAGGAGGTCCGGGAAGGTCTCCCGCTCGACGGAGACCGGACGGCCCACGGGGATCGTGTCGATGACGGAGCGCCGGAAGACGTACGCCCCCGCGTTGATCTGGTCGGTGACGATCTCCTCGGGCGTCTGGGGCTTCTCCAGAAAGGCCGTCACCCGGCCGTCCGGGTCGGTCGGCACCAGGCCGAACGCTCGGGGGTCCTCCACCCGTGTCAGATGCAGGGAGACATCCGCCCCCGACGACTCGTGCGTCGAGACGAGCGCCCGGATGTCGAGCCCGGTCAGGATGTCCCCGTTGAAGACGAGGACGGGGTCGTCCGGGCCCGACGTCAGCCGGTCCGCCACATTGCGGATCGCGCCGCCGGTGCCGAGCGGCTCCTTCTCGGTGACGTACTCCAGGTGGAGGCCGAGGGACGAGCCGTCACCGAAGTACGGCTCGAAGACCTCGGCCAGATACGAGGTCGCCAGCACGATCCGTTCCACACCCGCCGCCCGCGCACGCGCGAGCTGGTGGGTGAGGAAGGGGATGCCCGCCGCCGGGATCATCGGCTTCGGGGTGTTGACGGTGAGCGGGCGCAGGCGGGTGCCCTTGCCCCCGACCAGGAGGATCGCTTCTGTCACCTTGTCGTCTCTGCTTTCCTGATTTCGGGTCGGGACGGGCACTCCCCGGAGGCCGTCCGAAGGTACGCAGCTGGGGTGACACCCCCGGTCAGCGGCGTCCCTGGTACTTCGCGGAGGCGCTCCGGATGGTGCCGAGCTTGTTGTAGAGGCGTGCTCCAGGGCAGTCGGTCCGGAATCCGTCGCGGTGCCCGGAGATGACGTTGAACTGGACCTTCCTGCCCTTCTTGTACTTGTCACTCCCCGCGGACGTCAGCGTCACCTTGCCCTTGGGGTTGCCCTTGAACAACCCGAGCTTCCAAGCGGTCAACTGGGAAACGGCGTTCACGACGGCCGTCGGCGGATTGGTGTGACTATATGTCCCGAGGACGGCGATTCCCATGCTGTTGGAGTTGAATCCCAGCGTGTGGGCGCCGAGAACCGGCATCGTCACGCCTCCCGCCCTGCCTTCGTAGATGTTCCCGCACTTGTCGACGGCGAAGTTGTAGCCGAAATCGCGCCAGCCGCTGCTCACGACGTGGTAGCGGTAGATACTGCGGAGGACGGAGGGAGCCTGCTTGCAGGTGTACCCGTTGCCGGTGGCGGTGTGGTGGACGAAGGCCGCCTTCACCGGGCCGGTGTAGACGAAGCCCTTCTCCCGCAGCGACTCGCTGGCACCCCACTTCTTGCGGGTGACGATCGGCGGACGCGGACCGACGTACTTCTTCGCGGCGACCGCGATCTCGCGCCCGTTCTCGAGCATGGCCTGGCGCATCGCCGCGGGACCCGGTTCGGGCAGGGAGGCGGGCAGGGATGCTGACACGGACGCGGGCAGGGACGCGGGCAGGGACTTCGCCACTGAAGCGGGCGCCGCCTCGGGTGCCGACTCCGGCACCGACTCCGGTACCGACTCCGGTACCGACTCCGGCATCTGGGCGGGCAGCGCGGCCGGAGGCATCGCGCGCGTCGTCGGCGCGACGCGGGCCGGGGTCGGCTCCTGGCCGGGGTCGACCAGTTCGAGGCGCATCCCTCCCGGCAGCGGCGCGGATTCACCCGCCTCGGACCTGACCCGTACCTCCACACCGTCCGAAGCGCCCACCCACAGCGGGGCGGTGGCGCCGCGGAGCTTCGCCGACGAGCCCTCCTCGGTGGCGGGGTCGGCTCCGTGCTCGGCGGTGTGGGTCTCGACGTCCTGCCAGCCCGACCACTTGCCGGAGCCGGTCGACCGCGTGCGGATCTGGACGGTGCCGTGCAGTTCGGCGCGCGCGTCGCTCCAGACGACGCCGACCAGCGAGAACGGCTTCACCTTCTGTTCGAGCAGACCGCGTTCCTGTACGGCGGGTCCCAGCGACCGGGTGGACGGCGAGGACGGCAGCGCCGGCAGGGGAATCGACTGGGTGGAGCCGGCCACGTCCGGCTTCTGCACCACCTGTGGCGGGATCGCTTGTGGCGGGATGGTCTGTGCCGGGGCGGCAACCGCGCCCGAGGTCAGCGAGAGGACAAGCGCGGCGGAAGCCGCGACACCGGTCGTTGAAGCCAGGAATCCACGCATGAAGAGATCCTGAAACGGAGTCACCACTTCCGCATGTCGGAAATCCCCAGAAAACTGACGGCCCATCGGTCCGACCGGTGGACGCCGCGCCCGGTACGAGGGGTCGGCGGCGCCACTGCGCGTACCCTTGCGCGGGTGAACGCCAGCGACCGTACCCCCGCCGACCTGCTGCGATCCGCGCTCGCCTCGGATCCGGCACGCCCCTTGATCACTTTCTACGACGACGCTACCGGTGAGCGGGTGGAATTGTCCGTCGCCACCTTCGCCAATTGGGTGGCCAAGACATCCAATCTGCTCCAGGGCGACCTCGCGGCCGGTCCGGGAGACCGGCTCGCGTTGCTGCTCCCCGCGCACTGGCAGAGCGCGGTCTGGCTGCTCGCCTGTTCCTCGGTGGGCGTGACGGTCCAGATCGGCGGCGACCCGGCGGACGCGGATCTCGTCGTCAGCGGCCCGGACACACTGGAGGAGGCGCGCGCCTGCTCAGGGGAGCGCGTGGCCCTGGCGCTGCGGCCCCTCGGCGGACGGTTCCCGCAGACCCCGCAGGGTTTCGCCGACTACGCGGTGGAGGTGCCGGGCCAGGGTGACCGATTCGCCCCGTATGCCCCTGTCGACCCGGCGGCACCCGCGCTCGCGGTCGACGGGCTGGAGCTGAGCGCGGCACAGTTGGTCGGGCAGGCTCGCACGGACGCGGCGGAGCTGGGGCTGGTGAGCGGGTCCCGGCTGCTGACGGGCCGTGGGTACGGCTCGTGGGCCGGACTCTCGGCGGGGCTGTACGCGCCTCTCGCGGCCGGGGGTTCGGTGGTGCTCTGCCGGCACCTCGGGAAGCTGCCCGAGGAGGGCCTGCGGAAGCGGATCGAGAGCGAGCGGGTCACCAACACCGCGCCATGACAGGCGTTCCCGTACGACAAGCGTCCAAAATCCACCCACATGGCGCACATAAGGGCCGAGCCCTCAGGCTCAGTCCTCAACTCCGGTGGATGATCGGCGATACGCAAGTTTCAACGCACAACCAAGCGCTCGGCTCAACCGTCTACTCCTGAGATCGGCGGTCCAGCGCGCCGCTGACGCCATGAAGGACGGACGCAGAAGTGACGGACAGTGCCGGCCCGCCCCCCGAACCGGGTGGCGAGGCCGAGGATGACCGCGCGGCGGGCGCGGACGCCGCGGCAGGAGGCGGGCCGGAGGCCGGGGGCGCCGCCGCCGACGGACGCGCGCCCGGCACCTGCCCATCCGGCGACAGCGACGGCGACGGACCCGACTCCGGTACGTCCGACTCCGGTACGTCCGACTCCAGCCTGTCCGGCGCAAGCGCGTCCGCCCCCGGCACATCCGGCTCCGACGCGCAGACATCCGACGCTTCCGCCCCGGACGCGTCCGCACCCGCCGCCTCCGTCGGCGGCGCACCCACCCCGGACGCGTCCACACCCGACAAGTCCGCACCCGACAGGTCCGGCCACGGGCATCACACCCCCGCGCTCCCCGTCGAGCCCAAAGTCGCCGCGTCCTCCGAGCCCGACGCCCAGGAGCCCGACGGCGGCGCCGGAGCCGGCGAAGCCCCTCGGAAGAAACGTCACTGGATCCGCTGGGCCGCCCTCGGGACCTCCCTCGTCGTGCTCGCCGCCTCCGGCGCGGCCTGGTGGTTCTACCGGAAGCTCGACGCCAACATCACCACGGACACCACCGCCGCGGCCGAACTCCAGACGTACGAGAAGGAGCGGCCCGTCCCGATCGTGCTCGACGCCCAGAACATCCTGCTGCTCGGCTCCGACAGCCGCGCGGGCAAGGGCAACAGCAGATACGGCCGCGACGACGGCGGCAGCCAGCGCGCCGACACCGCGATCCTGCTGCACATCGCCGCCGACCGGCAGAGTTCGACCGCGGTGTCCCTGCCGCGCGACCTGATGGCGACCATCCCGGCCTGCCGCCGTGCCGACGGCAGCCGTACCCGCGAGCACTTCGGCCAGTTCAACTCGGCGTTCGAGATCGGCGGGGCGGCCTGCACGATCCGCACCGTCGAGCGGATGACCGGCGTCCGGATCGACCATCACATGGTGGTGGACTTCAGCGGCTTCAAAGAGATGGTCGACGCGGTGGACGGCGTCGAGGTCTGTCTCAAGGAGCCGGTGAACGACCCTGCCGCGAAGCTCAGGCTGCGCGCGGGCGAACAGACCCTGAACGGCGAGCAGGCCCTCGGTTTCGTCCGCGCCCGGAAGTCCCTCGGGGACGGCAGCGACACCGAACGCATGAGCCGCCAGCAGCACTTCCTCGCCTCGCTGGTGAAGAAGGTGCAGAGCGACGGCGTACTGCTCAACCCGGCGAAGCTCTACCCGGTGCTGGACGCGGCGACCAAGTCGCTGACCACGGATCCGGGACTCGACACGCTCAGGGATCTGTACGACCTGGCCCGCTCCATCCGCAGCATCCCCACCGAGGGCGTGCAGTTCCTCACGGTGCCCCGGCAGCCGTACGCGGCGAACCGCAACCGTGACGAGCTGGTGCAGCCGGCGGCCTCCCAGCTCTTCGAGCAACTGCGCGAGGACTCCCCGATCACCGTCGTACCGCCCGAAGGCTCCGGCCTCTCCGAGGGGGACGGGACGACGGGGGACGCGGAAAAGGGCGCGGATTCCCGACGGAAGCCGAACGACACCGGCTCCGGTACCCCGAGTCCCCGGCCTTCCTTCTCCGGTACGAATGCGGCGGTGGGCCTATGTGAGTAAAACGATGTCCAGGCACAGGTCCGCACCATACGGATTGGGTGGAATGCCCGCTTGTAAGGTGCGAGGAATTTTGCATGGGCGTCGCCCCGCGTTGAACTGGGCGGATAGTGTGGCGCGATCCGGTACTCCGGCTTGCGTCGTGCACTGCTGGATCGAGAGACCAGGCGCCCATCGGGGGAGGCGCTTCGCGTGGCAGCGACGGAGGATTCAGAAAACCGTGGATGCGCAGAGCCGTGGGCGGGCGGACGAGATCGACCCCGCCGACCAGTGGGTGCTCAACCCGCAGACCGGCAATTACGAATTGCGACTGGACCAATCCCCAGCGCAGTCGCCGGCGGGCCCTGAAACCTCCTCGACCCGTTCGAGAACCTCCAGGAGAACCTCCGGTAGGAGAACGCCGGGTCCACGCACCGCGCCCGAAGGGCACGCGGCGGAGGGCCGGACGGCCGCTCCGGGCCGCGACCTGCCCGCGCAGCGATCGCGCCGCGCGGGAGACGCCTCCGGAGGAACGAATCCGCCCGGTGGCGGCACGGGCCGCCGCAAGCGCAAGCAGCCCAAGAAGTCCCGCAAGAAGAAGGTCCTGATGTGGACCGGCGGGGTGGTGGCCTTCGCCGTCGTGGCCGGCGCGGCGGGGCTGTACTTCGTCTACGAGCAGCTCGACTCGAATCTCAGCACGGTCGATGTCGGGAGCGCGGGATCGGGCGGCTTCAAGAAGGACCAGGCCGTGAACATCCTGGTGATCGGCACCGACAAACGGACCGGTGCGGGCAATGAGTCGTACGGAGACCGCAACAGCCCCGGACACGCCGACACCACGATCCTCTTCCATGTCTCCAAGGACCGGACGAACGCGACCGCGCTCTCCATCCCCAGGGATCTGATCACCGACATCCCGTCCTGCGAGACCAAGACCGGCGACGGCACGAAGACGATCCCCGGCACCAGCAACACCCGGTTCAACGAGAGCCTCGGCCAGGCGGGACGCGATCCGGGCTGCACCATGAAAACGGTCACGGAGCTGACCGGGATCACCGTCGATCACTTCATGATGGCCGACTTCAACGCGGTGAAGACGATGTCGACGGCGGTGGGCGGGGTCGAGGTGTGTCTCGCCAAGCCCATCAATGACAAGGACTCCAAGCTGAACCTTCCGGCGGGCAAGCACGTTCTGAAGGGCGAGGAGGCCCTGGCATTCGTGCGTACACGCCATTCGGTGGGCTTCGGCGGTGACCTCAGCCGGATCGAGATCCAGCAGCAGTTCCTCAGCTCGATGATCCGGAAGATGAAATCGGGCGACACGCTCACCAGCCCGACGAAAATGTGGGACCTGGCGCAGGCGGCTACCAAAGCGCTCACCGTCGACACAGGCATAGGCAGCATCAAAAAGCTGCAGGACCTGGGAATGGAACTCGCGGAAGTGAATCCGAAGAACATCACTTTCGCCACCGTGCCCGTCGTCGACAACACGGACGGCGCGACGGTACTGCTCAACGAGAGCAAGGCCAGGCCGTTGTTCTCGATGATTCAGAGCGACACCTCGCTCACCGAGGTGCAGAAGAAGGAGAAGGCCGCTGCGAAGCAGCCGGGACCGCTTCAGGGGACCAGGGCGCAGGCATCCGACGTCCGGGTCGCGGTCTACAACGGCAGCGGCAAGCAGGGAGCGGCGTCCGGGACGCTGACATGGCTCCAGGAGCAGGGCGTACTGAAGTCGAGCAATGAGGCCAACGCCCCGCAGCAGATCGCCAAGACGACTCTGGAGTACGCGCCGAACCAGGCTGACCAGGCCCGCAAGCTCGCCGACCTCATGGGTCTGCCCGCCGCGGCTCTGCAGCAGGGCACCGAGGACGCTGTGGGGCGTGAGCCGATGAAGCTCACCCTCGGCGGCGATTTCAAGGGCGCCGGCCTCCCCATCGCCGGACCGGCAAAGACGCCGGAAGGCATTCAAAAGGTCGAAGCGGATAAACAGGTGTGCGCCAAGTGACCCGGATGCTCCGGGCTGCACGGCGTGCATGAGCACAGGGGGCTCAGGGGTGGAACAGAGAAGCGTGCGGGGGAAGGGGACTCAGGACGGCGTTCGGCACCCCCGTGATCTCGGGTGGGACGAGAGCCGGTACGACGGAGAAAGCGCGGGAGGAAGCGCCGCGGGCGAGAGCGCTTTCGGACGTCGTACCGAGGATCCTTCCGCGGGGGCACGGGCATCGGGCCGACGCCGCAGCTCCCACAAAGGGGGCCGGGGTGGCAGACGCGGCAGAGCAGCCGGAAAGCCTCGAAAGAGAGGGAAGTGGCGTGCCCTGAGATGGGTCGCGGCCATTCTGTCGCTGCTGATATTGGGCACCGCCGGCGCGGGCTACCTTTACTACGAGCACCTCAACAGCAAACTCAAGAAGGACGATCTGACGCTCGGCGGCAAGATGCCGGGCCACAAGGCCAACGCCGCCGGTCAGACGCCGCTGAACATTCTCCTGATCGGTTCGGACGCGCGTGACTCCGAGGCGAACCAGAAGCTCGGCGGCGCCAAGGAGACCTACGGCGGCACGCCGCTGGCCGATGTGCAGATGCTGGTGCATCTCTCGGCCGACCGCTCCAACATCTCGGTGATCAGCATGCCGCGCGACACCGTGGTGAAGATACCGAAGTGCGAGGATCCCGGCGGCAAGACGTACCCCGCGACGGGCTGGACGCTGACGAACACCTCCCTGGGGCGCGGCGGTCCGGGGTGCACGGTCGCCACCTGGGTGGCGCTGACCGGGATAACCATCGACCACTTCATGATGATCGACTTCGAGGGCGTGGTCTCCATGGCGGACGCCATCGGGGGCGTCCCGGTCTGTGTCGAGAGGAACGTCCACTCCCGCAACGCCAAGGGCGAGGGTTCCGGGCTGAAGCTGAAGGCGGGCACCACGCCGGTCAAGGGCGAGCAGGCGCTCCAGTGGCTGCGTACGCGGTACGGCTTCGACGACGGCACCGACCTCGCCCGTACGCGCGCCCAGCACATGTACATGAACTCGATGGTCCGGGAACTGCGGGCGAACACCAAGCTCACCGACCCCAACAAGCTGCGCAAGCTCGCGGAGGCGGCGATCGGCGCGCTCACCGTGGACGAGGGGATCGGCTCCGTCAAGAAGCTGTACGACATCGGCAACGAGCTCAAGAGCGTCCCGACCGGGCGCATCACGATGACGACGATGCCCAACGTCTACTCGAGCATGCCGGGCTTCAACGGCAAGGTCGAGCCGAAGCCGGGCGACGCCGAGCAGTTGTTCCGGATGGTCCGTGAGGACATACCCCTGGACGGGAAGGGGGCGAAGACCCCGAAGAAGAAGCCCTCGCCGCCTCCCGTGTCGCAGGATCCCGCCGCCCCGCCGGAGCAGATATCCGTCCGGGTGCAGAACGGCACCGACGGAGACGGCATGATCGCCCAGCGCGGCCGGGCGGCCGTCGTCGCGGGTCTGCTGGGCGAGAAGGGCTTCACCAGGACGGTGGCCGACTCCACCCGCAACCCGCAGAAGCAGACGGTCATCCGCTACTCCTCCGCCGAACTGGAGGGCGACGCACAGGCGGTCGCCAAGGCCCTCGGCATTCCGCTGACATCGGTGAAGAAGGCGGAGAACTCCCATGGAGCGGCGGCCGGCATCACCCTGACCGTGGGCTCGGACTGGCGTGAGGGCAACGCCTTTCCGAAGCGGACGGCCGAAAAGGACGACAAGACACCGGAGACGGCGAACCCGCTGGCGGGTGACGACAAGAAGGCGTGCATGCCGATTCAGCCGGGCTTCTCCTTCTAAAGCGGTCTCCTGCCGACGATGCCGCGCGGGGCCGGCCGGTGCGGGGCCGGGCTCGGCCCGGCCCGGCCCGGTCCGGTCCGGTCCGGTCCGGCCCGTGCTGGGTTGGGCCGGGTCCGGCGTCGGCGAGGGGGGAAGGCCCCCGGACAGCCGTAAGGACCCGGCCGCACTCAGGGAACTGGCGGCCGTACGGAACGGGCCGACGGAACTGGCGGCCGTACGGAACAGGCCGGCCGTACGGCTCAGGCGGACGCGGCGCTCCGCACCGAGGGCCGACGGCTCGCGATGACTTTCTTCGCCAGCGAGCGCGGACTGGTGAGGAAGCCGAAGCCCCACGACATATGCATGGTCGCCAGGGCCACCGGGATCCGCACCCGCGCCTTCAGCGGCAGCCCCTTGCCCGCGGGCACCGACCCGGCGGTGATCGCGGCCAGATATCCGGCGGGGATCACCAGCCCCCAGGGAGTGAGGGCCGCGCCCACGACGACGCCGGCGGCGATCGCGCACACGGCGACCGGCGGCGCGAGGTAGCGCAGATTGATGGAGCCCTGGTGGTAGCGGGCGACGACATGACGCCAGCGCCCGTAGTCCTTGTACTGCTTGGCGAGCGCGCGCACGGAGGGCCGCGGGCGGTACTGCACCCGCAGCTCCGGCGAGAACCAGATCTTCCCGCCCGCCTCGCGGATCCGGAAGTTCAGCTCCCAGTCCTGGGCGCGGATGAACTCCTCGTTGTAGCCGCCCTGCTGCTCCAGCGCCTCCCGCCGGAAGACGCCCAGATACACCGTCTCGGCCGGTCCGGCCGCGCCACCGGTGTGGAAGGCCGCGTTCCCGACGCCGATCTTCGACGTCATGGCGGCGGCGACGGCGTGCTCCCAGTCGTTCTCGCCCTCGGCGTGCATGATCCCGCCGACGTTCTGCGCCCCGGTCTCCTCCAGGAGCCGGACGGCGGTGGCGATGTAGTTCGCGGAGAGCATCCCGTGCCCGTCGACGCGCACCACGATCGGGTGACTCGACGCCTTGATGGCGGCGTTCAGCGCGGCCGGCGTGCGCCCGGTGGGGTTGGGCACGGTGTGGACCCGTGAGTCCTCCCGCACCAGCTCGGCGGCGATCTCGTCGGTGCGGTCCGTGGACGGGCCGAGCGCGATCACCACCTCCATCTCACCGTCGTACTCCTGGTCGAGGATGTGACGGACCGAGTTGCGCAGATGCCGCTCCTCGTTGAGGACCGGCATGATCACGGAGACAGGCGGTGTGGCGTTCATCAGTCGCCACGTTACCGCGAATGGGGGACACGGAAGCGCGGCGGCCGGGCGGTGCGACCTACCGCCGATCATATCGGCCTACGGTGTGCTGGATTCGCCCTTGTAGCCGCACCTGTCCTCACTCGTCCGAGTATCGAGCCCTCTGTACCGAATCACGAGTTTCGAATCACGAGTTCCGAATCACGAGTGCCGGGTCCCGAGTGCGGGGCCCGAGTTCCGGGGTCCGGCCTCACGAGTCCCGTATCTCGCATCCCGAGCCGCTTCCGGAGGTGTCCGTCTCGTGTCCACACCGCCCCACTCCCCACGTCCCCGGCCGCGCCCAGGGCCAAGGACCAGGACCAGACGACCGGCCGGCCGGCCGCGCTGGGGCCTGCGGGCGGCCACCACGTTCTCGGTGGTCGTCCTGGGCGCGGGCGCGATCGGACACGCGCTGATGACCGGGGTGGACACCGGGATCAGCCGGGTCGACCCCTTCCGCGACATGAAGAACCGCCCCGAAAGCGGTCGCGGCATGAATCTGCTGCTCGTCGGCACCGACGGCCGCGACCGGATCACCAAGGGCGAGAAGGAGCAGTACCGACTGGGCGGCGCGCCCTGCAACTGCACCGACACGATCATGCTGGTCCACATCTCGGGGGACCGTGACCGGGCGAGCGTGGTGAGCCTGCCGCGCGACAGCTACGCCGAGCTTCCCCCGCACACCGACCAGAACAGCGGCGACCAGCACAAGGCGCATCCGGTGAAGCTGAACGCGGCCTACGCGGAGGGCGGGCCGGCCCTGACCGTACGGACCGTCGAGCAGATGACCAAGGTGAAGATCGACCACTATCTGGAGGTCGACTTCACCAGCTTCATGAAGACGGTGGACGCGATGGGCGGGGTGGAGATCTGTACCACCAGCCCGATGAAGGACAAGTACACCGGCCTCGAACTCGCCGCGGGCACGCACAAGATGAACGGTGGCCAGGCCCTCCAGTACGTCCGCTCCCGCCATGTCGACGCCGCGTCCGACCTGGGCCGGATGCAGCGCCAGCAGCGCTTCCTCGCCGCCCTGATCAAGCAGGCGACCAGCAGCGGCATCCTGATGAATCCGGTGAAGTTCCGTGAGGTCTCCTCGACGATGCTCGGTTCCGTACGAGCCGACCAGGACTTCGGCACGGACGAGATGCTCGCCCTGGGCCGGGCGATGCGCGGCTTCTCGGCGTCGTCGTCGGAGTTCACATCCGTGCCGGTCGTCCCCATGGGCCAGGTCAAGGGCATCGGCTCCGCGGTGAAGTGGGACCGGGCGAAGGCGGACCGCCTCTTCCAGATGATCCGCGAGGACAAGCCGCTCGCGACCGGGCGCGCGAAGAAGTCGGCGCAGAAGGCCAAGCCGGTGGAGGTCTCCCCCCAGCAGATCCGGGTGCAGGTCTACAACGGCACCCGTTCGGACGGCCTCGGCCGCAAGGTGGACGACGGGCTGCGCGCCACCGGCTTCAACACGACCCGCGCCCCGCTGAACGGCGACGGCCCGGAGGTCGCGCGCACCTACATCTCGTACGACCCGCGCTGGGACCGCTCGGCGAAGTCGCTGTCGACGGCACTGGGCGGCTGCGAGATGCGGCCGGTGGAGGGCCAGGGCCAGACCCTGCGGGTGACGGCGGGCAAGGACTTCAAGAGTGTGGTCCCGGTCCGCGCGGAGAACGCCTACCAGGGCGAGTTCGGGGCGGTGACGGGCGACCAGGTGGTCTGCCCCTGAGAGTGCCATGGAGCCCGGTGGCCGATGCCGGTGGCCGGAAGTGGCCGTCGGCGGGCATCGGCCGGGCGACGGACCCGACGGACCGACGGACCGACGGACCGACGGACCGACGGACCAGGTTGAGGCCACGAACCCCACCGGCCCGACGGAGCTACCGTGACGGCGCTTCCTGGTCCTCCATGCCGTCCGCCGCGCGCCTCTCCCGGAGTTCCTTGATCGCGCGACGGCGGGCGAGCCGGTGGGTGCGGCGGATCTGGGCTTCCTGGTAGCGCCGCTTGTCCCGCTCGGTCTCCGGGATCACGGGCGGTACGCGCCGGGGCTTGCCCTCCTCGTCGACCGCCGCGAAGACCAGATAGGCCGAACCCACCTGCTGCGCGGGGGTCGACTCGTTCCAGCGCTCGGCCATCACGCGTACGCCGACCTCCATCGACGACCGGCCGGTCCAGTTCACCTGCGCCTTCACATGAACCAGGTCACCCACCCTGACCGGTTCCAGGAAGACCATCTCGTCCATGGAGGCGGTGACGGCGGGCCCTCCCGAGTGCCGGCCCGCGACCGCGCCCGCGGCGTCGTCCACCAGCTTCATGATCACGCCACCGTGCACCGTCCCAAGGAGGTTGGTGTCGCCGCCCGTCATGATGTGGCTCAGGGTGGTACGGGACGCGGCGGTGGGCTTGCCCGGCATTCCCGGTGACGCCGATGCCTCCGCTGTACCCGATGCCCCCGCTGTACCCGGACTGTGCGGACTGTACGGACCGCCGGGTATCGCGGACTCCGAACGCGCGGCCTGTTCTGTCATGCCCTCCACCCTATGCGCGGATCCGGAACAGATGTGACCGGCACAGACACCCCGGAAGGCGACCCGCGTCACGTACGTGCGATCTGGCAGGTGCATTGCATCAGCTTGGCAACAGCCCTGACCCGATACCCCATACGCCCTGTTGGGGCCGGAGTGTGGCCCGGCACACTTACCGTCATGAACGATTGGCCCGATGGATACGGACGCGGCAGCCAGGGCTCACAGCCCGAAGGCGCTCGCGCGATGCGCCATGTGCAGCGACGACCGGTCCCGCAGCAGCAGTCGCAGGGACACGACGAGTACGGCTCGCACGCCCCCTACGACAGCGGCTACAACACGGGCCAGGTCTACGGGACGCCCGCAGGCAACAACCCGGGAAACGGACCCGGAAATGGCCCCGGATACGGCCCCGGCCACCCGGGCGGCCCGCCCGGCGCCCCGCCCGGATCGCAGCCCTACCGCCAGCCCCCGAACTGGCGACGCCGGATAAAAATCGGCTCGCTGGTCCTGGTGACGACGCTCGCCGTGGTCACCATAGGCACCTACTTCTGGGCCGACGGCAAGGTGCGCCGCGAGGTCGACCTCTCCAAGGTCATCGAGCGGCCGAAGGAGGGCGACTGCACGACGTATATGATCGTCGGCTCGGACAGCCGTGAGGGCATGTCGGCCGAGGAGAAGAAGCGACTGCGCACCGGCTCCGCGGAGGGCAAGCGCACCGACTCGATGATGATCCTCGCCGACTGCTCCAGCGGCGCGACGATGATCTCGCTGCCACGCGACTCGGACGTCGAGATCCCCTCCTTCAAGGGCTCCGAGTCCGGCAAGCTCTTCCCGAACCAGGGCCGTCGCGTCAAGCTGAACGCGGCGTACGCGGAGGACGGCCCCGAACTGCTCGTCCGCACGGTCGAGCACAACACCGGCCTGCGCATCGACCATTACGCCGAGATCGGTTTCGCGGGCTTCGCGGGCATCGTGGACGCGATCGGCGGGGTCGAGATGGACATCCCGAAGGCGTTCAAGGACAAGAAGTCGGGCGCGGACTTCCAGGCGGGGAAGCAGACGCTCGACGGTGAGCAGGCGCTCGCGTTCGTACGGACCCGGTACGCGTTCGCCGAGTCCGACCTCGCCCGTACGAAGAACCAGCAGAAGTTCCTCGCGGCCCTGGCGAGCCAGACGGCGACGCCGAGCACGGTCCTCAATCCGTTCAAGTTCTATCCGGTGATGGGCGCGGGGCTGGACACGGTGATCGTGGACAAGGAAATGTCCCTGTGGGACCTGAGCCAGATGTTCTTCGCGATGAAGGGCGTCACGGGCGGCGACGGCACCTCGATGAACATGCCGATCTCAGGGTCCAGGGGCGGAAACCTCGTCTGGGACAAGGCGAAGGTGCAGCAGTTGGTGAAGCAGATCCAGAACGACGAGAAGGTGACGGTCACCAGCAGGTGATCCGCGCCCTCCGGTGAGGGCCCGTCCCGGACGGCCGCCGTCGGCATTCCGACGAATCGGCGCTTGGCGCTTGGCGCCTTCCAGGGGCGGGCCTCACTCGTGCGGCCATCCGTGCGGCCGGCCTTGTCGTGCCGCATGGAGTACCCGGTGCCGGTGCCTGTGCCTGTGCCTATGCCGGTGACCAGCGGAAGAAGCGAGAGCGACCGTTCTCGCAGCTGCGCGGTACCGTACGAGAACAATGGTTCTCCCGCAGGAAGTGAGGGCGGCATGGACGCCGAGACCGCGGAACCGCGGATCCTGGAAGCGGCTCGGACCCTCTTCAACGAGCGCGGTGTCCACGCCGTTGGCATGGACGCGATCCGCAGCGCCTCCGGCGTCTCCCTGAAACGCCTCTACCAGGTCTTCCCCAGCAAGGAGGCTCTGATGGAGGCGGTTCTGCGACGCTGGGACACGGAGGTACGGGAGCGCATCGCGGCGCATGCGTCCGGGGTGCCGGCCGACTCGGCGTACGAGCGCGCGCTCGATGTCTTCGACTGCCTCGCCGACTGGTTCGCCCGGCCGGATTTCCGCGGCTGCGTCTTCATCAACGCGTACGGCGAGATGGGCGGGGTCTCGGAGGAAGTCGCGGGCATCGCGCGTGCCCACAAGGCGGCGATGCGGGACTACTTCGCCGGTCTGACCGACGAGTTGGGCGCGCCGCCGGTCCTCGCCGACCAACTCGCCCTTCTCGCGAACGGAGCGATGGCCACGGCCGGCATCAGCGGTTCGGCGGAGGCGGCCGGGCAGGCGAAGGCGGCGGCGCGGGTCCTGCTGGACGCGGCGACGACCGGCTCGGCGGACGCGGCGGGCCGGGTGGGCGCGGCCGACCCGGCCGACCCGGCCGACCCGGCTGGCCCAGCCGGCACGGCGGACCCGGCGGACCCGGCGGGCTCCTCGGCCCCGGCCTCCGGTTAGCCGAGGCGTCCTCGGCCGGGGCGGCAGGCGATACGCGCGGTGGCCGGGGGCGCGGCTGGCTACGGCGGGCCCGAGCCGTGCAGCCAGAACGCCCCGTACACCGCGGCGACCACCGCGGCCCCCGCCACGATCGACCAGGCCGCCGCCGCCTTCGTACGGGCGAGAGCGACGGCGAGCGGGATGAGAAGCGGAAAGGCCGGCAGGAGCAGACGGGGCTTGGAGCCGAAGTAGCCGGAGGAGCAGAGGGCGAGCAGCACGACGATTCCGCCGTACACCAGCAGCGGCAGGGGCTGCCCCTGCCTCACACAGGCCCGGCAGAGCCAGAGCAGCAGGCCGACTCCCGCCGCGAGCGCCAGACCGGCGGGCGGTGTGCTCAGGATCAGCCCGCCGATGAAGCGGGCGAAGGCGATCCCGCCGTCGAAGCCGTTGCCCCACGCGGCCTGGACATCGAGATAGCCGAAGAGATCTCCGGTGCGGCTGCCGACCCAGAGGACGTATCCGGCCGCGCCGAGCGGAGCCAGCGCCGAGCCGATCAGAATGCGCGTTCCGACCCCGGCTCCCGCGTTCCAACCCTTCGCAGGCTCCTGACCCTTCGTGGACTCCTGCCCCATCGCGGCCCTCTCGTCGGACCGCTCGCGCCAGGCCGCGACCGCCGCGACCCACACCGCCGCGGCGACGGCGAGCCCGACCGGCCGGGTCAGCCCGGCCAGTGAGGCCAGGAGCCCCGCGCCGATCCAGTCCCGCCGCACCAGGACCGCGTACAGCGCCCACGCCGACAACGCGACGAACAGCGATTCGCTGTACGCCATCGACTGCACGATGCTCACCGGCAGCACCGCCCACAGCGCGACGGTGAAGAGGGCGGCACGCCCGCCGTAGAAGTGCTCGACCAGCAGAAAGATCCCCCAGGCCGCCGCCACGGACGCGACCGCGCTGATCAGGAGCCCGGCGTCGGCGGGGGTGAGCGGGCTGATCGCAGAAACGGCCCGCTCCAGCCAGGGCAGCAGCGGGAAGAAGGCCATGTCGGACAGCACACGGCCGTCGGGCGCGGTCAGGGTGAAGTCGTATCCGTGCTCGACGACGCGGACGTACCAGAGGGAGTCCCAGCGCATCGAGAGCAGTTCCCGCGCGCTGCGGCCGGACAGATGGGCCCACCCGGCCAGGACGGCCAGGCAGAGGACGCGTACGGAGACGAAGACCAGCAGCGCCGTCCGGACCGAACTCACGGAGCGCGCGCCGCTGTCCTGCCGCCCGCTCGCCGTCTCCACGCCCGTCATATCGGTTTGTCTGCGCTCGTCGATGTGCCTGCGCTCGTCACCAAGACCCCCGACGCGCACGATATCGCGCACCGTGCGCCGGGCTCCGTGGGGGGCGTACGGGGGCGATACGGGTCCTGCGGCGGGTCGCGGACCGTCACGATGCGCCGGGCCTGGTTCGTTTCCTCGCGAATCCGGGTGCCTCACAGCACGTACCGCCCTGACCCGCCCGGGCAAACCCTGCGAAGGGTGCTCCCCCGGCTCTTCCCGTGACCCCCCACGGGAGGCGCCGCCCTGCTGGTCAGTCCAGGGATGCCACCGCATCCGCGATGAGGGAACGGGCTGCCGCTCCCCTCGCGGCCTGCTGGGAGAGACGTTCAAAGGCGCGGGCGTACAGCTCGACCTGGCTGGGCTGCGTGTGCGTGGAAGCAGCATCGAGCGTGTCCGCGTGCACCCTGCCCCCATCGAAGATCGTGAAGGTCGGCATGGGCCACACGGTCCGTTGCGTCGAGAACGGGACGATGCCCACGGCGACGTTCTGAAGGTCCATGACTCCGAGCAAGTGGCCGAGCTGCGCCGCCATGGTTTCAGCGCCGCACAGCCGGTACCGCAGGACCGACTCCTCCAGTACGAATGCGAACCGATGTGCGCCTCTGCTCAGCACCGCGTTGCGCCTCATGCGGGCCGCCACGGCATCGCTCACGTCGTCCGGAGTGCCCCGGAAATCCGCGATGGAGGACAGCAGAGCAGTGGTGTAGCCAGGGGTCTGGAGGAAGCCGGGGATCACGTCGGATACGTAGACGCGGAACGTCTTGGTCTGTTGGTACAGGTCGCCGGTGGTCTCTTGAAGGCGTCGAAGGCCGGTTCTCTGCAGGCGCTTCCACTCCACATGCGCTTCGGCGGACTGTCTGTTGGCCGCGACCAGGTCAGGGGCCTGTTCCTCAGCGGCACAAGCCCGGCACCACGCTCGGATATCCGCATCGGAGGGAGGCGTCCTGGCGTTCTCGATCCGGGACGACTTCGACTCCGACCAACCGCACCGGACGGCCAGCTCCCGCCCGCTGATCCCCGCGTCCTTCCGGACCTCGCGCAGACGCCTCGCAAGGTCCTCTCGTGCCTTCTGAACACGTGAAGAGGGGTGTGGGGGCATGGAGCCGACTCTCGTCAGACCTTGTACAGATGGTGCGGAATCGCTCGCTCCCAAACCGCTTCGAAGGCGGTGGAGCACAGCTTCACGGCCTCCGCGTCCGCCGTGATCTCGTCCTCCACCACCACACCGTCTCCGGAGAAGTGGTGCACCCGGAGCAGCGCGTCATCGAACAACCAGAAGTCATTCCCCGGCAGGGCGACAGCGGTGGCCAGCCGCCGTGGCAGCCAACGGACTTCCTCACCGGCGGTGACGTTGGCATGAGTGACGTAGTGCTCCCACCGGATGTAGTCCGATACCGGCTCGGAGATCACCCGAGCCCTCTGGATCACCACACCCCTGGAAACCGTGTCCGCGATCAATTGGTCATAGGGATGCCACCAGGACTCGCGATCCTCCCAATTGATCCGCTCACCGCGCTGCCACGCCTCGAACCGGTCCGTGGCAGCGTAGGAATCACGTAGTTCCAGGTGTACGGCGGATCGCCGACACCGGCCCAGCAGCTCAGCGAAGCCGGGCACGCTCGACGGCATCACACGCCTCCCTGATCATCGGAATCATGCGGGCCGGAACCCTGACGATGGCCTCGTTGTCGGGCACCGGCCCGTTTGCCGGGCTGGTGCCTTCGCACTCCGCCTGAGCCTCGGGGGTCGGCTTCCACCCCTGCAACAAGATCTCCTGAGCTTCCGCGTCCGCCCACACGGCGGGGCAGTGATCCCGGTCGGTGTCGGGGTCGATCCCAACGAACTCTACGGCCATGGCAGGCTCCCTGGTCTAGGTACTTGCTCGGGATTGCATCAGCTTCTTTGAACTGGAGAGAAGGCGTCAATACCGCTATGAGACATGCGATTTGGCGTGCAAGCTGATGCAAGTTCGTGGAACTCGTCGCTCCCCGATTCCTACGGTCGTCACAACGACGCGGAATCGATCGGGAGGGCGGGCATGGTGGGCGGCGATGAGGCGTATGACATCAGACCGGCTGGCCACATGGGCAGAGGGGAAGCGAGGCGCTTCCTGCCACAGCTCTCCGGGGCCTTCGGTGTCAGTGGGGGTCCGCTTCGGTACGGCACCCATGGCCAGCCCCAAGCGAACGTCACGCGCGCAGTCCCACCGCGGGCGAAGAGAGAGCCGGTCCTCGCCGTCCGCGTCAACCCGTCGCGCGTAGACACGCTGCCCTTGGGTCGCTCGGCAACGAAGGTTCCCCGATGTGTCGTTGCCACATAGCCCTCGACCTGTAGCCGCGACAGGGCGTTCCGGATCGTTGTCGTCACCACGTCCACAGGTTCCAGCCCCCGCTGATGAGGCAGCGAGGCGGGGCGTAACGCTCGGCCGGTCGTGCGACCACCGAGGCGATCGTGCGGCGAGCCGAGCCCACGCAAGTGCAACGCACCACTCCACACACCAGGAGGTCTTGCACGATGAGCACAGCAGTCCAGACGCGGACCCGTGATCCGCGTACCATCCTGAACGCGCTGGAAGAACGCGTTCCCCACCTCGTGACGGACGTGGGTGTGGCCGATCTGTGGGAGCGGGAGGTTCGTCTCCTCCTCCGGGACTGCGTGGCCGTGCGCAGCCTCGCGGAACGCATCCTGGGGCAGGGCATCGCCTACGTCGTCACCGCGATGGAGAAACCCGGCACCGACATGGGCGTCGGGTACACCGTGGACATCGGGGTTCACCAGCTCATTCTCGACACACCCCTGTACTTCGCCCAGTGCGATGCGCACAACGGCGGCCGGTACAAGCACCATGCCCCGCTGATCAAACGGCGTCGTGACGGAGTCGTGGCGCGCACGGCCGAGCTCCTCCGCGCGAACGGGTTCGCCGTCGATGACGAGCTGTGGGCGACCGACGCGTCCGACTGCTCTCCCTGCAACGACAAGGTCCCCGACAGCCACTGAACCGGCGCTACAGTCCCCGCCCCTGCCCTCCCTCCGGGAGGGTGGGGGCGCAGCACTGCTGTACCTCCGACACGTGAAGGACGCTCCGTTGCCCGCACGACACGACATCGACGCCGAACGCGAACTGTGGAACACCTACGCCGAAAGCACACGGAAGGACGTGTACGACTCGGACCCCGTCTTCAGGTGGACGCAGTACTCCGGGCACGGGCCCGGACCCGAACTCCTCGGAGCGCCGGAGTCCGTCCTTGAAGTCGGATGTGGCACGGGTCGCGCTCTGGCGTACCTCGCTCGGCAGGGGATCAAGGCGACAGGCGTGGACATGTCTCCCGTCATGGTGGCGAACACCACGGAACGGTGGGGCCCCATGGGAGTCCGATTCGTGTGCGCGGAAGTGCTCTCGCACCTGACCGAAGCAACGGATACCTATGACGCCGTGTTCTCCATGTTCGGTGCCGTGTGGTTCACCGATCCGGCCAAGCTCCTGCCCCTGATCGCCGCCCGGCTGAACCCGGGCGGCGTGCTCGTCTTCTCTCACCCCCCGGCCATTCCCGGCGCGTACGGACCGCAGGGCATGTACAAAGGCGGGTTCGCGGGCAAGGCCATGTACACGTACCGGTACAGCTACACGCCCCGCAGATGGGAGAGCCTTCTTACCCGGGCCGGTTTCGAGAAGGCGGAAGTGCGGATCCTTGACGCCCCCGATCCCGGGCACATCGGGACACTGATCGCCCGCGCCGCGGTGAGCTGACCCGGCACAGCTCCACAGACGTGCTGCCGGAGAACCGTCACTACGTCTTCCAAGGGGCGGAGCCGCGCGGCCGGGCAGTCATCGCCACGATGCCGACATCCGGGGCGCACGACCCCACCGAGCAGACCGAAGCAGCCTGACCGAGCCCGTACGAACGGCCCCCGGCGTCGCCTCGCGCCGGGGAGCCGTGGTGCGAAACCCCTGCTACGGCAGGTTCCTCGCCATGACGATCCGCTGGATCTGGTTCGTGCCCTCGTAGATCTGTGTGATCTTGGCGTCGCGCATCATCCGCTCCAGCGGGTAGTCGCGGGTGTAGCCGTAGCCGCCCAGGAGCTGGACCGCGTCCGTGGTGACCTCCATCGCCACATCGGAGGCGAAGCACTTGGCCGCGGCGCCGAAGAACGTGAGGGTCTTCTCCTCGCCCCCGGCGGAGGCGCGTTCGGACTTGGCGGCGGCGGAGTAGGTGAGCTGGCGGGCGGCCTCCAGCTTCATCGCCATGTCGGCGAGCATGAACTGGACGCCCTGGAAGTCGCCGATCGGCTTGCCGAACTGCTTGCGCTCCTGGACGTACCCCTTGGCGTAGTCGAGCGCGCCCTGGGCGACGCCGAGGGCCTGGGCCGCGATGGTGATACGGGTGTGGTCGAGGGTCTTCATCGCGGTGGCGAAGCCGGTGCCCTCCGCGCCGATCATGCGGTCGGCGGGGATGCGGACGTTGTCGAGGTAGACCTCCCGCGTCGGGGAGCCCTTGATGCCGAGCTTCTTCTCCGGGGCTCCGAACGAGACGCCCTCGTCGCCCTTCTCGACGACGAACGCGCTGATGCCCTTGGAGCGCTTCTCCGGGTCGGTGACGGCCATCACCGTGTAGTACTCGGAGACGCCCGCGTTGGTGATCCAGCGCTTCACACCGTTGAGGACGTAGTCGTCGCCGTCCCGGACCGCCCTGGTCTTCATGCCCGCCGCGTCGGAGCCCGCGTCGGGCTCGGAGAGGCAGTACGAGAACATCGCGTCGCCCTTGGCGAGCGGGCCGAGGTACTTCCTCTTCAGCTCCTCGGAGCCGGAGAGGATCACGGGCAGGGAGCCGAGCTTGTTGACGGCCGGGATGAGGGAGGAGGAGGCGCAGACCCGCGCGACCTCCTCGATCACGATGACCGTGGCGAGGGCGTCGGCGCCCGCGCCGCCGTAGCTCTCGGGGACGTGAACCGCGTGCAGGTCGTTGGCGACGAGTGCGTCCAGGGCTTCCTGCGGGAAGCGGGCCTGTTCGTCCACCTCGGCGGCGAAGGGCGCGATCTTCGCCTCGGCGATCGAGCGGACCGCGTCACGGAGCATGTCGTGCTCGTCGGACGGACGGAAAAGGTCAAAGTCAGCCGTTCCGGCCACGTTCTCTCACTCCCCTGGACGCAAACTACCGTTAAGTAACTAATTTTAGAGGCCCGGCTCCCCTCCGGGTACGTGAGCTGCGCGACAGCCCGACACGCGCGGATATGCTCGGGGCGCATCCGCCGTATCCCCTTGGAGTACCCCATGGCCTTGAAGATCACCGTGATCGGCACCGGCTACCTTGGCGCCACGCATGCCGCGGCCATGGCCGAGCTGGGCTTCGAGGTGCTCGGGCTCGATGTCGTACCCGAGAAGATCGAGATGCTGTCGGCGGGCAGAGTGCCGATGTACGAACCCGGGCTCGAGGAACTGCTCGCCCGGCACGTTCCCGGGATCGAGGGCTCCAGCGGGCGGCTGCGCTTCACGACCTCCTGGGAGGAGATCGGGGAGTTCGGCGATGTCCACTTCATCTGTGTCAACACTCCGCAGAAGCACGGCGAGTACGCGTGCGACATGAGCTACGTCAACGCCGCGTTCGCCTCCCTCGCGCCGCATCTGACCCGGTCCGCCCTGGTCGTCGGCAAGTCCACCGTCCCGGTCGGCAGCGCGGCCCGGCTGGCGGAGCTGCTGCGGGAGCAGGCTCCCGGCGATGTGGAACTGGCGTGGAACCCCGAGTTCCTGCGCGAGGGCTTCGCCGTCCAGGACACCCTGCACCCCGACCGGATCGTCGTCGGCGTGGAGAGCGAGCGCGCGGAGAAGCTGCTGCGCGAGGTGTACGCGACGCCGGTCGCGGAAGGCTCGCCGTTCGTGGTGACGGACTTCCCGACCGCCGAGCTGGTGAAGACCTCCGCGAACTCCTTCCTCGCGACGAAGATCTCCTTCATCAACGCCATGGCCGAGGTCTGCGAGGCCGCGGACGGCGATGTGGTGAAGCTGGCGGAGGCCATCGGCTACGACGATCGGATCGGGTCCAAGTTCCTGCGGGCCGGGATCGGCTTCGGCGGCGGCTGCCTGCCCAAGGACATCCGCGCGTTCATGGCGCGGGCGGGCGAGCTGGGCGCGGACCAGGCGCTGACGTTCCTCCGCGAGGTCGACTCCATCAATATGCGCCGCCGCGGCCACATGGTGGAGCTGGCGCGGGACGCGGTGGGAGGCGACTCCTTTCTCGGGAAGCGGGTCGCGGTGCTGGGCGCGACCTTCAAGCCCGACTCCGACGACGTACGGGATTCGCCCGCGCTCAATGTGGCCGGGCAGATCCATCTGCAGGGCGGCCTGGTCACGGTGTACGACCCCAAGGGCATGGCGAACGCGCGTGAGCTGTTCCCCACGCTCGGCTACGCGGACTCGGCCCTGGACGCGGTCCGGGGTGCGGACGTGGTCCTCCACCTCACCGAGTGGAGCGAGTTCCGCGAGCTGGACCCGGAGTCGCTGGGCGCGGTGGCGTCCAACCGCATAGTCCTGGACGGCCGGAACGCCCTCGACGGCGCGCGCTGGCGCGAGGCGGGGTGGGTGTACCGCGCGATGGGCCGACCCACGGCGTGAGCGTGGCCTGACGACCTGATCCCGGGGCCATCGGCCCGGTGCACCGCGGGTCGGGGTCAGGAGGAGCGGCGGGAGCGGTAGGCGCGCATTTTGGCGCGGGCGCCGCAGACGGACATGGAGCACCAGCGGCGGCGGGCGGCCGGGCTGCGGTCGTAGAAGGCCCACTGGCAGGTGGTGGCCTCGCATGCCTTGAGGCGGGTCCAGGTGCCGTCGGCGGACGCGGCGGCGATGGCCTCGGCTACGCGGGAGAGCAGCGGACCGGGGGACGCGGGCCTGAGCGTGGTGGTGCCGTCGTCGGCGACGGCGAGCAGAAGAGGGGCATCGGCCAGGAGGCGGCCGAGGACGGCCGGTGAGAGGGCGCCGGGCGGGCGGTGGCCCGCGTGGGCGAGGCAGACCGCGCGGAGGACCTCGCGCAGTTCGCGGGCGGCGGGCACCTCCGGTTCGGTGAGGCCGAACGCGGCCCGGCCCTCCGATGTGTCGAGGCGGTCCGAGCCGTTCGCCAGGTCCACCGTGTTGACCAGGGCCTCGATCAGCGCGAGACCGCCGGGGGCGGATTCCCTCTCACTCATGGTTGCGACGTTACCTCCGGTGGGGCAGCATGAGGTAACCGTTACCGGTTGCCTGCCGTTCACCGGTAACCAACCACTGGAAACCAATCGCTGGAAACCATCGCTCGTATCACGCTCGTATCAGAGGAGGAGACATGGCCATCGCAAGCCTGGGAGCCGTCGCACTCGACTGTCCCGACCCCGTCGCGCTCGCCCGTTTCTACGCGCAGGTGCTGGGCGGCGAGGTCAATGCGGAGGACAACACCTGGGTGGAGCTGACGGGCGTGCCGGGCACCACGCTGGCCTTCCAGGCGGCGCCCGGACACGTACCCCCGAAGTGGCCCGCGCCCGACGACTCCCAGCAGTTGCATCTGGACCTGATGGTGGAGGACCTGGACGCGGCCGAGAAGGCGGTCCTGGCGCTGGGCGCGACCGTGCTGGACGCGTCGGACAGGTCCCGTGGGTTCCGTGTGTACGCCGACCCGGCCGGGCACCCGTTCTGCCTCTGCGCCGGCTGAGCCCGGCGCGGCACTGGGGCGGGCGCGGAGCGTTTCGCGGATGGGCGGACGGGCGGAAGTGACGGCCCGCTTCCCGTACGCCCGTACCCGCTCGCCGTACGCCCGTACCGCTTCCCGTACGCCCGTACCGCTTCCCGCGGTACGGGCGTACCGCCGCGCTCAGGCGTCGAGTTCGCCGATCGTCGCGTTCGACGGGCCCCGGCGGGACCGCTCGTCCCGTGCCACCGCCTCGGCGTCCCGCAGTACGCGTACCGCGTTCTGCCAGGTCAGTTTGGCGATGTCCGATTCGGACCAGCCACGGCGGAGCAGTTCGGCGAGGAGGTTGGGGTAGCCGGAGACATCGTCGAGGCCGGCCGGGGTGAAGGCCGTGCCGTCGTAGTCGCCCCCGATGCCGATGTGGTCGACTCCGGCGGTCTCGCGCATATGGTCGAGATGGTCGGCGACGGTGGCGGGGGTGGCGAGCGGGCGAGGGTTGGCCCCCTCGAAGGCCGCGTGGAGCTTCATCGCGCCGGGCGTCGTGTCCAGATGGTGGAAGCCGTGCGCCCGCAGGTTGTCGTCCGCGTTCCTCGTCCAGTCGACGGCCGCCTGAAGGACGAACTTCGGCACGAACGTCGCCATCGCCACGCCGCCGTTCGCGGGCAGCCGCTCCAGTACGTCGTCGGGGATGTTGCGCGGGTGGTCGCAGACCGCGCGCGCCGACGAGTGGGAGAAGATCACCGGCGCGACGGAGGTGTCCAGCGCGTCCCGCATGGTCGTGGCGGCCACATGGGAGAGGTCCACGAGCATGCCCGAGCGGTTCATCTCCCGTACGACCTCACGGCCGAAGGCCGACAGCCCGCCGACGCCGGGTTCGTCGGTCGCGGAGTCCGCCCACGCGTTGTTGTCGTTGTGGGTGAGCGTCATATAGCGCACGCCCAGCTCGTACAGCGCGCGCAGGGTCGCGAGGGAGTCGTTGATGGAGTGGCCGCCCTCGGCGCCCATCAGCGAGGCGATACGGCCCTGGCCGCGCGCCTTCTCCATGTCGTCCGCGGTCAGGGCGGACGCCAGGTCCTCGGGGTAGCGGGCCAGGAGCTGGCGTACGCAGTCGATCTGCTCCAGTGTCGCGCTCACGGCGTCGTCGCCGGCCAGGTCGGAGGGCACGTACACGGACCAGAACTGCGCGCCGACGCCGCCGGAGCGGAGCCTGGGGATGTCGGTGTGCAGCCGGCCGGTGAGATCGCGCGCGATGTCGAGGCGGTCGAGGTCGTAGCGGACGTTCTGGCGCAGCGCCCAGGGAAGGTCGTTGTGGCCGTCGACGACGGGGTGGACGGCGAGGAGTTCGCGCGCCCGGCCCAGATGCACGGCGGATCTGTCGTACTGGGAAGTAGGTTCCATGTCGCCGTTACTTCCCGAAGCCGAAGGAACCCGCACCTTCGACCTTGGCGCGCAGCCGCTTCCCCTTCTCGGTGGCCTGGTCGTTCAGCTCCTGCTGGAACTCGCGCATCCGGGCCAGCACCGACGCGTCCTGGGTGGCGAGGATGCGTGCGGCCAGCAGACCCGCGTTGCGCGCGCCGCCGACGGAGACCGTGGCGACGGGCACCCCGGCGGGCATCTGGACGATGGAGAGCAGCGAGTCCATGCCGTCGAGGTACTTCAGCGGGACCGGGACGCCGATCACCGGCAGCGGCGTGACGGAGGCGAGCATTCCCGGGAGGTGGGCCGCTCCCCCGGCTCCCGCGATGATCACCTTCAGGCCGCGGGCGTCGGCGTCCTCGCCGTACGCGATCATCTCGCGCGGCATCCGGTGGGCGGAGACGACGTCGACCTCGTAGGCGATCTCGAACTCGTCGAGCGCCTGCGCCGCCGCTTCCATGACGGGCCAGTCGGAGTCGGAGCCCATCACGATGCCGACGACGGGAGAAGTGCTGCTCATTCGGTGATCGTTCCTCTGAGGTAGTCGGCCGCGTGGCGGGCGCGTTCGCGGACGTCCGCGAGGTCGTCCCCGTAGGTGTTGACGTGGCCCACCTTGCGGCCCGGCTTCACGTCCTTCCCGTACATATGGATCTTCAGCTGTGGGTCACGTGCCATGCAGTGCAGATACGCCGAGTACATGTCCGGGTAGTCGCCGCCCAGCACATTGCACATCACCGTCCACGGTGCGCGCGGGCGCGGGTCGCCGAGGGGGAGGTCGAGCACGGCCCGTACGTGGTTGGCGAACTGCGAGGTGACGGAGCCGTCCTGGGTCCAGTGGCCGGAGTTGTGCGGGCGCATCGCCAGTTCGTTGACGAGGACGCGACCGTCGGCCGTCTCGAACAGCTCGACGGCGAGATGGCCGACGACGCCCAGTTCGGAGGCGATCCTGAGCGCGAGCTGCTGGGCCCGGCCCGCCAGTTCCTCGTCGAGTCCGGGCGCGGGCGCGATCACGGTGTCGCAGACGCCGTCGACCTGCTGGGACTCGACGACGGGGTAGGCGACGGCCTGGCCGTGCGGGGAGCGGACGATATTGGCCGCGAGCTCACGGGTGAAGTCGACCTTCTCCTCGGCGAGCACCGGGACGCCCGCGCGGAACGGCTCGGCCGCCTCCGCCTCCGTACGCACGACCCACACGCCCTTGCCGTCGTAGCCGCCGCGCACCGTCTTGAGGACGACGGGAAAGCCGCCGGTCTCGCGGGCGAAGGCTGCCACGTCGGCGGGGTCGGCGACGATGCGGTTACGGGGGCAGGGCACGCCCAGCTCCGCGAGCCGCGCGCGCATCACCCCCTTGTCCTGGGCGTGGACGAGCGCGTCCGGACCGGGGCGTACGGGGATGCCGTCCGCCTCCAGGGCGCGCAGATGCTCGATCGGCACATGCTCGTGATCGAAAGTGATCACATCGCACCCTTGTGCGAATTTACGCAGCGTGTCGAGGTCGCGATAGTCGCCCACGACGACATCGTTGACCACTTGGGCCGCGGAGTCCTGCGGGGTATCGCTGAGGAGCTTGAAACGGATGCCGAGGGGGATGCCCGCCTCGTGGGTCATACGGGCGAGCTGACCGCCACCGACCATGCCGACTACCGGGAACGTCACCCCCCTAGACTATCCGTCGCCGTCACCACGGCTCCGACCTCGGTCCCCGGGCGGCCCCGGCGGTCTCCCGCGAACCTGACAAGGTCACTCTCCGTGACCGCTCCGTGGCCGGGTCGCGGTCGCGTGTGACGGGTCCGCTGACCGGGCTTCCGTCCAGCGGTCCGGCCCGCGTCCCCTCCGGCGTCCGGACCGGCGTCCCGACCGGCCTCCGTCCGCGTCGTCGCCGACGCTGGCGATGTCCGGGGCGAGCCCGGATGCCGCTAGATAGCATGATGGGATAAGGCTGCCGAGCAGATGGGACTGAACCCTCACTATGAGTGAACGAGGCGGGGCATTGCGCACACAGCTCAATCAATTCATGCGCGAAGTCGCCAAGTTCGGGGCGGTCGGGGGCGCAGGCGTTCTCGTCAATCTCGCGGTCTTCAATCTCGTGCGCGCCACCACGGACCTCCCCGTGGTCCGGGCATCCGTGATCGCCACGGTGGTGGCCATCGCCTTCAACTACGTGGGTTTCCGGTACTTCACCTACCGTGACCGCGACAAGAGCGGACGCACCAAGGAACTCACGCTGTTCCTGCTGTTCAGCGTGGTCGGCCTGGTGATCGAGAACGGCATTCTGTACACGGCGACGTACGGCTTCGACTGGGACGGCCCGCTCCAGAGCAACTTCTTCAAGTTCTTCGGCATCGGGGTCGCGACGCTGTTCCGGTTCTGGTCGTACCGCACCTGGGTCTTCCGCACGCTGCCGGCACGGGAGACCGTGCAGACGGCGGAGTCGTTCCTGGAGCACGGCGAGCGCGCCCGCGTGGACCGGGCGGACGCGGTGGGCCCGCGCCGCTAGGTCTTGCTTCTTTTTGAGGGCTCGGTTCTCCCCCAGACTCCGTCCGGGGCCCCCACGGGGCGCTCTGAGCGTGTGTCGACGGTCGGCCGTGCTCGGTCCCTCGTACCTCGGGACACCCGCGCGCCCCTTCAGTTCACTCGCCCGGCTCACTCGCCAAGGAGACACCCGCACGGCGCGGCCCCTCGGCGCACGTCACCAGACGAGGCCCACTCAGCCGCCGCGGTTCCTCATCTGACCGGCCTGGGCTGGTCCTTGCGCTTGCGGGGCACGCGCCCCAGGAACAGCGCGAACACGGGCGGATGCTGCTGAAGCAGTTCCAGCCGGCCGCCGTCCGCCTCCGCGAGGTCGCGGGCCACGGCCAGTCCGATACCGGTGGAGTTGCGCCCGCTGATGGTCCGCTCGAAGATCCGCGCACCGAGATCGGTCGGCACGCCGGGGCCCTCGTCCGTCACCTCGATCACCGCCTGGTTGCCGATGACCCGGGTGCGGACGGCGACGGTGCCGCCGCCGTGCATCAGGGAGTTCTCGATCAGCGCGGCGAGGACCTGGGCGACCGCGCCGGGCGTGCCGACGGCCCGCATTCCCGGTTTCCCCGAGCGGACGAGGGCTCGGCCGGCGCTGCGGTAGGCCGGGCGCCACTCCTCGATCTGCTGCTTCACGACCTCATCGAGATCGAAGGCGATCGCCGAACCGGTGCGGGGGTCACGGGAGTTGGTGAGCAGCCGCTCCACGACATCGGTGAGCCGCTCCACCTGGGCGAGCGCGATGCTCGCCTCCTCCTTGACGGTGGCGGGGTCGTTGGTCGCGGAGATCTCCTCCAGCCGCATGGAGAGTGCGGTGAGGGGCGTACGGAGCTGGTGCGAAGCGTCCGCGGCGAGCCGCCGCTCCGCCGTGAGCATCCGCGCGATCCGTTCGGCGCTGGCGTCGAGCACGTCAGCGACCCGGTCGAGTTCAGGAACGCCGTACCGCTTGTGGCGGGGGCGGGGGTCGCCGGAGCCGAGACGTTCGGCGGTCTCCGCGAGGTCGATGAGGGGAGAGCCGAGACGGTTGGCCTGGCGGATGGCGAGGACGACGGCGGCGGTGATCGCCACGATCGCGACGCCGCCGATGATCAGAAGCGACCGGCCGACCTCTTTGGTCACCGTGGAGTGGGGTTCCTCGACGGTGACCGTCTCGCCCTGCTCGCCCCTCGCGGAGCCCCTGATCACGCTTCCCGAGGGCTTCTCGCCGATCTCGTAGGGTGCTTGGCCGGGCATCTTGATCAGCGCGTACTTCTTGGTACCGCTCCGTTCCAGCAGGGCTTCCGGAGTCACCGGCTCACCGCGGCTGTGCAGGGCGTCGATGAGGCCGGCGAGGCGTACGGCCTCGGCCTCGACGGAGCCCTGGGCGCTGATGGTGATGGTGCGCGTCTCGACGATGACGAGGGAGACGCCGAAGACGGCGATGACGACGAGGACGACGGCGAGGATGGAGTTGATCAGTCGTCGACGCAAGGTGTCCTCCGGGCGGGAGCGTAGTGACGCGCCCACACCTTACGCGCGGCCGGCGGGACGGCCTGGCCCGAGGGGCCGGGGTTTCGCGGGTCGGAGAGACCGACGGGGGCGGGCTGCCCTGGTTCTGCTCAGGGAGGGGGCGCGCAGAGTCGTCCCCGCGCCCCCTGCGGCAGCAGGCAACCCGCACCGCCCGTGACGCGCGCACCCCGAGGAACCCGAGTTTCGCGTCTACGGCCAACCTCGGGGGCGGGGCGTTCTTGTCGTCCTCTGGGAGGGGGTGTGCAGGGTCGTCCCCGCAGGGGATCGGCGGCAAGTCCGGGGTTCGTGACCGTTGGGGCTGTATGCCGCCGACCCCGAGGAGTCGAGCCCGGAGGACCCCCGGACCCGCACGGGACAAGACCCCGCACCCCTTGCGGCAGCAGGCAACCTGCACTGAACGAGTTCCCGCACTACTGGCGGCAGCAGGCGACCCGCACGGAACAAGGCCCCGCACCACTCGCGGCAGCAGGCAACCCGCGCGGCGAGCGATCAGCTCTTCTCGAAGCGGAAGCCGACCCCTCGTACCGTCGCGATGTAGCGGGGGTTCGCCGCGTCGTCGCCGAGTTTCTTGCGGAGCCAGGAGATGTGCATGTCGAGGGTCTTGGTGGAGGACCACCAGGTGGTGTCCCAGACCTCGCGCATCAGCTGGTCGCGGGTGACCACCCGCCCCGCGTCGCGGACCAGGACGCGAAGGAGGTCGAACTCCTTGGCGGTGAGCTGTAGCTCCTCCTCCCCCATCCACGCCCGGTGGGACTCGACGTCGATGCGGACGCCGTGGGTCGCGGGAGCGGGAGCCGGTTCCGTCGCGCCTCGGCGGAGCAGGGCCCGTACCCGCGCGAGGAGTTCCGCGAGACGGAAGGGCTTGGTGACGTAGTCGTCCGCGCCGGCGTCGAGTCCCACCACGGTGTCGACCTCGTCGGCGCGGGCCGTCAGCACGAGGATCGGCACCGTATGGCCTTCCGCGCGGAGCCGTCGCGCCACTTCCAGGCCGTCCATTCCGGGCAGCCCGAGATCCAGTACGACGAGGTCGACGCCGCCCGCGAGCCCGGCGTCCAACGCGGCCGGGCCGTCCTCGCGCACCTCGACCTCGTATCCCTCCCGACGCAGTGCGCGGGCCAGGGGCTCGGAGATGGATGCGTCGTCCTCGGCGAGCAGTACACGGGTCATGGGGTGATGGTAGTCCGCAAGAGGTACGCACTGGTGCGTGATGGGCAACCCCTACGGGTTCCAGGTGAGACCCTATGCGCGCCCTTTGAATCAAGGTCCACATCACAGAAAAACCTGTGATCCATGCCTCATATCATTTCTTATTGCAACATGACATGCCGTATGGTTGCTTACACGCCTGTAGCACTTCACGGAGACCTTTGGCCTGCCGGCAGCAGCCCAAGGGTCTCCGCTTGTGTGCGGGGCCGGAGACGGCTCCGACGACAGTGAATGACCTGTGGACCGGGCCCGGAGCGCGACCGCGCGAAGGGCGTGGATCCCGGTGCGGACCGTCCCGACTCCGGCTGACCCCCCGGAGCCAGCCCCTCAGGCGTGGGGGCGGGTCGGTTCCTCCACCGGTGCCGGTCTCCCCCCACCGGGCGCGTACCCGCTCACAAAGCCGCGCGTCCCGAAAAGCAAGGAACCACCCATGGCGTCCAGCCTGACGAAGGACCCGGCCGACCCCACCGCGGCCGGGAAGACCTTCCTCGGCCACCCCCGCGGCCTGGCCAATCTCTTCATGACCGAGATGTGGGAGCGGTACAGCTTCTACGGAATGCGGGCCCTGCTCGTGCTCTACCTGGCCACGAACGTGGCCGACGGTGGACTCGGGATCAAGGACGCGACGGCGGTCGCGATCTACTCCGTCTACAACGCCATGGTGTACCTGCTGGCCCTCCCCGGCGGCTGGCTCGGCGACCGTGTCTGGGGCGCGCGCAAGGCGACGGCCGTCGCCGGTGTCGTGATCATGGCCGGGCACTTCATGCTCGCGGTCCCCGCGGAGATCTCGTTCTTCGTCGGGCTGGCGTTCATCGCGGCCGGCTCCGGTGTACTGAAGGCCAACATCTCCACGATGGTGGGCCACCTCTACCCCGACAAGAACGACCCCCGCCGCGACGGCGGGTTCACCATCTTCTACATGGGCATCAACATGGGTGCCTTCTTCGCCCCGCTGACGATCGGCTGGGTCGGCCAGAAGGTCGACTGGCACCTCGGCTTCGCGATGGCCGGCGTCGGCATGGCGATCGGACTGGTCTTCTACTTCCTGGGCTTCCGCCACCTGAGCGAGGAGTCCACCAGGGTCCCGAGCCCGCTGCAGCGCGCCGAGCGCTCGGCGCTGGTGAAGAAGGCCCTGGTCTGGCTGGGGGTCGCGGCGGCGGCGTACGCCGTGGTCGGTCTCGCCGGGCTGTTCACGATCAACTGGGTGCTGTGGCCGCTGACGATCCTCGGCCTGGCGCTGCCCACGTGGTATCTGTTCCGGATCAAGCGGGACAAGGACCTGTCCCAGGTCGAGCAGTCCCGGATGTCGGGCTACATCTGGTTCTTCGTCGCCGCGGCCGTGTTCTGGGGGATCTACGACCAGACCGGTTCGACGCTGGCGCTCTTCGCCAAGAACGACACCCAGTCCACGCTCTTCGGCTTCGACTTCCCCGAGAGCTGGTTCCAGTCGCTGAACCCGCTCTTCGTGATGGCGCTCGCGCCGCTGTTCGCGATGTTGTGGGTGGCGCTGTTCAAGCGGCACAAGGAGCCCAGCACGCTGTCGAAGTTCGCCGCGGCGCTGGTGCTGATCGGCGGCTCGTTCGGCGTGATGATGATCGCGCAGGGCCTGGCCTCGGGCGACGCGAAGGTGTCGCCGATGTGGCTGGTCTCCGTCTACTTCATCCAGACCGTGGGTGAGCTGTGCCTCTCCCCCGTCGGCCTGTCGCTGACGACGAAGCTCGCGCCGCAGAAGTACGCCTCGCAGATGATGGGCGTCTGGTTCCTCGCCGTCACCGCGGGCGACTCGGTCATCGCGCTGCTCCAGCTGATCGGCGCGCCGACGGATACGCAGGCGTGGTTCGCCAGCCAGGGAGTGGTCGCCGCGCTCGCGGGCGTCGCGATCTTCCTCTGGCGACGGAAGGTCAAGCCACTGATGGGCGGCGTGCACTAGCCTCGACGCCGGTGACTCAACGCGCCCTTTCACGGCCTTGCCGAACGTCGGGCGGGCGACCCGCCGACAGCCGTTGAGTCACTGGCACGGGCCGTAGAGCGCTCCCCTCGTACACTCACCGCCTCGTCGCCCGCCCGCGCGGGACTCCGGTTGATCGGCTTCCAGGGCAGGGCTGATTCAAAGTCGCGGTGATCTTGTTGTGGTGGTGGTCAGTTGATGCCCAGGAGCTTGAGTGGTCGGGTGAATGGTTCGTAGGACACCT
>NZ_JBSGAW010000041.1:0-59691 GCF_053600955.1 Streptomyces sp. NPDC004838 | reverse complement strand
CACCCACAACTCGAACAACGACACATCAAACGCATGCGGCGCATGCATCAACACCGCGTCGCCCGGCCCCACACGCCACTCACGCTCACCCACCAACGCCGCCGCACTCCCATGCGGCACCGCCACACCCTTCGGCACCCCCGTCGACCCCGACGTGTACATCACATACGCCACATCACCCGGACCGACCCGAACCACGGGCGCGTCCCCGCAAACGGCCAACTCGCCCACGACAGCGGCCTCGTCCACCACCACGACCCGCACGCCGACACCCTCCGGCACCACCGCACGCGTCGCCTCCGCACACACCACCACCACCGGAGCACAGTCCGCCAGAACCAAAGCCACCCGCTCCGCCGGAGACCCCGCATCCACAGGGACATACGCCGCCCCCGCACGCCACACCCCCAGCAGCACCGCCACCAGATCCACGGACCGCTCCATCACCACCGCGACCCGATCACCACGCCGCACACCCACACCCGCGAGAAACGACGCCACACCACCCGACGCCGCCCACAACTCCCCATACGACAACGACCGATCACCCTCCACCAACGCCACCGCACCCGCCGACTCCCTCACCCGCCCCTCAATCAGCTCCGGCACCAACCCGGCCGGAACCCCGCCCGCCGTGGCCCCCCATCCCTCCAACACGAGACCGCGCTCCGGACCGGTCAGCACACCCACCCGGCCCACCAACACCGACGGATCCCCGACCACCTGTTCCAGAACCCGCGCGAGGATGCCGCCCAGTGCCTCGCCGAGCTGCTCGTCGACGAGCTCGGGGTGGTAGGTCACGTCCATGCGGAGGCGTTCGTCGGGGGCGATGCCTATGGACAGGGGGTAGTGCGTAGCCTGGCGTGCCTCCACGGAGGAGAAGGTGACGGTGTCCGGGGCGGGCGACTGCCTGCCGGTGCGTGGGTAGTTCTCGTAGACGAGGAGCGTGTCGAAGGTCGCTCCGGGGCCGGCCGCGCTCTGGATGTCCGCCAGGCCCAGGTGCTGATGTGGCATGAGTGCGGTGTTGTGTTCCTGGAGTTCGGCGAGCATCCGCAGCACCGGCTGCGTGCCGTCGAGGCGCACCCGGACGGGGACGGTGTTGATGAACAGGCCGATCGCGGACTCGGCACCGGTCAGCTCCGCCGGGCGCCCCGCCACGGTCACGCCGAAGACGACGTCCGTACGGCCGGACAGACGGGCCAGCACCAGCGCCCAGACGCCCTGGACGACGGTGTTCAGGGTGAGACCGTGGGTGCGTGCCAGGTCGGTGAGGGCGCTGGTCGTCTCCGGGGAGAGGTGGACGGAGCGGCGCGTCGGTGCGGCCGTGCCGGGTGCCGGGGGCGTCGCCGTGGCGACGAGCGTGGGCTCCTCGGCGCCTGCGAGTTCCGTGCGCCAGGCGGTCCGCGCGGCCTCCTTGTCCTGGCGGGCCAGCCACGCCAGGTAGGCGCGGTACGACGTGACCGGCGCGAGGGACGAGGTGTCGCCGTTCGCCTCGTAGATCGTGGTGAGTTCGTCCAGCAGGACGGGCAGGGACCAGCCGTCGAGCAGTATGTGATGGCTCGTCAGGACAAGGCGGTGTTCGCGTGCTCCGAGACGTACGAGGAGGAGTCGCAGCAAGGGGGCGACGGCCGGGTCGATCCTTCGGGCCCGTTCGGCGCGCACCAGGCGGTCCAGTTCGGTGCGCGCGGCGGTCTCCGTCCGGTCCGACAGGTCGGCCTCGGTCCACGGCAGGGTGACCTCCCGCATGATGAGCTGCACGGCCTCGCCGGAGGCGCGCCGGTGGAAGCTCGCCCGGAGGGCGGGGTGGCGGGTGAGGAGCGCCTGCCACGCCGTCCGCAGCCGTGCCGCGTCCAGCGGGCCGTCGACGGACAGGACGGACTGCACGGTGTAGGTGTCAGGCCGGTCCCCTCCGTCGAAGTCGGCGTGGAACAACAGCCCCTCCTGAAGCGGAGACAGCGGCCATACCTCCGCGAGGGCGGACCCCTGGACAGGGGAGCCTTGACCGGCGGTGGGAGCCTTCACAGTGACCGTCCTCCTTCGAGTCCTTCAATTCCTTCGAGTCCGTGGTGCTGTGCGAGTCCGTGGTGCTCTTCGACGCCGTCGCGTTCTTCCAGGCCGTGGCCGGCCAGTTGGGCCGCTATCGCCTCGAACTCCTCGACCTCGTCCTGGGCGAGGTCGACGAGCGTGAAGTCGGACGGGGTGTGTCCGCCCGCGGTGGGGTCCGCGGTGTGGCCGGCGAGGGCGGCGAGCAGGTCGAGCCAGGTGCGGCCGAGGTGGTCGGCCGTCGCCTCGTCGAGGACCGCGGTGGGCCAGCTGAGCGTGAGGGTGAGCTCGGGTCCGTCGGCGGTGTCGCGGACGGCTGCTGCGGCTTCGACGACGTGTGCCGCGGGCAGGTCGGGGGCGGCCGAGCCGCCGATCGGCGTCTGTCCTGCCAGTTGCCAGGGGGCCACGGCCCCGGTGCCTGGGGCGGTGGAGAAGCGGCCCAGGTAGTTGAAGCCCACCTGGGGGCTGGGCAGGGCGGCCAGGATGGGGGCGGTCTCGGGGCCCAGGTGGCGCAGCAGGCCGTAGCCGAGTCCGTCGCCCGGTATCTCCCGCGCCTGCTCCTTGACGGCCTTCAGGAGTGTGCCGACGGACGGTCCGCCGGCCAGTGCCTCGTCGAGGTCGACGCGTGTGAGGTCGACGCGTACGGGGTGCACGCTGGTGAACCAGCCCACGGTGCGCAGGAGGTCCGCGCCCCCGAGCGAGTGGCGTCCGTGGCCTTCTACGTCGATCAGGACGACGCCGTTCCCGTCGCCGCTCCCGTCGCGGGGGTGCCGTGCGGCGCCCGCGTCCGGGGCGGCGGGGCGTCCGCGGACCAGGCGGACGGCGCCCGCCAGGGTGGACAGGAGCACCTCATGGACACCGCAGTGGAACAGGAGCGGGGTCTCGCCGACCAGGGTGCGGGCCTGTCGCGCGGGCACCGTCCACCTCGCGCGGCGCACGGTGGCCGCGGTGTCCCGGACCGGGTCGAGGTTGCGCCCGCCCAAGGGGGGTTCCGCATGGGCCACCACGGCGCCCCAGCCCTCGAGCTCGGCGGTGCGTTCGGGCTGGCTGGCCTGTCCGGCGAGGAGGCTCGCCCAGCGGCGGAACGACGTTCCGACCGGGTCGAGGGAGGGCTCGCGGCCGGTCGCGGCGGCCTCGCAGGCGGCCCGCAGGTCGGGCACGAGAATCCGCCAGGACACTCCGTCCACGGCCAGGTGGTGCAGCGCCAGTACCAGTCGGCCGGTGCGGGCGGGTCCGGCGTCCAGCCACACCGCCTGGAGCATCACGCCGGACGACGGGTCGAGGCGCCGTACCGCATCGCCCGCGGCCCGGTCCGCGGCCTCGTCCAGGTCCGGCTCGGCCACCTGGGTCGCGTCGGTGGTGGTGACCAGCTCCGCCGGGTCCACCGCGCCCCTCTCGCGCACGACGAGGCGCGTCGCCGGTCCGTCCGTTTCGGTCCGGGCGCGCAGCATGTCGTGGGTGTTGAGCAGGGCTCGTATGCCCGCCGTCAGTGCCTCGGTGCCCAGCCCGGCCGGTGCGCCGAGGGTCACCCACTGGGCGAAGGCTTTGCCGGTGACCCGCTCGCCGAGTGCCCGCATCACCGGTGTCCACGGCACCTCGCCCACGCCGATGTCCCAGGCGGGCTCCGTTCCGGTGCCGAGCCGGGCGACGGGTGCGAGGTCGGCCGCCGTCGGGCGTTCGAAGACGTCCTGCGCGGTGAAGGACACGCCGGCCCCGCGGGCACGGCTGACCAGTTGCATGGAGGTGATGGAGTCGCCGCCGAGGCGGAAGAAGTTGTCGTCGGCGCCGACTCGTTCCAGGCCGAGCACTTCGGCGAACAGGGCGCAGAGGATCTCCTCCGCGGCGCCCTCGGGAGCACGCCCCGCGACGCGTTCGGCGAAGTCGGGGGTGGGCAGGGCCGGGAGGTCGGTCTTGCCGTTCGGGGTGACCGGCAGGGTGTCCAGCACCATGACGGCTGCGGGCACCATGTGGGCGGGGAGGGTGTCGGCGATGGCCGTACGGACCGACTCGCCGTCCAGGAGGTGCCGTTGTGACGTCGTGGAGACGGCGCTGTCCACCGTCGTGGAGACGGCGCCCTCCGCTGCCGGGGTCACATAGCCGACCAGGCGCCGCTCGCCCCTGCCGTCGCGCCGGAGCGCCACCACCGCGCGACCGACCCCGGAGTGTGCGGCGAGGACCGCCTCGATCTCGCCGGGTTCCACGCGGAACCCGCGCACCTTCACCTGTGCGTCGGCGCGGCCCTCGTAGACGAGGTCTCCCGCCCGGGTCCGGCGTACCAGGTCTCCGGTACGGTACATGCGCTCGCCGGGTGCGAACGGGCAGGCCACGAACCGTCGGGCCGTCAGTCCGGGCCTGTCCAGGTAGCCGCGGGCCAGACCGGCGCCGGCGAGATAGAGCTCGCCGACCGTGCCGGGGCCCACCGGGTGGAGGAAGCCGTCCAGCACGTAGGCGGCGGTGCGGGCGATCGGGCGGCCCGTGGTGGGCCGGTCCTCGGCGTGCAGCGGGCGGCTCACGGTCGAGGTGACGGCCGCTTCGGTGACGCCGTACTCGCTGTGCACGTCGCGGCCGGTGACGGTCCAGCATCGCCGCAGGTCGTCGGGCGCGGTCTCGCCGCCGATGATCAGCACACGTAGTGCGGGCAGGTGCTGGGGTGGCAGCTGCGCGAGCATCGTCGGGGTCATTGCCACGTGGGTCACCCGGGCGGCGTGCATCAGGCGTACCAGGTCCTCTCCGCTCGCGTGGCGCCGTGCGGGCGGGGCGAGCACCAGGCGTCCGCCCGCGGACAGCACCGGCCAGATGTCCGCCATCGACACGTCGAAGCTCGGCGACACGAGTTGCAGGACCCGGCTGGCCGCGTCCAGCGCGTAGCGCCGGGCGTGGTCGGTGACGAGGTTGCGCAGCGCGCCGTGCGGGACGACCACGCCCTTGGGGGTTCCGGTCGAACCGGACGTGTAGATCGTGTAGGCGGCGTGCGCCGCCCGCAGCGGCGCCCGGCGGTCCCGGTCGGTCACGGGTCCGTCGGCATGCCCGGCGATCGCCCGGGACATCTCCTGGTCGTCGACGACCACGACGTGGCCCGGGTACTCCGGGGGTACGGCGTCGCGTGTCGCGCGCGTGCACAGCACGACGGGCGGAGTTACGTCGTCGAGCATCAGGCGCAGCCGCGCCTGCGGGTGGCCGGGGTCGAGCGGGACGAAGACGCCGCCCGCCAGCGACACGGCCAGCAGGGCCGTGATCAGCTCGACGGAGCGGTCGGCCAGGACGGCGACCCGGCGCTCCGGCCCGACGCCCTCGCTCATGAGGTACCGGGCGAGGCGGGCCGACCCGGCGGCCAGCTCGGCGTAGGTGACGGTCTGTCCGTCCGCCTCCAGGGCCACGTCGGTGGGCGCTTCGACGGCCCGGCGTGTGAAGGCGTCGGGCACCAGGACGTCGTCGTGGGTGCCGGACGGGCCCGTTTCCTCCGCCGCGCGCGCTCGTGCGGCGGCGAGCGCGCGCTCGCCGGTGCCCAGGACGGCGACGCGTCCCAGGGGCTGCGCTGGGTCGGCCGTCATCTGTTCCAGGACCCGGGTGAGCCAGCGGACCAGTTCGGCGACGCGTTCGGGCGCGATCACGTCCGGGCGGCCGACGAGGTGTCCGCGCAGCCGCTCGTCGGGCACCACGATCAGCGCCAGCGGGTAGTGGCCGCGGTCCTCGGGCTCCCCGACGGGCCGCATGGTCGGCGCGGACTCCTGAGTGGCGGGCGCGGCCGGTGCCTCGGGCAGGTTCTCGAATACGACGAGAGTGTCGAAGACCGCGCCGTCGCCGGCGGCCCCCCGGATCTCCTTCAGACCCAGGTGCTGGTGGGGCATGAGCGAGACGTGGTGTTCGCGCAGCTCGGTCAGCAGCTCGGCGACCGCCCGGTCCGGCGCCAGGGCGGCGCGCACGGGCAGGGTGTTGATGAACGGTCCGACGATCGACTCGATGCCCGGCAGCTCGGCGTGCCGGCCGGCCACCGTCGTACCGAAGACGACGTCCGTACGTCCCACGAGCCGGGCGAGGACCAGCGCCCACGCCGCCTGTACGACCGTGTTGACCGTCACGCCATGGGCACGCGCCAACGTGCCGACGGCGGACGTGAGTTCGTCGCTGAACTCGAACCGCACCGGTCGGGGCACGACCGGTGTCCTGACGGCCTCCTCGGGCACCACCAGCGTGGGCTCCCCGGCTCCCGCGAGCGCCGACTGCCAGGCGCGGCGTGCCGACTCCCGGTCCTGGCGGGCCAGCCAGTCCAGGTAGGCGCGGTACGAGGTCGCGGCGGGCAGCGTCCGCCCGTCGCCGTCGGCGGCGTACAGCTCGGCCAGCTCGCCGAAGACGACCGACATGGACCAGCCGTCGAGGAGGGTGTGATGGCTGGTGATGACCAGGTGGTGGCGGTGTTCGTCGAGCCGTATGAGGAGCAGCCGCAGCAGCGGGGCCGCCGTGAGGTCGAAGCGTTCGGCCTTCTCCGCCTCGGCGAGCCGTGCGGCCTCGGCCGCCGCCTCGGGACCCGGCAGCGTCGATGCGTCAGCCGCACGCCAGGGCAGCGGCACGTCCCGCTCGATGACGAGCACCTGCTCGCCGGAGTCGCGCCGGCCGAAGGAGGCGCGCAGTACGCCGTGGCGATCGAGGAGCACCTTCCAGGAGGCGCGCAGCCGCGCCACGTCCAAAGGTCCGTCGAGGGCCAGGACGCGCTGGCTGGCGTACACGTCGGGGCTGTCGTGGTCGAACGTCGCGTGGAAGAGCATGCCTTCCTGGAGCGGTGACAGCGGCCATACGTCCACGAGGCCGGGCCGCTCCGCGCGCAGCCGGGCGAGCTCGTTTGGCGCCAGGTCCGTCAGGAGCGGTCCGGTGTCCGAGGCACCGGGCTCCTCGTGACCGGTCGGCCGCGCCGCTTCGGTGAGCGTGGCCACGGTCGCCAGGGCCGCCGGTGTCTCGTTCTCGAACACGTCCTGCGCGGTGCAGAGCAGGCCCGCGCGGCGCGCCTGGGCGGCCAGTTGCATCGCCATGATCGAGTCGCCGCCCAGGGCGAAGAAGCTGTCGTCGGCGCCGACCTCGTCGAGTTTCAGTATGGCGGCAAACAGCTCACACAGGGCCGCCTCGGCGGGGGTCCGGGGGGCGCGCCCGGTGACTCTGCCCGCAAAGTCCGGCGCGGGCAGGGCCGCTCGGTCGACCTTGCCGTTCCGGGTGACGGGCAGGGCGTCCAGGGCGCACACCGCGGCCGGCACCATGGGCTGGGGCAGCAGTCCGGCGGCGTGGGCGCGTACGGCGTCGGGTTCCACGCCGTCCGGGTCCTCGGGCACGACGTACCCGACGAGACGACGCTCGCCCGGGGTGTCCTCGCGCACGGTCACCACTGCCTGGGCCACCGACGGATGCGCGGCGAGCACCGCCTCCACCTCGCCCAGCTCCACGCGGAACCCACGGATCTTCACCTGCGCATCCGCACGACCGACAAAGACCAGCGCCCCGTCATCGGTCCACCGCACCAGATCGCCGGTCCGGTACATCCGCTCACCCGGCACGAACGGACACGCCACGAACCGCTCAGCCGACAGACCCGCCTGACCCCAGTAACCGCGCGCGAGGCCGGCACCGGCGACGTACAACTCACCGACCAGGCCGGGCTCCACGGGCCGCAGGAAGGCGTCGAGAACGAAGGTGTGCCGCCCCGGCAGGGCGCGCCCTATGGGCAGCACCGGGCCTGTCGCCCCGCCCGGCCGGATCAGGTGCCAGGTCGCGCAGAGGGTGACCTCGGTCGGCCCGTACAGGTGCCGGACGGTCACGTCGGGGCATGCCTCGCGCACCCGGGCGACCGAGGCGGCGGGCACCACGTCTCCGCCCGTCAGCACCTCGCGCAGACCGGTGAGGCTCTCCGGCTCCTGGTCCGCGAGGACCCGGAACGTGCCCGCCGTCAGATGCAGCCGCGTGACGCCCGCGGCCACGTGGGCGCGTACGCGTTGCGCGTCGACGGGACCCGGCCCGGCGACGACCACCCGGCCGCCCGCGGCGAGCGGGACCCACACCTCGTACAGGGAGGCGTCGAAGGCGTGCGGTGCGTGCATCAGCACCGTGTCGCCGGGGGTCATCTCCCAGGCGCGCTCGCCGACCAGCGCGGCCACACCGGCATGCGGCACGGCCACGCCCTTCGGTGCGCCCGTCGACCCCGAGGTGTACATCACGTATGCCACGTCGTGCGGGCTCGCCGGGCCGAGGGGGAGGTCGGCTGCCTCGTCGGCGGCCGGCTCCCCGGTGGTGGCCGGGTCGTCGAGCATCACCACCCGGGCACCGCTCTCCGGCACCGTCGCACGCGTCGTCCCGGCGCACACCACCACGGACGCGGCGCAGTCGGTGAGAACCCGCGCCACCCGTTCCGCCGGATGGCCGGGGTCCACGGGGACGTAGGCGGCCCCGGTCCGCCACACCCCGAGCAGCGCCACCACCAGGTCCGAAGACCGCTCCATCACCACGGCGACCCGATCGCCCCGGCCGACGCCCGCGCCCACCAGATTCCGGGCGACCTGCCCGGCCCGCCGCCACATCTCGCCGTACGTCAGGGAGCCCGCGCCGTCCGTGAGGGCCACGGCGTCGGGGCGGCGCAGCGCCTGACCGGCGATCAGCTCCGGAACCGGCGGTGTCCGCATCGGCTCGGGCGGCGGGGTGGTGGCGGGACGGGGGTGTGCCACGGCGACGGGCTGAAGCTGTGCCGCGGCGTCGATCCGGCCGATCGGCGTGGCCGGGTCCGCGACCAGGCATTCCAGGAAGCGCACCAGGAACCGATGGCTCCCCCGCACCCAGTCCTGGTCGTAGTGCGCGGGGTTGGCCTCCAGGGAGACGGACATGCCCTGGTCGTCGGACCAGCCGCTCGCCACCACGCTCAGTTCCTCGACGCGGCGATTCGACAGGTCCCTGACGATGCCTCGGCAGTCGCCGAAGCGCAGGTTCTCCCCGAGGGGCAGGATGTTGACGAAGGGGCCGAAGTGCCAGCGACCGCCGTCCGGCCAGGCCAGTTCGCGGCGCAGTCGCTCGCCTCGGTAGCGCTGGTGCCTGAGCAGTCCGGCGGTTTCGGGCCCGGACGCGCGGGCCAGGTCGTTCAGGCTCATGGCCGGGGTGGCGGGCAGCCGGAAGGGCAGGACGTTCGCCATCGTGCCCGGGGTGCGCCGCGCGGGGCCCGTCAGGCGTGCGGCGACGGGCAGGCTCAGTACGGCTTCGTCGGCGCCCGTCATCCGGCAGGTGAAGGCGCCGACCGCGGCGACGAACAGCCGGGGCCAGCTCACCTTGGCGTGCGCCGCGGCCTCGTGCAGGGCGCGCACGGCGGGCGGCGGAAGGTGACCCGTGGCCTGCACGGGGCCGTCGGGAGCGGTGGGGCGGTGGCCCGGGAGGGCGATGAGCTCCGGCCGGTCGGCGAAGTGGTCGTGCCAATAGCGGCGGTCCCGGGTGTACTCCTCGGAGTCGCGGTACGCGGATTCCTGTCCCAGCAGCTCACGCAGCGGCGCGTGTCCCGCGGGCCGGGCCGGGTCTGAGTGCAGCGCGGCCGTGTACAGCTCGGCGACGCGGCGGGCCATCAGCGAGCAGCCGAAGCCGTCCATCAGCAGGTGGTTGTAGCGCTGGTACCACACGTGCCGGCCGGGTGCGAGGGTGAGCAGCGCGTACGCGAACAGGCCGGCGTCGGCGGACTGTGCCGTCCGGTGCAGCTCCGCGCGCATCCATGCCTCGGCCGCGGCCCACGGGTCCTGGTGCGCGGAGAGGTCGACCGCCGTCAGGCTCCACTCCGGTGCCGGGACGACGAGTTGGGACACCCCGCCGCCCGGCTCCTCCACGAACCGCACGTGCAGGATCTCGGTCTCCTCGACGACCCGGTGCAACGCGTCCTCGAAGGCTCCGGTGTCCAGCGGCCCGAGGATCTCGACGTGCTGGCCGATGGTGTAGAAGCCGCGTGAGCTCTCGACGCGCTGGGCCAGCCAGATCCCCTCCTGGCTCTCGGACAGGGGCAAGGTGGAATCCGTTTCGCTGCTCATCGCTCTCCCTTCGGCGGCGCGACGGTGCGTGTGTGCGTGCGTGTCATGTGGGTGGCGTGGGCCGACCGGCGCCCTGCCGGGCCTTACGGCCTCCAGTCGGCCTAGGTCGGCTCGCCCCGGCGGCGCACCATGTACTCGCCGCCGCCTCCCGGTGGCATGCCGCCGCCGAGGGCGAGTCCGTCGCCGCCGGCCGTCTGCCCCGCACCGGGCATCGGCCCTGTGCCGAGCATGGGACCGCCACCCATGACCGGGCCGTCCCCGAGGTTCATGACCTGCGGCCGGGCGCGGACCCCGAGGTGTCCTTCGGAGCCGTTGGCGCGGACGGCAGGCCGGTCGAACTGGGTGCGGTAGAACTCCGCGTACAGTTCCCCGGCTTCCAGGAGCTCGTCGTGCGTGCCGCGTTCGCGCACCCGGCCCCCGTCGATGACGAGGATCTGGTCGGCCTCGCGGATGGTGGACAGACGGTGCGCGATGACCAGGGAGGTGCGATCGCGCAGCGCGGTGGTCAGCGCCCGCTGGACGGCCGCCTCCGACTCGGAGTCCAGGTGGGCGGTGGCCTCGTCCAGAATGACGACGGAGGGTGCCTTGAGCATGAGCCTGGCCAGGGCGAGCCGTTGTTTCTCGCCGCCGGAGAGACGGTAGCCGCGGTCGCCGACGACGGTGTCGAGGCCGCTGGGCAGCGAGCGGATCAACTCCCCTATCTGCGCCCCGTCACAGGCATGCATGAGGTCCTGTTCGGTGGCCTCGGGCCGGGCGTACAGCAAGTTCGCGCGGATGGTGTCGTGGTAGAAGTGCGCGTCCTGGGTGACGACCCCGACGGTGTCGCGCAGTGAGTCGAGGGTGACGTCCCGCAGGTCGTGGCCGTCCATGCGGACGGCGCCCGAGGTGGGGTCGTAGAGGCGGGACACCAGGTGCGTCATGGTCGTCTTGCCGCCGCCCGACGGCCCGACCAGAGCGGTGAGCCGTCCGGACAGCAGCTCGAAGGACAGCTCGTGCAGCACCTGCGGGCTCTTCCTCGAACGCTCCTCCGGGGACTGCGTGTTGGACTCCAGCGACGCCAGGGACACCTCGCTCGCTCGCGGGTAGCCGAACGAGACCTGGTCGAACTCGATGCGCGGCGCGGGGCCGGCGCCGGGCGGCGCCAGGGGGGTCGCGCCGGGCTTCTCCTCGATGAGCGGCTTGAGGTCGAGCAGTTCGAAGAGGCGGTCGAAGCTGACCAGGGCGGTCAGGGCGTTCGCCTGCATGCCCGACAGCTGGGTGATCGGGCCGTACAGCCGGCCGAGGAGTACGGCGAGGGCGACGAGCGTGCCGATCCGGAACACGTCGTCCAGTACGAGGGCGCCGCCGGCTCCGTACACGAGCGCCGTCGCGAGCGCGGCGAGCAGCCCCATGGAGATGAAGGACAGCCGGCTGAACACGGTCCACTTCACACCGACGTCGCGCACCTTGTCGGCACGTGCCGAGAACGCGGCGGCCTCCTCCCGCGGGCGGCCGTACAGCTTGGCGAGCATGGCGCCGCTCACGTTGAACCGCTCCTGGACGACGCCGGCCAACTCCGCGTTGGACTGCATCTGTTCCCTGGAGTAGCGCTGCAGGCGCCGGCCGACGTAGAGGCCCGGCACGACGAACAGCGGCAGCAGGGCCACGGCGATCAGGCTGATGAGCCAGGACAGGTAGAACATCTCGGCGAGGACCAGCACAACGGTCAGCACACTGGTCACCGAGGTCAGCAGCAGACCGAGGGCCTGCTGGGCCAGCATGACGTCCGCGTTGAGCCTGCTGGTGAGCAGCCCGGTCTGGGTGCGGGTGAAGAACGCCATGGGCTGCCGCTGGACGTGGGTGAAGGTCTGGACGCGCAGATCGTGGCTGACCCCCTGACCGATCCGGCCGGAGAAATAGCTCTGCCCGAGCTGCATCACCGCGTCGACCACGGCGAGTCCGGCGACGGTGAGGGCCAGGGCGATGACCAGCCCCAGGTCGTCCTTGAGTATTCCCTCGTCGATGATCTCCCTGAGCAGCAGCGGCGTCGCCACGATGGCGAGCGAGTCGACCACGGTGGTGAGCAGCAGAAACAGCAACGAGCGCCGATGCGGCCGTATATAGGTGAGCGCGCGGGGCACCGTGCCGGGCCGCAGGGACTGCCTCTTGTTCTTGCTGTCGGACGAATTCGGGTCTCCGACGGTAATTCCACCAGGACCTTGGCTGATTAACACGCGACGGAAACCTCCTGGGATCACGTAATTCCATCGGCTTCACACCTAGCAGGGACACTACCGTTCTGGATTTTCGCCCACCAGGCCCGCCGATAGGCAATCCAAAAGGCCACCGAAAGAGCGCATGCCAGAATCCCGGGAACTCGGAAATCCCGGGTATGCGAATTCACCGAAGAAGTTCGGAGCGGAGCCGCGAGTGTTTTCACATCGCGGCCCCGCTGTCCGACCGTGCGAATCGGCCGGTTGGACACCCGCCGCCGCAGCTATGCCGTCTCGGCGGCCTTCCGCTCCACTCGTGCCGCGAACTCCGTCCACATCTCGGCGCATTCCTTGGCGAGGTGGGCGACGACGACACCGCAGTGCGGCGGAACCCGGTCGGCGATCCTCTCCCATTCCTCCGTGTCGAGGGTGTGGAGGTTCAGCAGCCGCAGCAGGGTGCGCCCGGTCTCGCTGAACCGCAGCGCCGGGTCCGCCTTCAGCCGCTCCACGAGCGCGGCCCGGTCCTGGGCCGTGGCGCGCGAAGCCACGCCGACGGGCCCGAAGGCCCCACGGTTCGCGCTGTCTCCGTGGTGCGGCTGCCGTCTGCCCGGTGGCTGCGGGTCCTCTCCGCGCATCATGCGGTTGCGCACGTCACGGACCGTCTCGGGTGAGATGGAGGCGGCCCGGGCCACCTGACGCAGCGACAGGCTCGGGTTCTCGGCGATGATCTCGCTGGCCAGCCTGCGCCCCTCGGCGCCGCTGACCGGACGGATCCGGCCGTCCTGGCCGATCCTGCTGGTCCGCGCGGTCTCGCCGTCCTGCGACCGCCGGCGCAGCTCGGCCACCGTGCCCGGCGCGATGCCGGTCACCGAGGCGATCATGCGGTCCGACCACTGCGGATGCGTGCTCATGATCCGGTCCGCGGCGCGCTTGCGGTCCGCGGTCGTCAGCGGCAGTCCGTGGGCGATGTTGGACTCCACGGCCAGGACGAAGGCGTCGGCGTCGGCGCCGTCGAAGAACCTGGCCGCGATCTTGCTCTGGCCGCGCAGTTCCGCGGCACGTACCCGGTGCAGCCCGTCGATGATCCGCATCGTCGGGCGGTGCAGGGTGATCGGGGGCAGCGGTGTCTGCACCGCCGCCAGGACTTCCACGTGTCCCTGATCGGCTCCGGAGAGCCTCGGCGAGTCGCCTGTCGACAAAGAGCTGATCTCGACTTCGACGACCATGAGTCGATCAATGCGCGGGTGGCCAGGTATCGCCAACTCGATTCCCCCTAGTGACTCGGTCCCGCTCCACGCGCATACGCAGCCGCGCGTGGTGGATCACACCGTGACCGGGGGCAGCATCCCGTCAGCGGTGAATCCGTAGCTGAACGTTTCGCCGAGTCTCTGAATCCTGCTCGCGCCCATGGCCCGTTCCCCGGTACGCGTCCCGGCCGAAAAGGTCTTCGCCTGGTGCGGGGCGAGATGCCCGTCGCAGAAATACGCCTGGCGGAAGAACGTCTCCCGATGGCCGAACACGACGACCTTAACAACGGCTTTCCGGGCTTGGACACCCCTACCCACCCCTACGGGGTCATTCCTGTCCGCCTCTGAGGGGTTGTTCCTGAGCAGTCGTCACACCGGTCGTCACACCCGGGTGAGAGCCGGAACCACGGCGTCCTTCCGCAACGGGAAGGCAACCTCCACGACCAGGCCGCCGCCCGGCCGCGCGCGGGCAGTGAGCGCGGCGTCGTGGGCGGTGGCGATGGTGCGCACGATGGACAGGCCCAGCCCGTGATGGCCCTCGCCGACGGTGCGGCCGAGCCGCTGGAAGGGCTCGAAGAGCCGCTCTACCTGATCCGGCAGAACCTCAGGACCGGTGTTGGTGACGGTCACCACCGCATGCCGGCCCCGCGTGGCCGTCGCGATCTCCACCCGTCCGCCGGGGACGTTGTAGTCCACGGCGTTGTCGACGAGATTGGCCACCAGGCGCTGCACGAGTGCGGCGTCGCCCGTCATCGGGGCGGGCGCCGACCTGATCTCCACGTCGAGGTCGCGCCGGTCGGCGTCCGGGCGCGGGATGCCGACCGCGTGCTCGGCCACGTCGGCCAGGTCGACCTCTTCACGACGGTCCAGACCGCGTTCACTGCTGGACAGGGTGAGGAGCGACTCGAGCAGACGGGCCTGCTGCTGGCTGATCGCGAGCAGCCGCTCCATGCTCGAACGGTACGACTCCACGGTGGCGTCGCGGTCCATGAGCGACTCCTCCACCAGCGCGTGCTCCAGGGTGAGCGGCGTACGCAGCTCATGCGCGGCGTTGGCGACGAAACGCCGGTGGGAGTCGAGGGCGGCCTCCAGCCGGCCGAGCAGTCCGTCGACGGTGTCGGCGAGGTCCTTCACCTCGTCGGCAGGCCCGGCGACGGCGAGGCGCTCGTGCACATTGCGCGCGGAGATACGGCGGATGCTGCCGGTCATCGTGCGCAGTGGCCGCAGTACCCGCCCGGCCATCAGCCAGCCGAGCACGATCGAGATCACGGCCATGATGGCGAGGGCGATGCCCGCCTGCACCAGCAGATTCTCCAGCCCCTGCTGGTGCTGGCGGTAGGCGTGTTCGCGCAGGTCGCCGAGGCCGGAGTCCAGGGTGGGCGGAGTGCCGTCCGTCAGGCCGAGGGAGGCACCGGAGTCCGGGCCGCGGGTCAGCCGGGACACGTCGCCGCCCTCCCTGCCGACGATGACGTTCGACGAGGCGTGTGTGACGAGCAGGTAGGTGATCGCGAGCAGCACCGCGCCGGAGGCGACGAAGAGCACCCCGTAGAGCAGGGTGAGGCGCATCCGGACCCGACGGGGCGTCAGACGGCTTACGGCCGCGGTGAGAAGGCGGACGGCGCCGGCGAGCGGCTGCGCCGTGGGCTTCGGCAGTCGCATGGTGCCTCAAATCCGGTAGCCGCCGCGCGGGACGGTCTCGATCAGCGGCGGGTGGCCGAGCTTGGGACGCAGCCGGTTGATGGTCGCCTTGACGGTGGTGGTGAAGGGGTCGGCCGCCTCGTCCCACACCCGTTCCAGCAATTCCTCGGTCGACACCGCGCGCCCTTGGGCCGCGAGCAGGTACTCCAGGACCGCGAGTTCCTTCGGGGTGAGCGCGAGCCGCCGCGCGGCGCGGGTCGCGATCCGCCGCGCCGGGTCGAGTCGCAGATCACCGTGGACGAGGACCGCCGGCACGGCCGGCTGCGAGCGGCGGGCGAGCGCGCGGATACGGGCGACCAGTTCGGCGTACGCGAAGGGCTTGGGCAGATAGTCGTCCGCGCCGAGGCTCAGGCCCTCGACGCGGTCGGCGATGGTGCTGGACGCGGTCAGCATCAGCACCCGGGCGTGCACCGGCTGGTCGGCCAGCCGGGTGCACACCTCATCGCCGTGCACGCCGGGCAGATCGCGGTCGAGGACTACGACGTCGTACTCGACGACTCCCGTGCGCTCGAGCGCGTCCGCGCCGTCGTACGTCACGTCCACCGCCATGCCCTCACGGCGCAGCACCCGCGCCACCGACTGCGCGAGCTCGGCGTGGTCCTCGACCACCAGTACCCTCATCTACACTCCTCGCGTCCGGCCGGGCGGCCCGCACCTGATCACGCCGCACGAGACTGCCCGATCTCCCGTCACGCACCGGTCACAGTCGGCGGTCCCGCGGACCGCAGCTCGCAGCTCTCTGTTCGCAGATCGCAGATCGCAGCGTACCGATGCGAACCGCCCGTCCACAGGCCCGGATCAAGGCATATCCGGTGCCGGCCGAACTCCTGTTGCTCACCGGCTCACCAACTCCTGTGAACCGCCGACTCCTGTAACCCGCGCGAGCTTTCGGACCGCGCTGTGACCGCCCGCCCCGTAGAACAACCGGAGCGGAACCGACAGTGACGCCCGAGCGGCAGGGAGTTGTGACCTCGCAGATGACCGAAGGACTCCTCTTCTCGGACCTGTCACGCCGGATGGCGCGCGGCGCGGTGACGGCCTTTCGAGCGCTGACCGGAGCCCTTGGCGATGGTGATCTTGGCCATCAGGTCCGTGCGGCGCTGGACGTCCAGTTTTCGGTAGGCGCGCGTCAGGTGCTGTTCGACCGTGCTCACCGTGATGAACAGCTTGCCGGCGATCTCCCGGTTGGTGAGTCCCCGTGCGGCGAGCGTCGCGACCCGCAGCTCCGCGTCACTGAGCTCGGCGGGCTCCTGCCGCGGGCGGGTCGCGCCCGTGCCGTCCTGGGCGGAGGACGTGCCGGTGTGGGTAGGCGGTGCCTCAGGAGCCGGTACGCCGCACTCCCCGGCCAGCCGACGCGCCCTGCGGGCCAGCGGGCGGGCCTGCCCGGCGTCGCCGAGTTCACGGTGGGCGCGGGCCAACTCGTCGGTGGCACGGACGAGTTCGAGCCGGTGCCCGGTCTCCCGCATGATCTCCACGGCCTCCTCCAACAACGGCAGACGGCGGGCGGGGGTGAAGGTTCGGGCGAGGACCCTCAGCGACACCCCGCGCGTCCACGCGGCTCCGGGACCGACCAGCGCGAGCTGTTCCTCCGCCAGGCCGCGGGCGCGGCGCTTGTCGCCGAGCGCCAGATGGGCCAGGGCGGCATCGGTGCGCCAGGGAACCAGGGCCGGCAGGTCGAGACCCCAGCCGGTCATGGTGTCGCCGCAGGCGCGGAAGTCGTCGAGCGCCGCGTAGGGGCGTCCGGCCGCGAGGTAGTAGCAGCCGCGCGCCCACAGATAGAGCAGTCCGTCAGGGGTCTGGAAGGCCGCCTCCGTGACCGGCGTGCTGAGATGGTCGGCCGCCTCGTCGAGCCGGCCCATGGCCGTCTTCACGTAGACGGACACGGCGACGAGCGACGCGAGGGCGACGCCCCAGCCTTCGGCGGGTACGAGGACGTTCGCCGTGCGCGCGGACTCCTCGGCGGCGGTCAGCCCGCCCAGCCGCACTTCTATACGGGCCTGGACGGCGGCGAACCGTGCCTGCCACATGGGGGCGCCCCGCTCGGTGGCCTCCTTGAAGAGCGTCTCGCACCAGTACGCCGCCTCGTCGAGGTGGTCGGCGAGGACGAGCGAGTCCAGGGTGGCGACCAGCGAGGGGACCGTGTGGTCGTCCAGGCGGGTGCCCTGGAGGATCTGCTCCGCCCGCACCACGACGTCGTCCCTGGTGGGGTCGGACGCCGCCTGCGCCAAGGTCGCCACCCGGTGATGGACGCTGCGTGCGGACGGGGCCGCCCGCGGCGCCGCACCGCGCGGGTCGGCCCGGTCGTGGCGGGGCAGTCCCGGGTAGGTGCGCGCCGTCCACAGCCGGATGTCGTCGAGCCGGTGGCGCAGTCCCGCACTCGCGCCGGCGCGCGGGGCGGTGTCCAGCACGGCGAGCGCCTGGTTGACCTGGCCGAACCACAGGAGGTGGCCGACCAGTTCGGCGGACTGCCGGTGTCCGAGGCGGCCCGCGAGGGCGGCGGCCGTGAGTTCGGGCAGGTTTCGGGCGCCGATGGCCGGATTGACCCGCCAGGCGGCCCGGGTCAGCGTGGCCCTGATGTCCAGGGACCGCCCCTCGTCGGTGCACAGGTCGCGGGCGGCGCGCAGACAGGAGAGTGCCAGGGTGACGTCGTCGTCGGCCAGGGCCCGGTCGGCCGCCTCAAGGAGGGTCGGCAGCGCCCAGGCGTCGTCGACGCGCTCGGCGAGCATCAGATGCCGTGCGACCACGGTCGCGGCCCTGCCGTGCTCGTGCAGCACCGTAGCGACGCGGGCCTCCAATCGGGCCCGGTGCGAGGGCTCCATGCCGCGCAGCACGGCGCCGCGGCCCGCGTCGTGCCGGAACCAGCCGGAGTCGAGCAGTCCGATGGTGTCCAGGGCTGCCAGGCCGCGGTGCACCGACTCCCGGCCGACGCCCAGGACTTCGGCCAGTTCGGTGGGCGCAGCCTGTGGGCCGAGGACGGCGAGCGCCCAGGCGATGTGCTGAAGCACGGGGTCGACGCGGTACAGGCACGCCGTGACGGCACGCTCGTAGGACTCGCCCGGCTCCCACGCGTCGAGCCCGTTCTCCTCGCCGTCGGCGAGCGATGCGGCGATGTCCTCCAGGAGCGCTTTCGTCAGGAGGGGATTTCCACCACCGGTCCGGTGCAGCTGCGCGACGAGCGGGCGCGTCCGCCACCGTTCCCCTCCATGGGCACCGATCATTTCTCCGATACCACGTCGTGTCAGCAGGCCGAGCCGGATATTGCGGCAGTCCGGAAGGCGTAGAAAATCCATCTGGACGCGGATGTTGTCGGATAATTCACCGTCACTCTCGGCGAGCACTATAAGAATGCGGTTCTTGCTCAGCCTGCGGGCCAGATAGAGCAGGCACCCAATTGAATCCTGATCTATGTGCTGCACATCATCGACGATGAGCGTCACGGGCTTTTCCCGTGCCGCTTCGAGGACAATGGCGCACAACTCCGTGACGACCATGGACCGCACCGCAGCCGCCATACCCTCGTCCGGCAACCCGGCCGAGAGCAGTAACTGCCCCATCACCCCAAGGGGTATGTCGCGCTCCGCCTCCGATGCCGTGGCCTGCATCAACAGCGCCCCGGAGGCGTTCACCCGCTGCCCGAAGGCACGGAGTAACGCGGTTTTTCCGCTCGCGACCGCGCCGCTCACCACCAGCATGCCGCCACGCCCGGCCATGGCGGCATCGAGCATGCCCTCCATGGTCGACAGTTCCTTGTTCCGTTCCACCAGGTTCATGAGCCGACTTGTCCCCCAGTCTCGACGGCTGATTCTCGCGCGGCACGGGCAGCCGATCAGACGCAGCCTTTCGAACGAGACCACCCATCCTTGTGAAGATTCTCCCACAGCGAAATATCAACTACTAGCCCAATTCGGTGCAGGAACTTCCGAGCGCCACTTAATTCAAGCCATTCACCACACAAATGGACCATTCAATTCCGCATCGAATGGCTCCCCTTGCGCGATTTTCAGATGGCTGAAATCAACGACCATTCGGAAGGCGAGCGGGGGGATCCGGCTGACCTGGAACGCTCGCCGCCCCAAGGACCTGCGGACGCCCACACGGCCGACGCCGACGCGACACCGGCAGTGGTATAGACCTTTGCGGCGAGAGCTTTCCGTCGGCTTTCGGTCAGCGTCTCTCAGGCCCGCAGCGGCGGGTCGGGGCCGGCCGTCGGTCTTCGGCACCACCAGTTTGAAGGGTGCGGCACGGGACGGGCCATCCGCTTCGACAGGCGTCAGCTGGAGCGTGATCGGCTGGTCGGCTGGTCGGCTGGTCGGCTGGTCGGCTGGTCGGCTGGTCGGCCAGCATCGCGTTGATCAGGCCGCCCATGCCGGTGACGGGCCGGTAGGTGTTGAGTCCGTTGTACGTCCCCAGGTCCCCGGAGAGGGCGAGCTGCCGGACGAGTGACGTGTAGGCGCCACGCGTGTTGGCGCCGCCGGCGGTGGCGGTGTGTCCGTTGAGCCAGGCGTCGTCCCGGGGCGCGAACCGCAGCTGGTCGAGCCGGTCGCGCAGCGTCAGCCGGTCGGGCTCGGCCAGCGGGTCCACCCGGTGCAGCGGGTCGTGGGGGCGGGGGAAGTACGATTCCGACCCGGCGAAGAAGTCGGTGAGCAGCTCTCCGAGCCGGGTTCCGGCCACCGCGGGGTCGAAGTCCGCGTAGCCGCTGCCCGACGGCAGGATCAGCCGGTCGGGCGGGGTGTCGTCGGCCACGAGGGATATACCGTGGCTCTGGATCTCGTGCCAGACCCTGGTGTGCACCGGGTGGACCCAAGCGCCGTCCATCTCCACCAGTTCGCCGGCGAACGTGCCGGTCCAGGTCCGTCCGCCGGTCCGGTCCCGGGCCTCCAGGAGCAGCGTCCTCTTGCCCTGGGCCCGTACGGCCCGGGCGGCGCACCACGCCGACGGCCATAAGGCGCTGGTGACGTCCGCGCTGCGGAAGGGCCGCGCCGAGGCCGAGACCGTGCTCCGGGCCGTCGCCCAGCTGCACCTGGCGGGTGCCCGGCCCGACTGGAAGGCCGTCCTGCCGAGGGCGCGGCGCGTCCCGCTCCCCACGTACGCCTTCCAGCACCGCCGCTACTGGCTCGACACACCGGCCGTCACCGTGGACGCCGACGGTCTGGGGCTGAACTCCGTCGAGCACCCGCTCCTGGGCGCCGCGCTGCCGATGGCGGGCCGTGACGAGACCGTGCTCACCGGACGTCTCGCCTGATCGGGTGGACTCCGAAGTCGCCGGCGACTTGTTCCAGCGTGACGCCGGGCTCGCGGTTGCGCGCGACCCGCACGACATCCTCGCGGAACTCCTTCGGATACGGCTCGGGCACTGCAACATCCTTCCAGGCCGCCTCTCAGCAAGCCAGGTCAGGTGTCACCCGACCCTGCACCCCGTCGCACGCGAGCGCCCTGCCTCCGCGCGAGATGCAGGGGCAGGGCGCTCGTTCACGTCAGGTCAAGAACCGATAATTTGCCGAAGGACGTACTGCATGATGCCGCCGTTGCGGTAGTAGTCCGCCTCGCCGGGGGTGTCGATGCGGACGACCGCGTCGAACTCACGGCGCACGTTGCCGGCTTCGCCGGGGGCGGTGTCGGCGGTGACCTTGACCGTGCGCGGCGTGGTGCCGTCGTTCAGCTCGGTCACGCCGGAGATGGAGAAGGTCTCCTCACCGGTCAGCCCGAGGGCCTCCGCGGACGCGCCCTCCGGGAACTGGAGCGGAAGGACGCCCATGCCGATCAGGTTGGAGCGGTGGATGCGCTCGTAGGACTCGGCGATGACGGCCTTGACCCCGAGGAGCGCGGTGCCCTTGGCGGCCCAGTCGCGGGACGAGCCGGAGCCGTACTCCTTGCCCGCGAGGATGACCAGCGGGGTGCCCTGCTCGATGTAGTTGCGGGACGCGTCGTAGATGAACGAGACCGGTGCGTCCGCCTGCGTGAAGTCGCGGGTGAAGCCGCCCTCCGTGCCGGGCGCGATCTGGTTGCGCAGCCGGATGTTGGCGAACGTGCCCCGGATCATGACCTCGTGGTTGCCGCGGCGGGATCCGTAGGAGTTGAAGTCACGGCGCTGTACGCCGTGCTCCGTGAGGTACTTGCCCGCCGGGGTGTCGGCCTTGATCGCGCCGGCCGGGGAAATGTGGTCGGTGGTGACCGAGTCGCCCAGCTTCGCGAGGACGCGCGCGCCGGAGATGTCCTGGACCGGCGTGGTCTCCATCCGCATGCCCTCGAAGTACGGGGGCTTGCGGACGTAGGTCGACTCGGCGTCCCACTCGAAGGTGTTGCCGGTCGGGATCGGCAGCGCCTGCCACTGGGCGTCGCCCGCGAAGACGTCCTGGTAGGACTTGTTGAACATGTCCTCGCCGATGGAGTTGGCGACGACGTCGTTGACCTCGGCCTCGGTGGGCCAGATGTCCTGGAGGTAGACCGGCTTGCCCTCGGTGTCGACGCCGAGCGCGTCGCGCGTGATGTCGACCTTCATGGAGCCCGCGATGGCGTAGGCGACGACCAGCGGCGGGGACGCCAGGTAGTTCATCTTGACGTCGGGGTTGATCCGGCCCTCGAAGTTGCGGTTGCCGGAGAGCACCGAGGTGACGGCGAGGTCGTGCTCGTTGACGGCCTTGGAGACCTCCTCCGGCAGCGGGCCGGAGTTGCCGATGCAGGTGGTGCAGCCGTAGCCGACGAGGTTGAAGCCGACCTTGTCGAGGTAGGGGGTGAGCCCGGCCTTGTCGAAGTAGTCGGTGACGACCTTGGAGCCGGGCGCGAGGGTGGTCTTGACCCACGGCTTGCGGCTGAGGCCCTTCTCCACCGCCTTCTTGGCGACCAGCGCGGCGGCGACCATGACGTACGGGTTGGAGGTGTTGGTGCAGGAGGTGATCGCGGCGACCGTGACGGCGCCGTGGTCGATCTCGTACGTGGACCCGTCGGGGGCGGTCACCAGGGTCGGCCGGGACGGCACGCCGTTGACGGAGGCGGGGGCGTCGGAGGCCGGGAAGGACTCCTTGCCCGCCTCCTCGTCGTCGTCCACGTAGTTCCGTACGTCCTGCGCGAACTGCTGGGCCGCGTTGGCGAGGACGATACGGTCCTGCGGACGCTTCGGGCCGGCGATGGACGGGACGACCGTGGCGAGGTCCAGTTCCAGCTTCTCGGAGAAGTCGGGCTCGGCGGCCGGGTCGAGCCAGAGGCCCTGCTCCTTGGCGTACGCCTCGACGAGCGCGACCTGCTGCTCGCTGCGGCCGGTCAGCTTCAGGTAGTTCAGGGTCTCGCCGTCGATCGGGAAGATCGCGGCGGTGGAGCCGAACTCCGGCGACATGTTGCCGATGGTGGCGCGGTTGGCGAGCGAGGTGGCGGCGACGCCCTCGCCGTAGAACTCGACGAACTTGCCGACGACGCCGTGCTTGCGCAGCATCTCGGTGATCGTGAGGACCAGGTCGGTGGCGGTGGTGCCGGGGGTCAGCTCACCGGTCAGCTTGAAGCCGACGACGCGCGGGATCAGCATCGAGACCGGCTGGCCGAGCATCGCGGCCTCGGCCTCGATGCCGCCGACGCCCCAGCCCAGCACGCCGAGGCCGTTGACCATGGTGGTGTGCGAGTCGGTGCCCACCAGGGTGTCGGGGTACGCCTGACCGTTCCGGACCATGACGGTACGGGCCAGGTGCTCGATGTTGACCTGGTGGACGATGCCGGTGCCGGGCGGGACGACCTTGAACTCGTCGAACGCGGTCTGGCCCCAGCGCAGGAACTGGTAGCGCTCCCTGTTCCGTCCGTACTCCAGCTCGACGTTCTGGGCGAAGGAGTCGTTGGTGCCGAACTTGTCGGCGATGACGGAGTGGTCGATGACCAGCTCGGCCGGGGCGAGCGGGTTGATCTTCGCCGGATCGCCGCCCAGCTCCTTGACGGCCTCACGCATGGTGGCGAGGTCGACGACACAGGGAACACCGGTGAAGTCCTGCATGATCACGCGAGCCGGCGTGAACTGGATCTCCTGGCTGGGCTGCGCCTGGGAGTCCCAGCCGCCGAGCGCCCGGATGTGGTCGGCGGTGATGTTCGCGCCGTCCTCGGTGCGGAGCAGGTTCTCCAGCAGCACCTTCAGGCTGTAGGGAAGGCGCGCGGAGCCCTCGACCTTGTCCAGCCTGAAGATCTCGTACGACTCGTCACCCACGCGCAGCGTGCTGCGGGCGTCGAAGCTGTTCGCCGACACGACAGTCTCCTTCATCAGTGTGCGCGTACTACGTCCATGTCCATGCTCCCGCCATGGCCCCTCTTCGATCCGCTAAGGTAGGGCTCAGTTAGGTGACCCTTACCAGGGCGGCGGCTGCGGTACGCCCGGACAGTTATCTCGATGTCGAGATAACTCTAGTACATCGGTGCGGCTCGGTCATGCCCGGGATGCTGTGTGCTGCGCCTCGAAATCGGGCGCCGGGCGGTCCGCACGGCCCTCGCCGCGCCGGGAGCGGGGCCGGACGGGCAGGGCCCGGCGCGGACGCCGGGCGGGGATCCTCCGCCCCGGCGTCGCCGACATCGCCGACGCCACCGCCGGACGGGACGCGGCTGTCGCGCGTACGGGTGGGCCGGTTCGCACGCCGCCTCGAACGGCGCGGCGCTGGCCGTACACGGAAAGCCGCGCACCCGCACAGCGCGCGGCCTTCCGCCGCCCGTACGAGGCGGCGGGCCCATGGGCCCGCCGGCGTCAGGCCGTCGGGCCGTCCGGCCGTCACCCGGACGGATGACCCCCGATTGCCGGATCCCCGTGCTCGACGGAGCGTCAGAAGCACAGGCCGCCCGGCGTGTAGCCGTCACCCGAACGCCACACCTGGCGCGCATTTCATCTCATATCCGAGATAACCTCCGACGCATGGCAGACGACTATCTCGTACGCATCGGCAGGCTCATCCGTGACGCCAGACAGCATCGTGGCTGGACACAGAGCCAACTCGCCGAGGCACTCGGCACCAGTCAGAGCGCTGTGAACCGCATCGAACGCGGGAACCAGAACATCAGCCTTGAGATGATCGCACGCATCGGAGAAGCGCTCGACAGTGAGATCGTTTCCCTCGGCTACGCCGGACCGATGCATCTGCGCGTGGTCGGCGGACGCCGCCTCTCCGGCACCATCGACGTCAAGACGAGCAAGAACGCGTGCGTCGCACTGCTGTGCGGCTCACTGCTCAACAAGGGCCGTACCGTGCTGCGCCGTGTGGCGCGCATCGAAGAGGTCTACCGGTTGCTGGAGGTCCTGAACTCCATAGGAGTCCGTACCCGCTGGATCAACGAGGGCATGGACCTGGAGATAGTCCCGCCCGCCCGGCTGGACATGGACGCCATCGACGCGACGGCGGCGCGCCGGACCCGGTCGATCATCATGTTCCTGGGGCCTCTGCTGCACCGGCTGGACAACTTCCGGCTCCCGTACGCGGGCGGCTGCGACCTCGGTACGCGCACGATCGAGCCCCATATGATCGCGCTGCGCCGCTTCGGCCTCGGCATCACCGCGACGGAGGGGCTCTACCACGCGCGGGTCGAGCGCCGGACGGGTCCGGAACGCCCGATCGTCCTGACCGAGCGCGGCGACACCGTGACGGAGAACGCGCTGCTGGCCGCCGCCCGGCACGACGGCGTCACCGTCATCCGCAATGCCTCCTCCAACTACATGGTGCAGGATCTGTGCTTCTTCCTGGAGGCGCTGGGCGTACGGGTCGAGGGCGTCGGCACCACCACCCTCACCGTGCACGGCGTCCCCACGATCGACAGGGACGTCGACTACTCCCCCTCCGAGGACCCGGTCGAGGCGATGAGCCTGCTGGCGGCGGCGGTGGTGACCGAGTCCGAACTCACCATCCGGCGTGTCCCGATCGAGTTCCTGGAGATCGAACTGGCGGTCCTGGAGGAGATGGGGCTCGACCACGACCGCTCCACGGAGTACACGGCGGACAACGGCCGCACCCGGCTGCTCGATCTGACGGTACGCCCCTCCAAGCTGGAAGCGCCGATCGACAAGATCCACCCGATGCCGTTCCCCGGACTGAACATCGACAACGTCCCGTTCTTCGCGGCGATCGCGGCGGTGGCCCAGGGCCAGACCCTGATCCACGACTGGGTCTACGACAACAGAGCGATCTATCTCACGGATCTCAACCGCCTGGGAGGCCGGCTCCAACTCCTCGACCCCCACCGCGTCCTGGTGGAGGGCCCCACCCGCTGGCGCGCCGCCGAGATGATGTGCCCGCCCGCCCTGCGCCCGGCGGTCGTCGTACTGCTGGCGATGATGGCGGCGGAGGGCACGTCGGTCCTGCGGAATGTGTACGTCATCAACCGCGGTTACGAGGAACTGGCGGAGCGGCTCAACTCGGTGGGGGCGCAGATCGAGATCTTCCGGGACATCTGAAGGCCCTCGGAAAAGACGCCGTCATCCCCCTTCTGACCTGCGCGAACGCGAGGCAGGAGGGGGCGCGGCGGCACCTCTGGGACTTTTCTGGGGCCTTTGGTCGGGACCGAAGGCGTCATCTTGTGAGCCGGAGTGAGTCCGGGAAAAGGGCCAGGTCAGGACCTTTTCCCGGCTCACTTCCCCACGTGCGGGCGCCCAGAGCGTCATGACCGACAGCCCACGCCTCTGCTCGGGACAGAACACACTGCAACAACCGTGCTCATCCGGCACGGGACCGCGCTGATCACTCCAGACACCGGCTCGCACATCATGGCCCGCGCCGCTCCCCCGGCCGTCATAGTGGAGTCATGCCTTCCAGCCCACAGCACCCCGCCCCCGCGCCGATGGACCTCTCTGGCACGGACGTCGAGGACCTCGCGCTGTACCGGGAGAAGTTCCGGTGCCGTCTGCCGGAGTCGCTGGACGAGTTGCACGGCCCGACCCAGGGGGTCGTGGAGCTACCGCTGCACATGGCCTGGTCGGGGATGACCTCGTACGACCTGGGCAAGCCTCGCCAGCGCATGGGCCTGTACCGCACCGTCCTGCACGAGGGCCTGCGCGACGACCTGCCCCGCTACCTCAACCAGGACCTGCTCCTCCATCTGTGGCCGGTGCTGCGCACCCTCGTCGGTCGCACGGTGCGCACCGTGTGGGAAGACGCCTTCCCCCAGCTCGCCGCCCGCACCCAGGCATCCGCGTGACGGACATGCCGGAGCAGCACACGCGGCTCCGGCAGATGTGATCGCCCTCGGCTCCCCGTACCCCCTGGTCCTCACCGGTGGGTATGCCGTGCGGGCGCACCACCTCGTGAACCGCCCCAGCCAGGACCTCGACGTCGCCACCGAGAACCCGGCACCCATGGCCGACATCGCGGCCGCACTCCGCGCTTGGGCATTGGAGTGGGCCGACGACCTCGCAGCCCGTCTCCTCGACGAGGCCGATAATCCGGACATCGACTGATCACATCCGGACGAGGCCCCATCGAGAACATCACAGGGGCCGGCACCCAGCGAGAGGACTTACGCGTGAGCGACTATCTCCTCGGCGGCCGCAGCCTTGGGTACGGGTGCAGTTTCGGCAGCGGCCCCGCAAGCGGGACCGGCCGACGGTAGGACTGCTTCCCAATATAGGGCGCTGCGCTGTGCCTCATCGAAGCGCAGGAACTCCCATCATCGCAGGTCAGCAGGCGCCTCTTCTCATTCCGCCGCCCACAGACCGGATATCACGCGATAAATCGAAACCGATTGCGCATCATTTACGCCGGGATCGCAACCCCGGGTTTCAGAGACTCCGCGAAGTTCAGTACAGCTCATCGTGACGGGGCACCGGATCGCGGGATCGGAATCCGGACGGCCAAACGCCGCCGGGGAATCGAGCCCACTGGGAGGGCTGAAAACCGCCCCCGGAATTCAACTTTCCGGATGTATGATCACACCAGACACCACCGTCACACCCACGGGGTTCGACAGAAAGGGACACAGTGACCGCAGTGCTGACACTCACTCAGCCACTTCCATGGCATCTCTCACCATCCCTTTTGAATCCGGGCTAGTGACCCCGTCCACGGAACAACAGGCCGCGTTGATCCTCCATCCGTTCGGTATACGGCAAGCGGCGCACACACCTGAAACTGGACCTCCCACTCTTTCGCCAATCGAGGCGACGGGGAAGCCTCGGCGCTCCTTCGCCCCTGAGTTGACCGAACGCTCTCCAGGAAGTACCGAACAGCACGTTCGCCCTTCTGCGCAGCGTTCACGCCTTGGGCGCTTTTGTCGCCACCCCTCGAATGCCACACTCGGTCCGTATGCCGACTGGGCTTCGGAGACGGATCACCATGCCAAACCAGTAACCAGAACCACCCGACCATGTTCACGGGGGAACTGAATGGATCAGCATGCACTGGGTGTCGCCATAGTCGGGGCGGGGATAGGCGGATTGGCCGCGGCTATCTCGCTCAGCAGAGTGGGCTGCCAGGTGACGGTCTATGAGCAGGCAAACGAGTTCCGCGAAACAGGAACGGGACTACACCTGGGCCCCAACGGCTCCCGGTTACTTCACAGCTGGGGACTGAGGGAGTCCCTGGAAGAGGTCGCTGTGCGCCCGCCGGCCCTGGAGGTCAGGCACTGGAAGAACGGCGAGACCCTCGTACGTCGTCCCATGGGGCAGGACTGGGAAGAGGAATACGGAGCCCCTTATTACACCGTGCACCGTGCCGACCTGCACCGCGTCCTTTCGGAACGCGCCGACGGCGCCCTCCTTCGCCTCGACAGCCGGATCACAGCCCTGGACGACGAACCTGACGGCGTGCGGCTGCACCTCGCGGACGGGAGCACGGCGACCGCCGATGTCGTCATCGGCGCCGACGGCGTCAACTCCACGGTGCGCCGCTCTCTGACCTCCGGCGACCATGTCGTCTACTCCGGCAACAGCGCGTTCCGGGGGACCGTACCCGTGGATGCGCTGCCCACCGTGCCCGTTGACTGCCTGCTCGTGTGGCCCGGCCCCGAGGTGAAGCTGCTCTGCTGCCCGGTCAAGTCCGGCCGGGAGGTGGCGTTCGTCGCCGTCGTGCCCGATCCCGTACCACGGCCCGCGTCCTGGAGCATCCGCGCGACCGTCGGCACACTCAAGGAGAAGTTCGCCGACTGGAACTCCGACGTCGTGGGAATGTTCGACTCGGTGACCGACGTCGGACTCTGGGCCCTGGTCGACCACGAGCCGCTGGAACGGTGGTCGAGCGGCCGGACCACCCTCCTGGGAGATGCCGCCCACCCCATGCTCCCCCATCACGGGCAGGGAGCCAGTCAGGCCATCGAGGACGCCGTGGCACTCGCTCACTGTCTGGCCGGGCCGGCCGAGAGGACGGCCGCGGGCCGCTCCGCCCGCGACAAGGCAGCCGTGGCGGCGGCGTTGCACCGGTACGAGGAGATCCGCCGCCCGCACACCCGCAGCGTTCAGATCGGCTCGCGCGGCAGCGGGACCCTCCGGCTGTCATCGGGGCCGCAGGCGGTCGACGCGGGGCAGGACGGCCCGGCCGACGCCGCGCTCGGACGGATGGTCGAGGACGTCTCCTGGATCCACGCGTACGACGTCAGGGAAGCACTTCGCGATGCCGCCACCGCGACGGAGGTCCTTGCGGCCCGTTCGTGACAGGCGTCCCCGGGCTTTCCGCTCCAGACGAAGGAGAACCTCATGAACACTGGCCTGTGGATGATCGGCGCTCGGGGGTCCGTGGCCACCACCGTCACCGCCGGGCTGGCCGCCGTCCGCCGGGGCGCACACGCCCCCGTCGGCTGTGTCACCACCCTTGAACCCTTCGGCCGGGTGCCCTTACCGGACCTGGGCGAACTCCTGTGCGGCGGACACGACATCGCCGGACCCGACCTGTTCAAGCGCGCCGAACAACTGGTCGCCGATGGAGTGCTGCCGGCCGGTCTGCCCTCCCTGATCACGGACGAACTGGAGGCGGCGAACGCGCGCATCCGTCCGGGCACGGACGGCACGTCCGGTGACACGGCCGCCGTGATCCGCGGCCTGACCGCCGATCTCGTCGAGTTCCGTGAGCGGAACGACATCGACACCGTGGTCGTCGTCAACCTCTCGTCAACCGAACCACCGGTACACCCGAACCCCGCCCACATGTCGCTGAGCGCCCTACAAAAGGCACTGCGGGAGCCCTCCGTACCGGATGGCGGCGCGCTGCTGCCGGCCAGTTCGCTCTACGCCTACGCGGCGTTCGAAGCGGGCTGTGCCTACGTGGACTTCACTCCTTCCACGGGAGCCCGGCTGCCGGCCCTGGCAGAACTGGCCCGGTTACGCGCCGTCCCGTTCACCGGCAGCGACGGCAAAACCGGCGAGACCCTGGTGAAGTCCGTACTGGCACCGATGTTCGCGCGACGCGCGCTGCGCGTGCGAAGCTGGTCGGGGACGAACCTGCTCGGTGGTGGTGACGGCGCGACGCTCGAAGCTCCCGGCCCGGTGAACAGCAAGGCGGCCAGCAAGGCCCTCGTGGTGCGGAGCACGCTCGGCCATCCCGTGGACGGCGACGTCCACATTCACCACGTGCCCGCGCTGGGCGAGTGGAAGACCGCCTGGGACCACATCACCTTCGAGGGGTTTCTCGGTGCCCGGATGTCCCTCCAGTTCACCTGGCAGGGCTGCGACTCCGCTCTCGCCGCGCCGCTCGTACTCGACCTCACACGGCTGATGGCGGCCGCGCACCGAGCGGGCCGCTCGGGCCCCATGACCGAACTGGGCTTCTTCTTCAAGGATCCGGTCGACGGCCGTGAGCACGTCCTGGAGCGGCAGTTCTCGGAACTGGTCGACTGGGCACAGGGATTACGGGCGGCCATATGAGACGGCGACCGTGTCCGGTGACGGGGCGGGCCCGGCTGGGGGCGGCCATGCGGCTGGTCCGCGCCCCGGCAGCGCTCACGGTTCCCGGCGACATCCTTGCCGGGATAGTGTCCTCGGGGGCGCGGCTCCGTCCCCGGGCGGCACTTGGGGTCGCCTCCTCCGTCTGCCTGTACTGGGCCGGGATGGCGCTCAACGACTGGGCGGACCGCGAGATCGACGCCGTGGAACGGCCTGAACGCCCCATTCCCTCGGGAACGGTGAGTCCAGGTGCCGCCTTCGCCCTGGCAACCGGACTGACCGCCACCGGCATCGGGCTGAGCGTCGCCGCGGGCGGCCGCAGAGGACTCGTCTCCGCCGTGGCCCTGTCCACCGCCATCTGGTCGTACGACCTGTTGTTCAAGTCGACCGCGGCGGGCCCGGTCGTCATGGGCGCCGCGCGCGGCATCGATGTGCTGTCCGGCACGGTCGCCGGGGGCGGGACGCTCAGGTCGGCCCTCCCCTCGGCAGGCATCGTCGCACTGCACACCGGCCTGATCACCAGGCTGAGCAGGGAGGAGGTCACACCCGGCCCGGGCGTCGCCACCGCGGCCGCTCTCGGCATCGGCGGATCGGCCGGTGTCGCCGTGGCCGTGGCCGCTCCGTCCTCCGGCGTGCGGCGCCTCGACCGAGGCGCCTCCGCGTTCCTGGCCGCCGCATACCTGGCGAGCTTCGCGCCCCAGTTGGCGGCCGCGTCGCACGCCCCCTCCGCCCGCCGGGTCCAACGGGCGGTCGGCGCGGGAATCCACGCCCTGCTGCCCCTCCAGGCCGGACTGGTCGCCCGTTCCGGCTCCCCCGCCCTGGCCCTGCTGATCGCCGCCGCCCATCCGCTGGCCCGCTCGCTGGGCCGGAGAATCACCCCTACCTGAGCGAGCCCGGTCCCGCGCACGTCGCCCTCATCAACGAGTGTGCCGCGACCGGACCCTGCCACACAGCGTCCTCCCACCCAGCCGTCGGGTCCCGCAGCGCCACTTTGCGGGGAACGCGCATTCAGGAGCACACCTCTCCATGTCTTCCTCGACAACCCACTCCTCAGCACTCGAACTCACATTTGGTTATGGAACCAACGGCTTCGGCGATCACTCACTCGGGGACGCCCTGCGCGTCCTCGCCGACCTCGGCTATCAAGGGGTGGGACTGACCCTGGACCACCGTCACCTCGACCCGTTCGCTCCGGACCTTCCCCGGCAACTCACCCGGCTCGCCGCCCGGCTGGACGCCCTGGGCCTCACCGCCGTGATCGAGACCGGCGGCCGCTATCTGCTCGACCCCCGGCGTAAACACCACCCGACCCTGCTGTCCGACGAAGGCGCCGAACTCCGCGTCGACCTGCTGCGCCGCGCCGTGCTCATCGCCGCCGAGCTCGGTATCGGGGTCGTGTCCTTCTGGAGCGGTCACGCGCCGCCGGGCCTGTCCGAAGCGAAGGCATGGGACCGCCTGACCGCGGGCTGTGAGGAACTCACCTCGTACGCCGCGGCGCACGACGTCATGCTGGGTTTCGAGCCCGAACCCGGCATGTTCGTCGACACGCTCGACCGTTTCGACGACCTGCGCCGGCGCCTGGGCGAACCGGAGGCGTTCGGTCTGACCCTCGACATCGGCCACTGCCGCTGTCTGGAACCCCAGCCGGTGGCCGAGTGTGTCCGCAGGGCCGGCCCTCATCTGGTCAACGTCCAGATCGAGGATATGAGACGCGGCGACCACACCCATCTGGAGTTCGGCACGGGAGAGATCGACTTCCCGCCGGTCCTCGCCGCCCTCGCCGAGGTCGGCCACCGAGGGCTGGTCGGCGTCGAACTGCCGCGCCACAGCCACGACGCACCCGAAGCCGCCCGGCGGTCCATCGAGTTCCTGACGAGGGCCGCGGCCGCGTCCTCGGTTCCCTCGGTCCCGGGAGTCCGCGGGTGACGCGCGATCCGCATGCCGACGCGCTCCGCGCGCGACTGCCCGCGGCTGCCCACGCCTGGCTGAGCAAGGCCACGGCAGTGGTCACGGACCACCCTGACCGCGTGGACACGTTGCTGGCCGTCGCCGGCCGGGCCTGCGGGCGCGGACCGCTGCCCGGCGGACCGGCGGCCCCCGCCTGGTCTACCGACGACGCCGTACGCGTCCTGCTGTTGACCGCGTTGCCCTGCCGAGGCGATGAGCTCGCCGGTCTGCTGATCCGGCTGTACCGGTATGGAGACGCCGCCGAGCGGCGCGGCGTCCTTCGCTCCCTGTGCTTCTTCGGTGCCCCGCACGCCCTCGGCGCGCGGGCCGTGCCGCTCGTCGAGGACGCCCTGCGCACCAACGACGCCCGACTCGTCACCGCGGCCCTCGGCGACTACGCCCGGCGCCACCTCGACGCTCCGGCCTTCCACCACGCCCTCCTCAAGTGCGTGTTCCTCGGCATCCCGCTCGCCGCCGTGGCCCCGCCACCCCGGCCCGACGCCCCTGAACTGCTCAGGATGCTCGGCGATTGCGCCGCCGAACGCCGAGCCGCCGGACGACCCGTCCCACCGGACGTCGAAGCCTTCCTCGACATGTCGGCCATCGCCGAGAAGGAGTGACCCCATGGACATCTTCGACCCCCACATCCACATGACGTCGCGCACCACGGACGACTACGCGGCCATGGCAGCGGCCGGTGTCCGTGTCGTGGTCGAGCCCGCGTTCTGGGTCGGGCAGCCCCGTACGCATGTGGGCACCTTCGAGGACTACTTCGACAGCCTACTGGGCTGGGAACCCTACCGGGCCGCGCAGTTCGGCATCCAGCACCACTGCGCACTCGCGCTGAACCCCAAGGAGGCCAACGACGAGCGGTTGGCGGGAGTGCTCGACGTGCTGCCCCGGTACCTCGTGAAGGACAGGGTCGTGGCCGTTGGCGAGGTCGGCTACGACTCGATGACACCGGCGGAGGACAAGGCATTCGCCGCCCAACTGGAGTACGCGCTCCACCACGACCTCCCCGTTCTGGTGCACACCCCGCACCGGGACAAGGTGGCCGGAACACGACGCACCCTCGATGTGATCCGGGAGTCAGGCATCGCACCCGAGCGGGTTCTGGTCGACCACCTCAACGAGCCGACCCTCCCCCTGGTCGCCGACAGCGGCTGCTGGATGGGGATGTCCGTCTACCCGGACACCAAGATGAGCGTGGACCGCGCGGTCGCGTCGCTCACCCGGTACGGCACCGATCGGTTGCTCGTGAACTCGGCGGCGGACTGGGGGCACAGCGACCCCCTCACGCCGCAGAAGACAGGCCGGGCCATGCTCGGCTCCGGCTTCCGCGACGCGGACGTACGGAGGGTGCTTTGGGAGAACCCGGTCTCCTTCTACGGGCAGAGCGGACGGCTCGAGCTGGAACGACCGCGGCCGGACGTCGTCGCGGGCCCCGGGAACAACTCGATCAAGCGTGGCCAGGAGTGATCGCATGAGACTGCGCCACCCCGACGGCACCGTCGTCCACCTGTCCTACTGCACCAATGTCCACCCCGCCGAGGACCTCGCCGGGGTGCTGGCCCAACTCGCCGACTTCGCCGAACCCGTGAGGGAACGGCTCGGCGCCCCACGGCTCGGGCTCGGCCTCTGGCTCGCCCGCACGGTGGCCACCCGGCTGCTGGAGGATCCGGGCGCGCTTCCTCTCCTCCGCGACGAACTCGAACGACGCGGCCTGGAAGTGGTCACGCTCAACGCCTTCCCCTACGCCGGCTTCCACACGGGCGCACCGGTGAAGAAGGCCGTCTACCACCCCGATTGGACCGAACGGGAAAGGCTGGCGTACACCCTCGACTGCGCCCGGATCCTCACCCGCCTGCTCCCCTCCGACGCGGTACGCGGCAGCATCTCCAGCCTGCCCCTCGCCTGGCGTACGCCGTGGTCGCCATATCGAGCCGCACGCGCGTACCGGCAGTTGGGCCTGCTTGCCGACGGCCTCTCGGCTGTCCGAGCCGAGACCGGCCGCACGATCCGGGTCGGCTTGGAACCCGAACCCGGCTGCGTGATGGGGAACGTCGCCGCGGCCATATCGCTGTGGGACCACGTGCCGTCGGACCTGATCGGGCTCTGCCTCGACGCCTGCCACCTGGCCACCGAGTTCGAAGATCCGGCCGAGGTGTGCGGCGCACTGGTGGCCCACGGGGTGCCCGTAGTCAAGGCGCAGGCGTCCTGCGCCTTGCACGTCGACTCCCCCACCACCCCAGCGGCCCGCGTCGCCCTCGGGCGTTTCGCCGAGGAGCGCTTCCTGCACCAGGCCCGGGAGCGGGCGGGCGGGGACCACGTCCTGCGCGCCGACGACCTACCGGACGCACTGGCCGGCGCCCTGCCCGGTGACGGCCCCTGGCGCGTCCACTACCACGTGCCCGTGCACACCGCACTCACCCCGCCGCTCCGCTCCACGCAGAGCGAACTACTGGCCACCCTGGACGCCCTGCTCGGCGGCCCGGCCGCGCTGACGGACCACGTCGACATCGAGACGTACACGTGGTCCGTACTGCCGGAGACTCCCACCCGGAGCGAGCTGCTGGACGGCATCGCCGCCGAACTCGCGTGGACCCGCGACGCCCTGTTCTCACTCGGCATGAAGGAGATCATCTCGTGAATCGACTCGTCGTGGTGAACGCCGTGGGGCTGACACCCCGGTTGCTGCCCTCGATGCCCCGGCTCTCCGCTCTGCGCGCCAAAGGCTTCGGTGCCCGCCTCGATCCGGTCCTGCCCGCGGTGACCTGCTCGATGCAGTCCACCTTCCTCACCGGCACTCCCCCCTCTGCCCACGGCGCCGTCGGCAACGGCTGGTACTTTCGTGAACTGGGCGAGGTCCTGCTGTGGCGGCAGAGCAACCGCCTGATCGCGGGCGAGAAACTGTGGGACGCCGCCCGGAGGAAGCGGCCCGGCTACACCGTGGCCAACGTCTGCTGGTGGTACGCGATGGGCGCGGACGTGGACTGGACGGTCACCCCTCGTCCCATCTACTACGCGGACGGCCGCAAGGAACCCGACTGCTACACCCGACCGCCGGAACTCCACGACGAACTCGTCAGCGGCGGCGGACCGTTCCCGCTGTTCTCCTACTGGGGGCCGAAGGCCGGGATCGCGTCCTCCCGATGGATCATCGGCGCCGCCCGTCATCTGCTGCGCCGGCACCAGCCCGATCTGACACTGGTGTACGTTCCGCACCTCGACTACGCGCTGCAACGCCACGACCCGTTCGGGCCCCGGGCGGTCCGGGCGGCGCGCGAGCTGGACCGCGAGCTCACACCGCTGCTCGACGAAGCCGAACGGGGCGGTGCCACCGTCGTCGTGCTCAGCGAATACGGCATCACTCCGGTCGGCCGTCCGGTCGACATCAACCGGGCGCTGCGCCGCGCCGGCCTCTTGGAGGTCCATACCCAGGACGGCATGGAGTACCTGGACCCCTTGGCCTCGAGGGCGTTCGCCGTCGCGGACCATCAGATCGCCCATGTGTACGTTCGGAGCCCGGCCGACATGAGCCGGGTGCGTGATCTGCTGGCCGGGCTGGACGGAGTCGACGCGGTCCTGGACGACCAGGGGAAGAAGGAGCAGGGACTTCACCATCCGCGAGCGGGCGAACTCGTGGCGGTGGCCCGCCCCGACGCGTGGTTCACCTACTACTACTGGCTGGACGACTCCCGGGCGCCGGACTTCGCCCGAGCCGTCGACATCCACCGGAAGCCGGGGTACGACCCCGCCGAACTGCACTTCGACCATCGCGATCCGCTGGTGAAAGCACGTGCGGTCATGACTCTGGCCCGCAAGAGGCTGGGCCTGCGGTACTCCTTGCAGGTCGTCTCCCTGGACCCGTCGCGGGTGCGCGGCAGCCACGGCAGGCTGCCGGTGTCTCCCGAGGACGGCCCTGTGTTCCTCTGCTCCGAGCCCGGTCTGAAACGCACCGCCCTCGCGGCCACCGAAGTCAAGGGCTTGCTGCTGCGGCTGGCCGGCCTGGAGTCCTGTCCGAACGAGGAGAACTGGTGACCGGCCCTCTCGCATTGCGCGTACTGGGACCTGTCGAAGCCGAACTCGACGCCCGTGAAGTCGAGTTGGGCGGGGCCAAACCCCGGACCGTCCTGGCCGCTCTGCTCCTCGCGCCCGGGCGGACCGTGAGAGACCGGCGGCTCAGTGAGCTGCTCTGGGGCTCGACTCCCCCCAAAACGCAGTCCGCGCAGCTCTACACCTACGCGTCGCGGCTGCGGCACTCCCTGGGGAGCGGCGTGAAGATCACCCGCTTGCATCACGCGTACCAGCTGAAGACGGTCTCCGCGGTCCTGGACCACGACGCCTTCGTGGAACACACTGAGCTCGGTGCACGCCTGCTCGCCGTAGGAGACCACCCGGGCGCGTACGGCGCCTTCGGCACGGCGCTGGAGCAGTGGACGGGGCCGGTCCTGGGGAACACCACGCCCTGGCTGGCCGAGGCCGAAGCGCCGGCACTGGTCACGGCACGGCTTGCCACCTTGGAGAACTGGGCATCGGTCGGACTGTCCCTCGGCCATGGCGACGAGGTGATCGCCGGACTCACCGACGCGGTCGCCGAGCACCCCGGCCGTGAGCGGATGCGCTCCCTTCTGATGGCGGCTCTCTTCCTCTGCGCCCGCCAGGCAGAGGCCCTCGACTTGTACCACGAGGGCCGGATCGCGCTCAGCACACACTGGGGGATCGATCCGGGAAACGAGCTCAAGGAGACGTACCAGGCCATTCTGAGGGGCCGGCTCCCGGATGTCGTGGCGGGCTGTTCAGCGACGGATGACGCGTTGCAGTCCCACCGCTGTTAGCGCCGCCGCCAGGACGAACAGCGCGCCGCCGTAGGCGAACTGCCAAGGCCAGTAGCCGTCGATGACCCCGGTTTCCTGGATCTGGTCCCGAAGGGCCGGCCCGCCTGCGGTAACAGCGACCCAGGTGACCAGGACCACCCCCATGGTGGGCAGGGTCCGCTGCAGCAGCGCGCCCGTGGTGAAGCCCAGGGCGACCAGGAAGAACGCGACGGCGTAGGGCGTCACACCGTGGGAGTCGAAGTATTCGGAGCTCATCGGATCCACGGTCATGCGGCTCCAGCCCTCGGGCCGTCGGGTCGCCCACGCCAGGACCACGCTCAGCAGCGCGACCCCGGCCACCGTGAGGCCCGCCGCCATGGCGGCTCGGGTCGCGAACCAGTGGCGTCGCGTGATGGTCTGCGTCCACACCAGCCGGTGGGTGCCCATTTCGTACTCCCGGGCCACCGCGGGTGCTCCGACGAAGAGGCCGAGGAAGAGGGAGAAGTACTGTGACAGACCGATGGTCACACCGGACATGCTCGGATACGTGCCCTGTTCCAGCGCCGCCATTCCGGCGTAGAACGCCAGCAGAACGATCAGAGCGAGGGCGACGGGTCGCTGAATGCGCCAGGCCAGCCAGGTCATCGAACGTCCTCCTTGCTGCGGGCCTGCGTGCCGGCACTCCCGTTTCCGTCGTCGAGCCGCATGTAGCCGAGGACCAGTTCCTCGAGCCGTGGTGTGCGTACCGACAGTCCCGTGCCGTCGACCGCGGACGACAGACGGACCAGGGAGGAGGCGCCGCGTTCGCTCATGGAGGTGCGGATGACCTCGTGGGTCTGGCCGGCCAGTCCCGCCGCGGAATCAAGCGGGCCGGTCAGGACGGCGTGCGAGGCCAGGATGCTCTCGATCCCACCGCTGAGCCGGACGGAGCCACCGGCCATCAGCAGCAGGTGGTCGCAGACGTCCTCCAGCTCGGCGAGCACGTGTGAGGACATGACGACGGTCATCCCGGCCTCGGCGACCGCCACCATCAAGAACTCCATCACCTGGTGCCGGGCCAGCGGGTCGAGGTCCGCCATCGGCTCGTCCAGCAGAAGGAGGTCGGCCCGCTTGCCGAGGGCCACGCCGAGCGCGACCTGGGTCCGCTGGCCGCCCGAGAGCTGCTTGATGCGGGCGTTGAGGGGAATCTCCAGGGCGTTGAGCCGTTCCCTCGCCAGGCTGTCGTCCCAGACGGGGTTGAGCCGTTCCCCAAGGCGCAGCACTTCCTCGACGGTGAACCCCGAGTAGAGCGGCTTGTCCTGCCCGAGGAAGGCCACGCGCGCAAGCCCCTCCTGGCGTTCGGCCGGTTCGGTGCCCAGGACCCGGATGCTTCCGGTGCTCGGGGAGAGCAGACCGGCCGCGAGGTGAAGCAGCGTGCTCTTACCGGCACCGTTGGGTCCTACCAGGCCGACGATGCAGCCGGCGGGAACGGTGAACGATACGTCCCGTAAGGCCCATCCGCGCTTGTAGCGCTTCCCCAGTCCCTCTGCTGCCAGTGCGTCTGTCACGTCATTCCTTCCACTAGGCCCACCTTCGCCCGCAGCGCGGTGTCGAACAGCGCACGGAGGTCATCAGCCAGCAATCCGCTGGCGATGGCGTCGTCCATCCACCGATCCAGATCGGCCCGCAACGCCGGGCTGACGTCCGCAGGGGAGTTTCCGAGCCCCCTCAGCACGAAGGTCCCCTTGCCGGGGCGGGCTTCGACCAGGCCCGCCCGTTCCAGCTCGCGGTAAGCCTTGTGCACGGTGTTCGGGTTGATCGCGAGCCGGCTCACGACCTCCCTGGCAGTCGGCAGCTGATCGCCGGGAACCAGCATCCCCAGCCTCAGTGCCTGTTCGATCTGCTGGGTCAGCTGGAGGTAGGTGGGCAGACCGGATCGCCGGTCGAGATGCAACTCCAGCACGACTTCCCCTAAACCACTAATGTCTTAGTAGAAGATAGTGGAAGGCATCCCCGTCCCGCAACGCGGGATCACACCTCCTCCGCCTCCGCGGAAGCGCGCCGGATGGCCCGGATCATGCCGATCCTCATGCTCCTGGCGCGTGCCAGCGCGAGGGTCAGCTCCCGCGTGGAGTGGAAGCCGGCCTCCTCGGCCCATTCCTCGAAGCCGCCCTCGCCGGCCTGCCCCGCCCACGCCTCGTGCTCCTCGCGCAGTTGAACCGGACTGAGCGTCGCCGCGACGGCTGCCTCGTCGACGCCCGACTGCCGGGCCGCCTCGGCCCCCACGGCCGCGGAACTGCCCCAGTCCTCGAACTCGTCGCTCCAACGGAGCTGGTCCAGGACGAAGTTGGCATTCCGCTCCGTGTGGTGTGCGTACAACAGCCAGCGGTGCAGCGCACGGCACTGCGCGGCCTTCCGGGCCAGCGTCCGGAACTCGTCGGCTGTGACGTGGTTGCGGCGGAGCCAGCTCTCGAACAGGGTGTCGTCCTCACAGCCGTGGCGGACCCGCCATCGGGCGACCTCCTCGTCCGTCTCCCTCTCCGACGGGCTCAGTCGCAGCAACTCGGCCAGGGCGAGGGCCGCGGCCCTGTTCATCGCCTCGCCGGTCAAACGGCCGGCCCTGGGGTGGTGCAGTTGGACGTGGTCCGCGATGTCCGACAGTGCGATGCGCAGCCCGTCGAACGTGACCTCGCGTTCACGGTTGTACAACGTGTCGAGCCCCGCGGTGGGCGCGACGGCCAGCGGGTGGGCGTCCCGCGACCGGGCGCCGGCCTGTGGCGAGCCCGCGATCTCCGCCAGCACGGCGCGCGCGTCGGCTGCCTTGACGTCAACGGGCCGCTCCAGCCAGTACGAGTCGAGTCGGCCGGCCTGTTCCACGCCCCGCTCGCGCAGGGCCTTGATCACGCGGGGCCTGGACCGCTCGCGGTAGTGGAATCCCTTGGCGATCTCCAGGGTCGTGCGTGCGGTCCGCTTGGTGATCACCTGGTCCGTCAGCGCCGCGCGCACGGTCGCCCTGATGTTGACCATGGGTTCCGACAGTCTGTGGTACAGCCCGTCCTCGTACGCGTACGTCAGCGCGACCTCGTCGTCGTCCAGAAGCTCGCCCGAGGCGTACAGCGTGAACACCTCGCCTCTGCCGAGCATCCCGAAGGGGGCCAGTTCGGCGGCGCGCAGCGCTCCCATGCTCGACGAGCCGTACACCCTGGTGCCGCGCTCCAGCGCGACAAGGATCTCCTTGTGCCAGACCGAACGGGCCTGGTGGAACTCACCGTCGACAAGCGCGATCACGTCCGGGTCATGGAGGGTGAGGGCCGTCGCGACATCCGCCTGCCGGGCCGGCGGCAGGAAGACCGCTTCCGGCAGCAGCGCCTGGGCCTCTTCAAGCGGCAGCGAAGGGCCCAGGAAGACCACCACGGTCATATCGCCCCACCGTCCACAACCGCCCGGGCGAACCGGCGGGCGCGCCTGCCGGGCGCGTAGTTCTCCATGCGGTACCCCTCGAGTCCCGGGACAACGGCCTTCACCACGGAGATGGGCGAGCCGGGGCGGCTGAGATCGACGATGATCACGCGCTCGATTCCCACGGCTTGAAGCCGATCCAGCATGAGACAGATGTCCCCCTCGAACGTGGCGGTGGCCCGAGCCGGTCCGGGAGGGTGAGCCACGACCGGCGGCGGACCGTCGGCCATCGCCCGGATGCGCTCGTACTCCATGTCGGCGTGCGCGCGCGTACGGAGGTCGCGGTTGCGGAAGATGTCGTCCCGCGACCCCGCGATGTGCACCGTCCGGGCCTGGACGGCTTCGGTGAGCGCCCGGGTGAGCGCGATCTCGGGGTCGAGATGGGCTCCGTATCCCCGGTACACGCCGTCGACCAGGCGCTCGTGGTCGAAGATGTCGGCCATGTAGACGGGCACGCGGGTGTCCACCGTGCAGTCGAAGATCAGGACCCCCACGTTCGCCTTCCGCAACCGGTCCGTCAGCTCGCGTACCGCGGCGGATTCGACGGCGTCGCCGTCGAGCACCGGCGGTGGCAGGAGTTGCACGTCCCAGCGCTCCTGCCGACAGGTTGCGGCGTCCCGTTCGATGGTCTCCAGGAGCGCGGCGTGAACGGCTTCGGCCATGTTGTTGCCGGAGGCCAGTCCGCTGGAGGTGACCTGGAAGGAATGGAGGTCGTGGATGCGGCTCGTCCGGTTGCCCATGTGCACCATGGACACCGGAATCGCGACCTCCTCCTGCCGCAGCAGATCCCACCCCCACGTCCACAGGTAGTTCCAGTCGCGGGGGAACGGCGCCGCCCGGGAGAGCGGCAGATCCACCGGATCGGGCACCGGGTGTTCCGCGCTGATCTGCTCGTACGTCCGGCGGACGGAGACCGGAGCCCACTCCTCGGCGTGGTGCAGTTCCAGGGATTCCATCGCGGCGGACACCAGGGCCGCCCCCAGAGTGGTGCCCTTGCCCGCGCTGTTGCTGAGCGTCCGTCCGTTGGGGCGGATGGCCAGGGTCACCGGGATGCCGACGGTGTCCAGCCCGGTGATGTCGACGAGGCGGGTGATGCCCGCGTCGGGGAACAGCGGCCTGATGCGCCGCAGTGTCTCCTCCGGAGGGACGCTGCGCTGCGTCCCCTGGAAGTAGTTCTTCACCGCTTTCAGCTCGACACCGCGGTACCGGACCGCGGACTGGTGCCGCAGCCGGGCCGCTCCTGGCGGAATCGCGGGATACGGCCGCGAGCGGTCCGCCGCGAGCGGGGTCGGCCCGGCGGAACCCACCGTGCCGGGGTCGGCGAGGCAGCTCGCGATCAACCCGGCCGATCCGGCGAGGGGTTCCGCATCGGCGTGCGCGTGGTCGTGGTCGTGGTGGGAAGCCTCCGCGCCGTCCGGCGTGAGCTCTCGGAGTTCCGCCGGATGGGGCGGACCGGCCGCGGCGAGGAGACGCGCGGCGCGGGCCGGGTCGGTCAGGAGCGAGCGATAGGTCTGCTTCAGTCCATGTGCGTCAGACACCGTCCCGCTCCCCGTCCTTGTCGTCGTCTCCCGGTCCGGTGCCCGTCTCGGCCGCGGCGGGCCGGTCGCGCAGTGCGTGGATGGCCGCCTCGCAGCCGGCCCGTCGGTGTGCCGCGGGCGCCGTCGGGAAGACGCGGGCGCAGTGGGCGCTCAGCAGGGCGGCGTGTGCCCGCCGGGCGAGGCCGCTGTCTCCGGCGGCATTCCACTCGCGGGCGAACCGGGTCAGCGAGGACACCAGCGGGCCGGAGGTCCTCGGCGGGCCGGAAGCGGGCGGCGGCTCCGTGAGGACGTGGAGCGCCTCTGCCCCGTCGTTGACGTCCGCGGCGGTCGCCGACAGGATGGCGATCTGCTCGGCGGTCCCTTCGGCGAGGAACGGCAGCCAGCCGAGCAGGGTCGCGGAGTACCACCGGATCCTCTCCTCGTCCCCGGGACGCGTCGCGAGGAAGGTCGCGGTCTCCCGGCTGTCGGCCCGCTCGATCTCCTCGGCCGGTCCCGGTACCGGCGACGCACCCTGCCACCAGGCACGCGGGGTGCCCCGCAGCAGCGTCGTGCCGACGGCACGACCACTGGCCACCAGGTCCGATCCCAGCCCGTCCAGGGCCGCGACGACACCCGGCCGCGCGTCCACCGTGGCGACCCGGCACTCGATCCGCAGGTCGGGGCCGTCCCAGGTGTACGACCAGTGGGCGACGTCACCGGCGCTCGCCAGCTCCTCCATCCGCGCCCCGGCCAGGACCGGTACCTCGTCGGCCGCGGTGGCGCGGCAACGTATGTCGTAGCGGAGACCCGGCCGGGGGTCGTCCGGCCGGCGCCGGGGTACGACCACCGCTGCTTCGGTGCGCGTCGTCGGAGGCAGCAGCAGTTCCACCACCCGTCCGTTGACGGCGGGCGCCTCGAACTGCGGCAGTTCCTCGCACCGGATGCCATGACCGTCCCCGAGGAGCCGCAAGGCCAGTTCAACCGCGCCCGCCGACCACACGTCCAACGGAAGGGTCCGGCCTCGCCCCGTCACGGCCAGCCAGCGGCGCCCTCGCAGACCCGGCAGGGCGGACCGCAGTGCGGCCGCGGCATCCGGCGCCGCGACGACCTGCTGGACCCCGGCCGCGTCCAGCCGCCACCGCTCAGGAGCGACGATCACCCGGCCGGCCACCACCCTGGGCAGATGGGGCAGTTCGCCGCCGAGCTCGCCCCAGGTCCAGTCAACCGGCTCGCGGTCCAGGAACGGCCGCACCAGGGCGGTGAGCATTCGGCCGTCTCGCCCGCCCGCGGCGGCCTCCTCCGCGGGCGGGGGCACCGCCGCCCCGGTCCGCTCGTCCCACAGCAGAAGGCCCGCCTCCCGGTCGTACGACACCAGAAGGTCGTCGATGGCCGGCGGGTCCACCGCGTGTGCACGCGCCACCTCGAAGTCGCCTTCCAGCGCGGCCGGAAGGTACTGGTACCCGGCGAGCAGAACAGCGTCATAGCGGTCCTCGAACCGGTCGAGGAGCGCGGCACGGATCCAGTGCGCCGGACCGTCGGCCTCCGAGGGGCCCAGCCCTTCGTCGTCCTCGTCGGCAAGGTCGTACGGCTCTCCCGAACGCGCCCAGTGGGCCAGGGCCCGCGCGGCCGTCCTGTCGCCGGGGCCGGTCGACCGGTCCGACCGCCAGGCCGACCCGCGGACCTCGTCCTCGAGGTCCGGCAACTCGGTCAGGGGGACCGCGGCGTCACCGTGCCGGGCTGTGAAGGCGGCGGTGAGTGCCTCCTGCCTGGGAGACTCGCCGGACAGCCGCGTCACCCGGGCCAGCGCCCGGCGCAGCGCCGCCTGCGTCGAACGTTCCACCATCAGGGTTCCGGGGCCCGGGGCGATACGAGGGCGCAGCCGGTCCTGGCTTCCGGGGTCGGTTTCCAGCAATCGGTCCAGCGGAGCGCCGTGCTCCCGCCACAGCCCGGTGAGCTCCTCGGCCGGGAGTCGGCCGAACGGACGCTCCTCGCCCGCCGCGGTCGCCAAGCGACGCAGGGCCCGCGCCGCTGCCTCCTCACCCGCCGCCTCGCATGCCGCGCACGCCCGGTCCAGACCGTCGTGGTCGGGGAGCGGAACGTCCATCAGGAGCAGCCCGGCGTCGATGAGCTGCCCGAGGAAGGCGTCAAGACGCTCGGGCGGAGTGGACGGGGACAGAGCCTCCAGGGCCGCGGCGGCCTTGACGCGCTCCGTCCCGTGGGCGCCGCATGCCTCGAGTACGGCTTCGATCGCCGCCGTGGCATTCACTGTGGACAGGGCGAGTGTGTTTCCCCGCCAGGTGCGGAACTCGTAGCGGGAACCCGTCCTGCGGACCGTGGGGTTGCGCCGCAACCGGAGCGCGTCGGGCCTGGCCCGTGCGAGGGCGGCGTCCGTGAGGGCCTGGAGGACACCGTCCGCGAACCTCCCCGAGAAGGTGAGCTCGGACCGGTCGGGGAGCCGCAGGTCGCGCCGGGGTCCGAGGGTGGCGCGCGTGGTCGCGAACAGCGCCGCGTAACGCGGCGCGCGGATGGCCCGGCGGTGCAGGAAGGCATCGAGCAGGCCGGCCGGCGCCGCGCCGTCGTCGTCGCTGCCGTGGTCCGGGGAGGCCGGGTCCGCGCCGGCCACCATGGCCGCCATGGCCGCCATGTCCGGGGGCAGCCGGTCGGTGCGCCCCGCTTCGACCGCTTCCCCGATGCCGACGACCGAACTGCGCAGGTACGCCGTCGTCATCGCGCCCTCACTCCGTGCTTCCCGTGCCCACAGGTACCGTGAGCAGCCGTTCCTCCCACAACGGGGCCACCGATGAGACCAGTTGCAGCAGGGCCAGGGCGACGCCCAGGTCGCCTTCGAGGAACGAGTGGTCCGGCCGCATGCCCTCGCGCCCGAAGTACTCCAGTGGGCCGGCGGCCCGCTTGCGGTGGATGACGCCCGTCCAGGCGTCGATGAGACCGTCGGCGCCGGGAATCCCGTGGACCCGCCGGGTCCGCTGCCCGAAGTAGACGAGTCCGGCGGCGCCGTGGCACAGGCAGGGGTCCACCACTCCGGTCCGGTCGGCGGGGCGCGCGACCGCGGTGGCGGCGGTCTCCTTCGCGACCTCGGCGACGTCGTGGCGGCCCGTGGCCCCGGCCGCGACGTCCAGGCCCATCGAGACGCCGGGATCGCCGTAGCACCAGGCGGTGCGGGACGCGGAGTAGCGCAACTCGACGGACTGCGGGAACTGCACTCCGTCGGCTGCGACACGCTGCCCGAGGAACCAGTCGAGTGCGTCACCGAGGAGGCCCGCGGCCGCTTCCCGTGCTGTCGTGTCACTCGTCGAGACCGACGCGAGGAAGGACACCAGACCGGCGTTGCCGTGAGCCATGCCCAGGTCGCGGTATCCGACGAGGTGCGGGGTCTCCACGACCCGGAACCTCGCGGGGGCGAGCCGGACGAAGGCCCCCTCGCCCCTCTCCACGCGCTCTTCCACGACCTTCATGACGCCGGAGGTGATCTTCTCCCGGACGCTCGCCGTCGGGTGCACCAACCCGTAGACGCCCAGTCCCAGGAGCCCGGTCGGCAGATCGACGTCGAGGTCCTCCGGGTAGTCCTCGACCCAGTGCACGACGGTGTCGTCCAGAGCGGCCGTGCCGGCCAGAGGGGCGCCGTGCATCCGGGCGAGATGGACGGCGGTCCAGCCCGCGTGGGCCGCACCGCCGTACAGCCACGGTGTGACCTGACGAGCGCTCCGCAGCAGCCCGGTGGCCTCGCGGAAGGCGCCCAACGCACCGTGGTCCTCACCGGTGGCCCGGGCGAACTCCATTCGGGCGAGGGCAAGGTCGAGTTGCAGGGAGAGGTCTTCGGTTCCCTCGGCTCCTTTCACCGCATCGGCGTACAGGGTCTGGGCCAGGGCGAGCACTTCATCTCTGCTGAGCGGCTCGGCGGCCTCGTGGTGGTGGTGGTGATGCTGGCACGTCACGTCAGTCACTCAGGCTTCCAATCGGGCACGACGCTCGCGCATCTTCCGGGTGGCCAGTTCGTAGGTGAGGAATTCCAGGCGCCTGGGGTCGGAGGCGTAGATCCGGTTGCAGTGCATGTGCAGCAGGGCTGCCAGGACCCGTGTGGTGGTTCGGGGGCCTGCGCGGCCGCGCAGGGATTCGACGAGGGCCTTCAGCGCCGCTTCCGTGGCGGAGGTCAAGGTACTGTCGGCCACTTCCCGGTCCAGGGCCGTGCGGTGCTCGCGGTGGAACTTGCCCTGAAGGTTGCCGACCTTGAGGAAGGAGAACTCGAGCCCCGACTGGCAGGTCTTGAGGAACGTGTGGCGTGCTTCCTCGGTGTCGAACAGGACGTCGCACCATTGGATGACGTCCGCGACGGCGCGGTGCAGGCGCGTGTACTCGTCCGGACTCCGTCGGAGGAATTCGGCGACGTCGTGGCTGTCGTTGGAGAAGACCTCCTCGGCCAGCGGCAGGTTCTCCGCGCCGCCGTAGCGGCCGGCCTCGGGTACGTACCCGTCCATGACGGTCCGGGACACCAGCCCCTCGTCGTTCAGCGTCCGGCCCAGTTCGTCCATCACCGCGATCACGTGGACGCGGTGCTCCGGCCCGGTCGGCCGGACGCGCACCCTGACGTGGTGGCCCTCGTCGTTGTAGCGCAGGAAGAACCACGCGTCGGCTCGGCCCTCCGCCTCCAGTCGGCGGGCCAGGGCGTGCAGCCGGCCGATCGTGCGGTCGGCCGCCGCGGCTCCCGTGTAGTACTTGAAGTACACCCAGGCCCGGCCGGGCCCGGAGGCGTAGGCCACAGCCGCCTCGCCGTGGCGGTCCGCCGGGTCCGTCATACTGAGCGGGACGATGATCTCAGCCGCGTGGCCGCCCTTCGGACCTTCCACGGCCGGGGCTTCGAGTTGCGGCATCTCACTGAACTCGACGTGCTTGCGCATGCGCATCCGGTCAAGGGCGTCGGAGACGGAGACATCGCAGTACACGTCCATGGGCAGTACCTGGTCGTACTGCCCGACCCCGATCCAGCGGCGCCGGCCCAGTCCTTCCAGTTCGCTCCGCAACACATCGGCCGGGTGGTCCGAGGCCAGGATGCGGACGATGTCCTCTCCGGTGAGGTGCCACATCTCCTTCGCCACCAGTACGCGCCCGCACGTCACCCTCGGCAGGTGCGGCAGCCCGCCGAGGTCGCCCCAGGTCCAACCGATCGGCCGCATGTCGGCCACGTGCCCCAGGAACGTGTAGAGGGGGTGGGAGCCGACGGCAGCCACGTTGTGTGCCGAGTTCAGCTCGAACAGCACCCGGCGGCCGGTGACGGAGTCGCGGAGCCGGAACTCCGATCCGACGAGCCGGAGCAGCAGCCGGTCCAGGGTGAGGGTGCCGCCTGAGCCCCCGGGGAACACGATGGCCTCGTCGAGCAGTTTCGGCCGGAGCAGGACGTTCCCGACCCGGCCGTCGGGAGCGTGCACCAGTTCGGCATGAATGGGTCGCCCGGAGTCGTCCTCGCCGCCGTCCGGCCGGTGCTGCTGCCCGTCCAGCCAGTCCTGTAGCCCCTGGTCGAAATCCGGCCGGGACAAGGCGAAGCGGGCCAGGAGCGCGGTGGGGGTACGGCGGTGGCCGGCCAGGAGCATGCTGTGGAATCCGTCGCCCGGGCGGGCTCCGATCAGAGCGGCGTGGACCGACTGCTGGGCGTTGCGCTCGGCCACGGGGTAGCTGCCGATGTCGAACGGCTCGCCGGTCTTGAGCCAGTGGCTCAGTGCCCGCAGCGCCGGCGCGTAGAGCTGAAGCTTCTGTTCGGCGCCCGGGTACTGCACCCCGGCCAGCTCGGCCGCCTTCGACATCTCACGCTCCGCGCCGACCAGGATCCCGGTCTCCTGGTCGGCGGCCTCCAGGAGGGGCACCTCGGCGTCTTCGTAACGCTGCCGGAACGCCTCGCGCGCGGACTTGAGCGGGTCCGGTGCGGGGAACATGCCGTGCAGTCGGCGCAGCGTCATCTCCAGCTCACGCACGACCTCCCGGCCGATCGTCGCTTCCAGGGTCCGGTGCTCCAGGTCGATGTGGTACCGGTCCCTCGTCGGTACGTCCGCCAAGGCGGGCAACGCCTCGGCGGCCTTCGCCCAACTGCGTTCCAGGAGCTCCGCCAGCCCGGCGCCGATGAGCCGCAGTCCACATGCCTCGTCGAGCAGTGTCCGCATGGCCGTCGCGCAACCGGTGGCACCAGCCCGGGTCAGCGCCTCCCAGGCCAACTCGCCCGGTTCGCAGCCGGGTTCGATCAGATCGACGGCCCTCAGCAGCAAACCCGCGTCGACCAGCCTGCCGAGGTACCCGGCCAGCGCGTCCCTCGGGGTCCCCGGGCTCCGGGCGCTCAGCCTGTCGATGACATCCGCGCCCCGGACGGTGCCCGGTCCGCAGATTCCCACCACCGCCTCGATGGCGGTCGTGGCCCGGACGCTCACCACGTCGGCGCTGGCATCACCGGGCTTGGCGTAGCGCAGTTCACCTCCCAGACGGCGTATCGTCGGGTTCACCCTGAGCGGCCAGTGACCGGGGTCCGTGGCGTCGAGGGCCTCCTTCACCACCAGTTGCAGCGCCTCGATGTCCACCCGCACCCGCGCCCGGTCGTGGTCCCGGGTATCGAGAACCAGCCGCTGGCCGGCTCCGACCTTGGCCATGGCCGTGCCGGCCAGGAGACCGTACGGTGTCGCCCGGCCGCCCATCCGACTCGCGTACCGTCTGACCGCACTTCGGGCACGAGGATGGTCCTCCCCCAGCGCCAGGAGTTCCCTGCCCGCCGCCAGGGCGATCGCCGTGGCCACTCGTGGGTCCTGGACCAGCTCGTCGGCCGGTTGCCCCCACGCCTCCTCGACACTGAGCGCGGCGACGCGCAGGAGTCCTATGTCGTCCGACACGGCAACAGCACCCTTCTCATTCGGAGCGGCCGAACACCGCTTGGTAGAGGCCGGTGACCGCCTTCTGGTGGAGTGCGGGGTCCTGGGACACCTCCGCCACGATGATCTCGTCGGCGCCCGTCATGCGGCCCACCCGCAGGATCGCCTCGGCGCACGTCTGGATGGTGCCGGAGGCGTTGAGGACCATGGGTCGGCGCCTGACGTTCGGTGCCGTCGCCCACCGGTCACTGGTGAGCACGGTCATCGCCACCGCGGTCCGCCCCCCGTCCGGGCGCAGCGCCCGGTACGTCTCCAACTGCCGCAGGCAGTCGTCGAGATTCGGGTTCAGGAAGAGGCCGTGGCAGTAGTTGAAGCCCAGCTTCCCGGCGATCTCCGCCGAGCCGCCGCCGGCTCCGTGCATCCAGCGCTCGTAGGGGAGCGTCAGCGGCTCCAGGGCGGCCGACCCCGAGTCCAGCAGGCTCGTCAGCAAGTCCAGAGCAGCCGAGAACTGCGTGTCGTTCTTGCGCAGGTGGTCGACGCTCTCCGAACCGGGCCCCCCGAAGTCGCCGCGCCCGATGCCGAGGTCAAACCCTGCGGGGGACTGCCCGACGACATGCGCGATGTCGACAGCGGTGAGGTACGGATCACGGATGCGCAGCAGCGTGACCGCCGTACCCACCCTGGCGCGGCTCACTCGGGTACCGAGAGCGGCGGAGAGCAGCAACGGGCTGGAGCTTGGGCTGTTGGGGCCGTGGTGCTCCGGAATCCAGATCCGATGGTATCCGGCGTGGTCGGCCAGCAACGCCGCGTCCATGGCGTTGCACTGCTTCTCGTGGCGTGGGCGGTCCGGGGTGAAGTCGAAGTACTCGAGGAGACCCAGCTTCACATCGCTCCGTCCGGTACGTAATCCGCCGGCGTCGGAGTGATCGTCGGCCGTCTTCGCGGCTGCGTCGTCGGTCACCGGGAGTCGTCCAGGAAGATGCTGGCCTGCAAGGAATACATCTCGGCGTAGAGCCCCTTCAATGCCATGAGTTGGTCGTGTGTGCCGCTTTCGACCACACGTCCGTGATTGAGGACGAAGATGGTGTCGGCGTTGCGGACGTTCGAGAAACGGTGGGAGACGACGACAGCCGTCCTGCCGTCCAGATGGGACTTGATATCGCTCAGGAGCGCGTGGTCCGCATGCGCGTCCAGGGCGGCCGTCGGCTCGTCGAGTACCACGAACTCGCGTGACCGGTAGAAGGACCGCGCGATCGCCAGCCGCTGGGCCTCGCCGCCCGAGAGGGAGGTGCCCGCGATGAACTCCGGTCCGATCTGGGTGTCCACACCGTCGGAGAGCCGTTCCACCATTTCGCCGGCGCCCGCTTCGGCGACGGCCCGTTCCACGCCCTCGGGCGTGCTCGGGCGGCTGACGTCTCCGATGGAGATGTTCTCCGCCACGGTGAACTGGTAGGTGACGTAGTCCTGGAAGACCGTGGTGACCCGGTCCCGCAAGGCATCCCGGTCGTACTCCTGGGCCTGCCGGCCGTTCCATTGCACTCCGCCGGCGGTCGGCTCGTAGAGGAACGCCAGGATCTTGGCGAGGGTCGTCTTGCCCGAGCCGTTGGGGCCGACGAACGCCACGAGCTCCCCCGCCCTGATGGTCATGGACACATCTGTGAGTGCTTCTCGTTCGGCTGCGGGGTAGCGGAAGCTCAGGTTCTGGACGGTGAGTTCCTTGAGCTGTTCGGGCTGCCGCTCGGTGCCCTTGCCGGCGGGTGCGCGGTGCGCGTAGCGATAGAACTCGTCCTGGTCACTGAGGAACAGTCCGGCCTCGGCGAGCTCGCTGAGCGGCCAGCCGAGCCCGCCGAGCTGCGAGGCGAGCTGCGACAGGGCCAGGGCCGCGGCGATCAGCTCCGGGGTCCCGAGCCGGCCCGAGTAGTAGAACCAGCCCAGCACGGCCACGGTGCCGGCCAGCAGCAACCCGAAGGTGAGCTGCCCGCCGAGAAGGCCACGCCACTGCTTGCGCAGCATCACCCTCAGTTCCTCCAAGCGCTCTCCGGCGAGCCGGTCGTAGCGCCGCGATAGGTGCCCCATGAGGCCGAAGGAACGGACCTCCGCCGCCGGTTGACGCGTCGACATCAGCTGTCCGACGTACCTTCGCCGGCGCTCCAGGGGAGTGACGGCGCCGATGAACTGGAAGCGCTCACCGGCCAGCCTGGACGACACGAAGACGATGGGAACCACCGTGAGCACCACCGCGGGCACCAGGAGCGGTTCGAGGAAGAAGAGCCAGGCGAGCATCGCGAGGGCCCGGAGGCCCGACGCCAGCAACGAGGTGGAGCTGCGTACGACCTGTGTGGGGCGGTAGTCCGCGGTCGCCTCCGCCCTCGTCATTCGGTCGTGGATGTCGGGGTTGTCGAACTCGATGAGTTCGAGGGCGGCGATCGCCTTGTGCATGCGGGTCGCGCTGAGCCGCTTGACGTGTTCGGAGAGCAGTTCCCGGACGACTTCGCGGACGTTGTCGATCGTGACCGTTAAGACCGTCAGGGCGATCGCGGCGATGAGCCAGGGGACCATCGCCTCGATGGCCACCTTGGCATCCGGAGCCGAGCCGTCGCCGACGAACGCCTGCGCTGCCCCACGGATCACGAACAGTTGGACGACACCGAGCAGGGCCGCCGTCGCCGGGAGCGCCACGGCGAGGACGAAGAGGCGGCGATGGGCCTGGTAACTGAGACTGAGGGAGTCGATGACGTTCTGGATCGGCGTTCGCTTGCGTGATGGCTCCTGCCGCTTGCCCTGTTGCACGCCTGCTCCTCGATTCTTCTCTCTGCGCCCTGCCGACCGCACCAGGGCAAGGGTGAACGAGCCCAGGCACGGCCGACAGCCGCCTAGCGAGGCGGGAAGGCGCCTAGAGCGCCCCTAGTTTGTACCGTGGTGCGGTCGGGATCAGCAGGTGCAGGTGGAGTTGGGCGGGCAGTCACAGGTCCACTTGCAGCTCCAACAGGTCGTGGTCGTGGTCCACGTGCCCTGCGGCTCCACTGCGGCCTGAGTCGACCCCATGTCCCCGCCACCCGGGGTCGAGAACACCTCCTGATCGATCGACAGGTCGAGCACGTCGATCTTTTCGGCGACTATCTGCGCCATAGTCATCCCCTTTCAGGGTTCCGACGAAAGGCGACTCCTGAATGAGAGCCACCCAGCAGAAATCAAAGAATCACACGCTCTCGATTGTCGTCAACCAGCTCGTAAGATCAGCATCCCCTCATCCCGCCGAATGCAGCACGACTTATAGATTGAATATAGGCTCATAATCCCCGGCGGAATATAGATGTGATATAGAACTGCGCACTACACTCTCGAGTCGTTGATTCCACGACACCAGGGAGATGCAGTGAGTCAGCAGCTCAGCAGGCGAGGGATCCTCCGAACCTCGGCAGGAATCGGCACAGGGCTCCTCGTCACATCGGGCCTGCTCGGGACGGATTCGGCGCACGCGGCCACGGCATCGCACGATTTCGTGCAGCGAGCCAACGACCTCTGGTACACGTTCGACCAGGAGACCTTTTACGATCCGACTCCCGACTTCGCTCGGGCCATGGGGGAACTACGGGAGAAGCTCGGCAACGAGGTGGAGGGAACCCTCCTCACCTCATGGCGCTACCACATGCAGGCGGGAACGTACCCGCAGACCTTCGCCGCCCGCATGCAGGAATTCAAGCCGCAGCTCGCGGTGGTGTCGCGCACCCAGCTGGGGCTCTTCGACAGGTTCTTCAAGAATGACTTCCCCGGGCTCGTGCACGCCTTCGCCGCATTCGGCCAGGGAACGCTCTACGACCCCAGGTCGCCTGTCGGCGCGCGCGTCCACACCATGAACTACGGAGAGGACGGCTCGCCGCCGCTCGGCTACCACATCTGGCACGTCTTCGCCCGCGCGATGGCGGAGACAGGCGTCGACACGAAGCGCTGGAACCGGATCAATCCGCTCATCGGTCTTGCCTGGGCCCTCCAGACGGCCGCGAAGCCCTCCACGGACTCCCCCAACAAGCCGCTGCCCTTCAAAGTGACGGCAAAGCTGGCTCGCACCTGGCTGACGAAGAACCAGAGCGAACTCGACCAGGAGTTCATGAGCATCCCCTACCCGAAGGGAACCGCAGTGGCCTGACCGGTCGCTCTTGCTTCCGGTGATCGTGACGCGATCGGCCCCGAGAGGCACAAGAGCCGGCAGCCCATCGGAGAGGGCGTCTACTGGGCATCACTCCCGCGCGTGCCGCCCCGGCGGAAACCGTATGCGTCGGCAACGGCAGCCGCGGGGAGAACTCCTCGTACCGGGGGTGTGCTTGCAGCGGAACAAGGCGTCCTTCCGGCTTCACTGCCGAAGGACGCCTGGGAAACTCCGGAAGATCCCCGATTTCGCGAACCGGGGATCGGGCCGTGTGCCTGCCGGACGTGGGTGACAGTCACTGTCACGGTCTCGGCAGTCCGGCAGGCCGAGCGACGGCCGCGGCCCGCCGCTTCCTCACGCGGCGTGCAGCGCCAGCGTCGGCGACAGGCGGGACGCCCGTACCGCCGGATAGAGGCCCGCGACCGTGCCGATCACCAGTGTCGCGCCGAACCCACCGCCGATCGCCCAGAGCGGAACCACCCACGGCAGCCCACTGCTCGTCGCATGAACGCCCGTTGCCGCCGATCCGAGGGCGATGCCCGCCACGCCACCGAGGCCGGACAGCAGCAAGGACTCGGTGACGAACTGACCCCGGATCTGCCCCCGGGTCGCGCCGATGGAGCGGCGCAGTCCGATCTCGTGCCGTCGCTCCAGCACTGAGATGATCATGGTGTTGGCCACCCCGACACCGCCCACCAGCAAGGCCACTCCACCGAGGCCGAGCAGCAGACTGCTGAGCGCGCCCTCGGTCACGGCCTTCGCCTGGAGGCCGGACGACGGGTCCGTGACGTCGACGTTGCGCGGGGTCTGCGGGTCCACTGTACGGGCGAGGAGGCTGTGAACCCTGCCGACCTCGGCGTCCGCCGAGCGTTCGTACAGCGTCGTCGGGTGGCCGTCGAAGCCGAGCCTGCTCCTGCCGATGTCCCACCCGACCAGTGCCGAGCGCGCGATCTCGGGTGAGAGCGTCAGTTCGTCGAGGATGCCGAGGACGGTGAAGTACTGGCCGTCGATGTACACCCGCTGGCCCGGCCGGGAGATGCCGAGGCGGTCTGCCGCGACGTCGCCCAGAACGACCGCCGGGTACGCGCCGGTGGCCTTGTTGAGCCATGTCCCGGTGCGGAGTCTCCCGCGCAGGGTGGTCAGCAGGTCCTCGGTGGCGGCCTGAACCGTGATCCCGCCGGTGATGTCCTCGGAGATCTTCTCCGAGCGGCGTACGGAATGCTCCAACAGGCCGGTGCCGCCCACGTGCTCGACACCGTCGATCCTGGCCACCTTGCCGACCGCGTCCTCGGCCATCGGGATCTTCTTCCCGGTCAGCAGGTCGTCGCCGGGGGTGACCACCAGCATGTTGGTGCCCAGCTTTTCGAGCTCCTGGAGGACCTTCTCCCTGCTGGACGCCGAAATGCCGACCACCGAGATCATGGTGGCGATCCCGATGGCGATCCCGAGGGCGGACAGCACCACCCGCAGGGGCCGGCTGCGCATCCCGGCCGCCCCGGTGTGCAGGATGTCGCGCGGGGTCAGCCGGGCCGCCTTGAGCGTCGGCCGCTGCCGGTGCGTGCTCATGGGGCGTCACCCCGTGTCCGCGCACGTACGTGTCCTTGCGCCGCGCATGCCCGCGCCGCGCTGTCCCGGGCGATCTGCCCGTCCCGGATCCGCACCTGCCTCGGCAGCATCCCGGCGATCTCCGTGTCGTGGGTGATGACGGCGATGGTCGCGCCCTCCTCGTTGAGGTCGTGGATCAGTTGCATGACCGCCTTGCCGGACGCTGTGTCCAGCGCGCCGGTCGGTTCGTCCGCGAGCAGCAGGTCGGGTTCCCCGACGACCGCGCGGGCGATGGCGACGCGTTGCTTCTGGCCGCCGGAGAGTTCGTGCGGCCGGTGCTTCATCCGGTCCCCGAGGCCGACCCGCTCCAGGGCACGGGCGGCCCGCTCGTACCGTTCGGCGCGGGGCAGCCCGGAGTAGAGGAGCCCCTCGGCCACGTTGTCCCGGGCGCTGATGCCCGGCACCAGGTGGAACGCCTGGAAGACGAAGCCGATGTGCTGGGCGCGCAGCGCGGAGAGTTCGCGGTCGGACAGCCGGCCGACGTCGTGTCCGGCGATGGCGACCGAGCCGGCCGTGGGCCGGTCGAGGGTGCCGACGATGTGCAGGAGGGTGGACTTTCCGGAGCCCGAGGGGCCGACGATCGCCAGCAGTTCCCCCGCGTCGATCGTCAGGTCCACCCCGCGCAGCGCGGCGACCCCGCCCGGGTACTCCTTGGTCACCCCGGCCAGCTCGACCACAGGGGCCGGGATCCGGTCCGGGACGGAAGCCGGTGCCACCGGGCCGGACTCGGCCGTGCGCGGGTACGGGGAGGCGCCGCTCATGGCTTGGGCACCCCGACTTTCATGCCCGCGCTCAGTCCGTCGCCCGTCACCTCGACCTGTCCCTGGGCGAAGAGACCGAGCTTCACCTTGATCTCGCGCGTCCTGTCGCCCTCGACGACCTGGACGCCGAAGGAACCGTCCTCCAGTGCGAGCAGCGCGCCGACCGGGACACTGAGCACGTTCTTTCGCGTCTCACCGCGGAACTCGACGGTGGCCGGGGACTTGTCGAAGCCCTTGACCTCGGCCGGGTCGTCGAAGGTGACGACGATGCCGATACGCGGTGTTCTGTCGTTCGGGTCCGAGCCCGGCTTCGCCACGGAGGCGACGGAGGTGACCGTGCCCTTGGCGACGGTGCCGTCGGGCAGCTCCACCTCGACCTTGCCACCGATCCTGGCCAGCGACGCCTCGGAGACCTTGGCCTCCAGATGGACGACACGATCGGAACCGGTCGTGGTCAGGATCTTCTGGCCGGGCGCTGTCTGGTCGCCCACCGCCGCGTCGGCGCTCTGGATTCGTACGGGCCCTGCGGCGAAGGCGATCTGCTCCGGACCGATCCGACCGGTCTGCTTCAGGTCGTGCGCCTTCTGCCACCGCTTGACCGCGTCGGCGGTGCCGGAGGTGTACTTCTCGTCGATGGCGAGCCCGGTCCCGTATCCGAGGTCGCGGAGGTTCTCCTCCAACTGCTGTACGTCGGTGCCCTTGGAGCCGGTTCTCAGCGCACGGTACATCGGCTCGGTCCCGTACATCAGCCGGACGTCCTGGCCGTTGACCGCGTACAGCCTGCCGTCGCGTTGGGTCCTGGAGCCACCGGGGGTGATCCAGGTCAGCGTGCCGGCCGTGCCCGCGTTGATCTTGTGCTGCCCGGAGTAGCCCAGGGTGCCGTCGATGCCGGTGCTGTTGCTCAGGTCGCCCTTGATCACGGAGGCGGTGGCGGGCGGGAGGCCGACCCGGCCCCCAGGGCCCCCAGGGCCCTCCTCCGACTGCGGTTCGCCGAGGGCGGTGACGGCGAAGCCGCCGCCCGCGACGGCCGCGACCAGCACGACGGAGACCGCCATGGTGCGGCGCCTCACGCGGCGCACTCGTTCAGGGCCCTCATGAACTTGTCGGGGTCGGCGCCCTGGGGGATTCGGAAGGGCTCCGTCATGCCGCCCTTGGCGGGCTTGGGGTCCGGCATGGTGAAGCCCTTGCCGCGCAGACACTGGATGATCTTGAGCTGCTGGTCCGACTGCTGCTGGTCCGAAGCACCGTCGCCGCTGCCGCTCCCCGGCAAGGAACCGCATGCCTCCAGCGCCTTCTGCCACTTCTCCGGCGGGGTGCCCTCCGGCGGGGCGAGCAACTGCGTGCGCGGGTCCGTGCCCGGCGGCAGGTCGGCGATCTTGATGCCCTTGTCCCGGAGGCACTTGCGCCGCTTCTGGTCCCTGTCGATGTCTTCCGCCGCGCTGTCGTCCCCACCCGAGCCGCCACCCGAGCCGCCGCCCGGGGCGACCGAGTCCCCGGACCGCGACGAGTCCTCTCCTCCGTCGGAGGAGCCGGAGCACCCGGAGACGAACAGGGACAGACCGGCGATGCCCGAGGCGACGGCCACGGCGAGCTTGCGATTCCTCATCGTTCCACTTCCCTTACGGACGCACCTGTGTGCGGACGGGAGGAACAGTGGCCGAAGAGGCCGTGTCGCTTCTCTTACCGACCATGTCACAGTGCCGAAATGTCACCATCGGGTAAACAGGGAGCATGCGCGTACTACTGGTGGAAGACGAGGCGCTCCTGGCCGAACTGATCGCCGAGGGGCTGCGCCGCGACGCGATCACGGTGGACATCGCCCACGACGGCGCCATCGGGCTGCGGAAACTCCAGACCAACGACTACGACGTGCTCGTACTCGACCGCGACCTGCCCGGCATGCACGGTGACGAGGTCTGCCGGCGCGTCGTGGCGCAGCGGCTCCTCACCCGCGTACTGATGCTCACGGCATCCGGGACCGTGCGGGACCGCGTCGAGGGCCTCGGTCTGGGCGCCGACGACTACCTCACCAAGCCGTTCGCGTACGACGAGCTGCTCGCCCGGGTCCTGGCACTGGGCCGCCGGGCGCAGCCCGCGCTGCCGCCGGTGCTCGAACGGGGTGGCATAGTCCTGGACATCTCGCGGCGGCAGGCCAGCCGGAACGGGCATCACCTGAATCTGACCCGCAAGGAGTTCGCCGTACTCGAAACGCTCATGCGGGCCGACGGCTCCGTCGTCAGCAGCGAGGACCTCATCGAAAAGGTGTGGGACGAGCACGCGGGGTACGACACGAACCCGGTGCGGGTCGCGCTGAGCCGGCTGCGGGGGAAGCTCGGGGAACCGCCGGTGGTGGAGACGGTGCCCGGGGCGGGGTACCGCATCGCGTGCGGCGCGGCGTGGGGCGAGCGTTGACCGCGCGTCCCTTCGCACGCCGGGTTCCGCGGCGGATTCCGCGTGTCCGGCTCGCGAGTGAGCGAGCCCGTCTCACCGCCCTCTACGGGGGCCTGCTGATGACGGCCGGATGCGTGCTGGTCACGGTCATCTACCTGCTCGTCCAGGACGAGCTCGACAACCGCATCGGCAGGGCGGTGGATCCGAAGCTGGAGAGGGTCTGGACCGACCTGCAGCCCGTCGACCGCGGCAAGCTGATCCCGTCGGCGGAGGCGGGCAGCCATGCGGTGACCCAGACCGTGCAAATGGTCACCGCCGCCACGCTCCACCGACTGCTCACCGTGTCCGCGATCGCCGTCGCCGTCTTCGCCGCTCTCTCGGTGTTCCTGGCCTGGTGGATGGCGGGCCGGGTGCTGCGACCTGTCGGCCTCATCACGACCACCGCACGCAAGCTCTCCGGGGAGAACCTCCACCAGCGGATCGACCTGAAGGCGCCGCCGGGCGAGCTCAAGCAACTCGCCGACACCTTCGATCAGATGCTGGGCCGGATCGAGCAACTGGTCACGGCCCAGCAACGGTTCGCCGCCAATGCGGCGCATGAGCTACGCACACCCCTGGCGGTCCAGCGGGCGCTCGCCGAGATCGGTCTGGCCGATCCCGACCCCAAGCCGGAACGGATCAAGTGGATCCGGCGCCAGCTCATCGACGTGGCCGACAACAGCGAACAGCTCATCGAGTCGCTCCTGCTGCTGGCCGCCAGCCACGGCGGCGACCTGGAGACTTCCGAACCGGTGGCGCTCGGCGAAACCGTCGCGATCGTCGCAGCCGGTTTCAGCGACGAGGCACGAGGACGGGGCATCACCATCCGGACGTCGACGGAACCGATGACCGTCGAAGGCGACCCCGTACTGCTCACCCATCTGGTGAACAATCTGATGGGCAACGCGGTCCGCTACAACCACCGCGGCGGCACGATCGGCATCTCGGCCACGGCCGAGGACCGCAGTCTTGAGGTCACCAACACGGGACCGGTCGTTCCTGACGAGGACGTGCCGCTGCTCTTCGAGCCCTTCCGCCGCCTGAAGGAACGCAGACACGCGGCGGGCGAAGGAGTGGGCCTCGGTCTCTCGATCGTCACGTCCATCGCCCGTGCCCACGGGGCCGAGGCGACGGCGGAGGCGAACCCGGGCGGGGGCCTGACCGTCCGGGTGGTGTTCCCGGAGCATTCGAGCGGATCGCCCAGGAGCGGTTCCGGATGACCCGGGTACGGCTGTCCGGGATGGTCTCCAGCCGGGCGCCGGGTATCAGCCCGCCACCGTGCCCCCAGCGATGGAGGCGGAAGACAGTGCTTCAGGTCCGTGGCAGTCCGAACGAGAGATAGAGGACGGCCGCGGACACGGTGGCGGCCGCGAGGGCGTCCGCGGTGCTCGCCGGATCACGGTCTCGACCATTCCACGGGCGGACCCGCATGGGCTTCTCCTCTCCGGGACTTCGCTCCAGGACCGGGCTTGTGCCGGTCGGCCGGTGGCTACGCGAAGACCGCGTCGCTGTCGCCGCCGGGCCCATCGGCGCGGGGAGTTTCCACCGGTGAGGATGACGGCGAGCGGACTCCCGCGCCCGTCGACGAAGAGGGGATTCCCGGCCGGGAATCCCCCCTACATTCACCTACACCTATTCGACTGCCCTTAATTTACCCAGAGATACCACCAGCCTGAGCTGGGTTCGCAGCGGTAAAGGCGCCAGTTTCCGCTCGCCACGCCTTGCTTGCCCACCTTGATACATATGTTGTGCGACGAGTACGTACCTGCCAGGGAGCTGGCCGAGGCTGTTCCGGTGTTCAGCACAGTCCCGCCGATGACAGCCACCATAAACGCGGACACGGCGGCAATTCTTCGAATCATGAACGCAATCCTCCTGGTGATGGTTGAGACATCAGTGGAGGAGCGTAGCGACATCACACAGTGGAAGCCGGGTAGTTGCCCCAAAGTCTGCATAGACTGCCCGATCGGGCTTCGATGAATTCACCACCGAACTGTCGCTCTTGGTTTTGTCCGTGATTTACCCTATGACACACGGTGTCAATTCTGAAGGAAGTCGAGGAGGGTTTGGTTGATTTCGGTGGTGTGGGTGGTGAGGAGTCCGTGGGGTGCGCCGTCGATTTCGACGTAGGTGGCGGTGGGGAG
>NZ_JBSGAW010000040.1:0-66309 GCF_053600955.1 Streptomyces sp. NPDC004838 | reverse complement strand
CATGTGGCCAAGCTGGCCCGCCTCCGCTTCCCCCAGTCCCCGGTGCCGCGGGATCTGCACCGGGAGTCGGCCCGTGCCCACGGCCCACGGCTACTCCCCTGCCGGTGCGTGCTCCGCCGCCGCCCGGACGTCGATCTCACGCCAGAAACCCGCCCGGATCGCATAGCGGTCGTGCTCGTCGATCTGGTCGTCCTTGTGCGCCAGCAGACCGAAACGTGCCGCGTACCGCAGCAGTTCGCCGTCGATGCGGTGCGGGATGCGCGGGTACATCGTGGACAGCTTCTGGACATGGCCGTTCTCCGGCAGCCGTTCCATCCAGCGGCGGGCGAAGACCTGACCGACCTCGAAGGGGTCGCCGCCGACGGTGGTGATGTCCTCCTCCCGGTCGGCCCAGCGCTGCTCGGCGCTGGTGAGCTGGGCGAGGGTCGGCAGGGACGCCGTCTCGGGCGACTCGCCCAGCGCGCCCGCGCCGGGGCGTTCGACCCAGCCCTTGTCGGAGGACCAGCGGAGGGTGGCGCTCGCGGGGTGCTGCTGGGGTGCGGCGGGGACCGGGCCGGGGGCGCGCAGGCCCGCCAGGTCCTTGGGCGTCGGCACGCCCTTGGCCGCCGCCGGCGAGGGGCCGGGCTCGGCGCCGTTCGGCGCGGGCTCGGGCCGGGAACCGTTGCGTACGCTCTCGGCCGCCCGCTCCTGGCTCGCGGCGAGCGCGGATTCGGGGAGCGGGGCGGAGAGGATCGCCGCGATCTCGGGGCGGGGCGCGGGCGGCGGCGCGCAGACTCCGCCGACTTCCTTGGCCCGTACGGCCCGGGTGATCCACGCACGGTCCAGGACTCGGCGTTCGTCGGCCTCGGCGACGAGGTCCTCGGACTGGTTGTAGTCGCCGTCGGCCGCCTGGACGGCCCAGAGGTGAACGGCGACGCCGTGTTCCTTCGCGGACATCAGTCCGGGCAGCAGATCCCCGTCCCCGGTGACCAGGACCACGTCCGAGCAGGCGCGGTTTCTGGCCAGTTCGGTCAGTTCGGCGTGCATGGCGGCGTCCACGCCCTTCTGTGCCCAGCGGCCGTCGCTGCGGGTCAGGGCGCCGAGCCGGACCGTCACCCTGGGCATGACGCGCAGCCGCCGGTGTTCGGGCTGCGGCACACGGTCGGGGGCGCCGTCGAACCAGTAGATACGGAGCAGCGGGCGCTCGGTGTCGGTTTCGGCCAGTTCGCGCAGGCCCTGGATGAGGGCGGTGTGGTCGACGGTGATCCGGGAGCGGGCCGGTTCGCCGGCGAGCAGGCTCGCGGCGGCGCCCAGGAGATAGCCGGCGTCCACCAGGACAACGCAGCGGTCCACGCGCTCCACCCTCTTTCGGAAAACTTCGGGGACCGGCCCGGGGTTGTTCCGGGTTTCCTTCGAGTCTGCCCGACCTCGTGGGGCTTGACGGCCGGAACTCGATCATCGGCGTGGCGGAACCCTTATTCAGGCCCTTGACAAGGGCCCTTTACCCACTGCAATGATCCAAAATGCAGTACATCGCCCTATATGTGAATCTGGTCGCGGCCCCAGCCCCTAACCTCCGACGGAGGCACACCATGGCCAAGAACAAGAATCGCAAGGATCGTCAGCAGGATCGCGCGTCGCGGTCCGAACGCGGCCAGGAGCAGTCGAAGTCCACCGCCTACGACTCCCAGACCCAGTCGCAGTCCCAGGCCCAGGGCAGCCCGGCGGACGTCGCGCGCAAGCACCAGCGGCGCTTCGGCCACAACTGATCGCGCCTGAAGCAGCGGAAGGGGCACGCCCGGCGGGCGCGCCCCTTCCGCGTACAGCGCCACAGAGGTACCGGGCGGGAGCGGCACCTCTGTGGTGCGGAGGTTCGGGTGTGCGGGGTTCTGCGGTGGTGCGGGGTTCTGCGGTGACGCGATGTCGCGAAGTGTCGCGGTGCTTCAGCCGGCCAGGCAGGAGGGGCCGAGCAGCACCTTCAGATCACCGAAGAGCGCCGGGTCGGCCTGCACCCGGTGGCGGTCGAGCCGGAGCACCGTGGTGGTGCGGGGGCCCTGGAGCTTGATCCGCACCTCGGTGTTGCCCTTGTGATGGCTGAGAATCTCCCCGAGCCTGCTGACCATCGGCGGGGTCACCTTCACCGTCGGGATGGTGACGACCACGGGCGCGTTGGTGCCCGCGGAGGAGAGGTCGGGGACCATCAGCTCCATGGCGACGAGACGGGGCACGTCCTCGCGCTTGTCGAGGCGGCCCTTGACGAAGACGACGGTGTCCTCGACGAGTTGGGTGGAGACGAGCTGGTAGGTCGCCGGGAAGAACATGCACTCGATGGAGCCGGCCAGGTCCTCCACGGTCGCGATGGCCCAGGCGTTGCCCTGTTTGGTCATCTTGCGCTGGAGTCCGGAGATGATGCCGCCGATGGTGACCACCGCGCCGTCCGCGTGCTCACCGCCCGTGAGCTGGGAGATCGACGCGTCCGACTTGTCCGACAGGACGTGTTCGATACCGAAGAGCGGATGGTCGGAGACATACAGGCCGAGCATCTCGCGCTCCTGCGCCAGGAGATAGGACTTGTCCCACTCCACATCGGAGAACTCGACGTCGAGGCCGAAGCCCGGCTCGTCGCCGGTCTCCTCGCCCATGCCGCCGAAGAGGTCGAACTGCCCCTCGGCCTCCTTGCGCTTGACGGCGACCACATTGTCGATCATGGGTTCGTGGTGGGCGACCAGTCCCTTGCGGGTATGGCCCATCTCGTCGAACGCGCCTGCCTTGATCAGCGACTCGACGGTCCGCTTGTTGCAGACGACCGCCTCGACCTTGTCGAGGAAGTCGGGGAAGGAGGCGTACTTGCCCTTGGCCTTGCGGCAGCGGATGACCGAGTCGACGACGTTCGTACCGACGTTGCGGACGGCGGAGAGGCCGAAGAGGATGACGTCGTCGCCCTGGGCGGCGAAGTTCGCCTGCGATTCATTGACATTGGGCGGCAGAACCTTGATGCCCATACGGCGGCATTCGTTCAGATAGACGGCCGACTTGTCCTTGTCGTCCTTCACCGAGGTCAGCAGCGCCGCCATGTACTCGGCAGGGTAATTGGCCTTCAGATACGCGGTCCAGTAGGTGACCAGGCCGTACGCGGAGGAGTGGGCCTTGTTGAAGGCGTATCCGGCGAAGGGCACCAGAACGTCCCACAGGGCCTGGATCGCCTCGTCAGAATAGTTGTTCTTACGCGCGCCGGACTGGAAAATGGTGAAGTTCTTCGCCAGTTCCTCGGGCTTCTTCTTGCCCATGACGCGGCGGAGAATGTCGGCTTCACCCAGCGAATAGCCCGCGATGATCTGGGCGGCCTTCTGCACCTGCTCCTGATAGACGATCAGGCCGTAGGTGATGTCGAGGATCTCCTTGAGGGGTTCCTCCAGCTCGGGGTGGATCGGGGTGATCTCCTGCTGCTTGTTCTTCCGCAGCGCGTAGTTCGTATGGGAGTTCATTCCCATCGGGCCCGGACGGTACAGGGCCGATACGGCGGAAATGTCCTCGAAGTTGTCGGGCTTCATCAGCCGCAGCAGTGAGCGCATGGGCCCGCCGTCGAACTGGAAGACACCGAGAGTGTCTCCCCGGCAGAGCAGTTCGTAGGTCTTCGGGTCGTCCAGCGGAAGGGAGAGCAGATCCAGTTCGACGCCGTTGTTCGCCTTCACCATCTTCACGGCGTCGTCCATGATGGTGAGGTTGCGCAGGCCCAGGAAGTCCATCTTCAGCAGGCCGAGCGACTCGCACTGCGGGTAGTCCCACTGTGTGATGGTGACGCCGTCGGTGTGGCGGACCCAGACCGGAGCGTGGTCGACGATGGGCTCGCTGGACATGATGACGCCGGCGGCGTGGACGCCCATCTGCCGGACCAGGCCCTCCACGCCCTTGGCCGTGTCGATGACCTTCTTCACGTCCGGCTCGTTCTCGTACATCGCCCGGATCTCGCCGGCCTCGCTGTAGCGCGGGTGCGAGGAGTCGGTGATTCCGGAGAGGTCGATTCCCTTGCCGAGCACATCGGCGGGCATGGCCTTGGTGAGCCGGTCGCCCATCGCGTACGGATATCCGAGAACGCGCGCCGAGTCCTTGATCGCGTTCTTCGCCTTGATCTTTCCGTAGGTGCCGATCATGGCGACCTTGTCCGCGCCGTACTTCTCCGTCACATACCGGATCACCTCGACGCGCCTGCGCTCGTCGAAGTCGATGTCGACGTCGGGCATCGAGATGCGCTCGGGGTTCAGAAACCGCTCGAAGATCAGTCCGTGCTCGATCGGGTCGAGGTCGGTGATGCCCATCGCGTACGCGACGATGGAACCGGCGGCGGATCCTCGGCCGGGGCCGACGGCGATGCCGTTGTTCTTCGCCCACATGATGAAGTCGGCGACCACGAGGAAGTACCCCGGGAACCCCATCTTGATGATGACGTCCATCTCGTACTCCGCCTGCTGCTGGCGGTCCTCGGGGACGCCGCCCGGGAAGCGGCGGCCCATGCCGACCCGAACCTCTTCCTGGAACCAGGTGACCTCGGTGAAGCCGTCGGGGATGTCGAACTTCGGCATGAGGTTCCGCGCCTCGAACATGCCCGCGGTGTCGATCTGCTCCGCGACCAGGAGCGTGTTGCGGCAGCCCTCCTGCCAGGCGTCCGACGCGTCCACCGCGTACATCTCGTCCGTCGACTTCAGGTAGTAGCCCGTGCCGTCGAACCGGAACCGGTCCGGATCCGACAGGTTCTTCCCGGTCTGGATGCACAGCAGCGCGTCGTGCGCCGTCGCCTCGTGCGCGTAGGTGTAGTGGGAGTCGTTCGTCACCAGCGGCGGGATTCCGAGCTTCTTCCCGATCTCCAGCAGCCCGTCCCGCACCCTGCGCTCGATCTCGATGCCGTGGTCCATCAGCTCCAGGAAGTACCGGCCCTTGCCGAAGATGTCCTGGTAGTCGGAGGCCGCCTTCAGCGCCTCGTCGAACTGGCCGAGCCGCAGCCTGGTCTGCAGTTCACCCGACGGACAGCCCGTGGAGGCGATCAGCCCTTCCGACCACTGGGCGATGGTCTCCTTGTCCATCCGCGGCCACTTCTGCAGCCAGCCCTCCGCATACGCGTCCGAGGAGAGCCGGAACAGATTGTGCAAGCCGGTCTTGTTCGCCGCCCAGATCGTCTTATGCGTATAACCACCGGAACCGGACACGTCGTCCCGCTTCTGGTGCGGCTGTCCCCACTGGATCTTCCGCTTGTTGCGCCGGGACTCGGGGGCGACGTACGCCTCGATCCCGATGATCGGCGTCACCCCCGCCTTCACCGCCTGATGGAAGAAGTCGTACGCGCCGTGCAGATTGCCGTGATCCGTCATCGCGATGTGCGACATGCCCATCTCATTGCACGCGGCGAACATGTCCTTCAGCCGCGCCGCACCGTCGAGCAGCGAGTACTGAGTGTGCACATGCAGATGCGTGAACGGCGGTTTGGTCACGGCGGGGGCCTCCAGAGATCGGACAGTGACGGGCGGCGAACCGTCGGGGGGACAGCCACGAAGTCTACGACTCCCCACCGACACGGGCCGGGCACTCCGGGCCGACTCCGGGCGTTGGAGAGGACGGCAGCACCCTCCCCCGGCCCCAGGGCCGGGGGAGCCACATTCCCGTAGTCCCGCCCCGCACCAGGAGGCACGCAGCGATGCCGGTACCGCACCCCGCCGAGGTCACGGCCGAAGAGCGCGGCGAGCAGATTCTCGCCGTATTCAAGGCCGCCTTCGGCGAACTCCTGGCCGCCGATCCGGCCGCCTTCCGGGTCAAGTTCCGGAAGATGGCGGCCTCGGCGTTCGCCTTCTACCGGGGTACGGCCTGTCTGTTCTACAGCGATCTCGAACAGGAGCACGCCGGGCGTGGCGACGGGGCGATCGAGAGCGGGCCGTATCTGGACGAACGCACCAGCCGGGTCTGGATCCACGGCGATCTCCACGCGGAGAACTTCGGCACGTACATGGACGCCAACGGCCGGCTGATCTTCAACGTCAACGACTTCGACGAGGCATACGTCGGCCCGTTCACCTGGGATCTGAAGCGGTTCGCGGCCTCGCTGGCGCTGATCGGCTACACCAAGGCGCTCAGCGACGAGCAGATCAGCGAGCTGGTGCGGATCTACGCGGCGGCCTACCGCGAGCGCATCCACGCCCTGGCCACCGGCGTCAGGAGCGGCGGTTCGACCGAACTGCCGCCCTTCACCCTGGACACCGCCGAGGGCCCCCTGCTGGACGCGCTGCGCGACGCGCGGTCGCTGACCCGGTTCTCGCTGCTGGACTCCATGACCGAGATCCGGGACTTCGAGCGGCGCTTCGCCTCGGGGGGCGGCTCGATCGAACTGGACGCGGCCACCCGCTACAAGGTGCTGGCGGCCTTCGACGGCTATCTGGAGACGCTGCCGGAGTCGAGTCTGACCCGGCCCGACTCGTACCGGGTCAAGGACGTCGTGGGCAGGCGCGGCATCGGGATCGGGTCCGCCGGGCTGCCGTCGTACAACATCCTGCTGGAGGGCAACAGCGACGCCCTGGAGAACGACGTCGTGATCTATATGAAGCAGGCGCAGACGCCCGCGGTCTCCCTGCACATCGACGACCCGGCCGTGCGGGGCTACTTCCTCCACGAGGGCCACCGCACGGTGATCTCGCAGCGCGCCCTGCAGGACCACGCCGACCCCTGGCTGGGCTGGACCGAACTGGACGGCTCCGGTCAGCTGGTGGCCGAGGTCTCGCCGTACGCGGTGGATCTGGACTGGTCGGACATCGACGACCCGGAGGAGATCGCGGCCGTCGTCGCCGACCTCGGCCGGGCCACGGCCACCATGCACGGCGCGGCGGACGACGAGAGCGGCCACTCGCTGGTGCCGTTCTCCACGGAGCGGGCCATCGACGCGGCGATCGCGGCCCATGACGACGAGGGGGCCGGTTTCGCGGATCTCCTGGTGGACTTCGCGCACGACTACGGCGCCAGGGCCCGCCTCGACCACCAGATCTTCGTGGATCTGTTCCGCAACGGCCGGATACCCGGCCTGTAGGGCTCCTCGGCACTCCTCAAGGCCCGCGTCTCAGGGGCTCCGCACATCAAGGGGCTCCGCGTTAAGGCTCCTCTCAGGGACCCATGGCACACTCGCAGACAATGGACGTATCGGGAATGCAGCTCAGGGCGCTGCGGGCGGCGATCTTCACGGCACTGGTCGTGACGCTGTCCGCGGGCTCTCACGTGCTGCTCTCCCAGGCCCCGCTGCCGTGGACCACGGTCGCGGGGCTGTCGGCGGGCGTCTTCGCCGTCGCGTACGCCCTCGCCGGCCGTGAGCGCGGCTACTGGCGGATCGCGAGTCTGCTCGTCCCGCTGGAGCTGGCCGCCGACACGGTCTTCAACGGCAGCCAGGACGTCTGTTACGGCCCCGGCGGCGGGCCGGTCACCGGGTCGCTGCGGGCCATCGGCCTGGACGTGCTGTGCGGCGGGGGCGGTGTCGGCGGTCAGCTGCCGGGGGTGGCCGCGGCCGGAGGCGGCGCGACGGCTCTGCTGAATCCCGCCGATCCGGCGCTGCCGTGGATGCTGCTCGCCGCGCATGTGTCGGTCGGGCTGCTCGCCGCCGCCTGGCTGTGGCACGGCGAGGCCGCCCTGGCGGGTCTGGTGCGCACGGTGAGCGCCTTCACGTTCCGGCCGCTGCTGCTGGCCGTGGCCGCGGTGGCGGCGGTGCACCGGCCCCCGCGGCGCGCGGTGCGTTCCGTACCGCGGCACACCGTCTCCCGCACCCTTCTGCTGGTGCACGCCCTCGGACGGCGGGGTCCCCCGCGGCCGGCGGCGGCGCTCGCCCCGGGCGTCTGAGCGCCCGGCCTCTCGAAGGCCCGGACCTCCGCGCGCCGGTCGCCGGTGTCATGAGCCGGTGAGCCGCCCCTCGGCAGCGCGCTGAGGAGCCCTCGGGCCACCGAGCCTCCGGCTGCCATCGAGCCAGAGCGCGTGCCTTCGGCCGTCCGGCGTTCCCCGGCGTTCCCCGGCGTACGAGCCGTGCCCTCGCGCCCTCGGCCCGTGCCGCGCGGCCCCGAGACGCCCCCGCGCCCGCTTTCTTCCGCGTCTCCCCGTCCCCCCATATCCCCCCGTCCCCCCCGTATCTCCCCGATACGTCGTCTCACGGAGTGAATCAGCATGAGTGCACGCAACAGCAAGGCCAACAAAGCCGCCGCCCGCGAGCGGCTGCGTCTGGAGCGCGAGCGCCAGGCCAAGAAGGAGCGAACCCGCCGGCAGCTCATCGTCGCCGGTTCGACGGTCCTGGTCCTGGCGCTCGCCGGCGGCGTCGGCTACGGCGTGATGCAGGCCAACAAGCCCAGCCACTGGGAATCGGCGAAGGACGCAAAGACCGTCACCGCGCCCAAGAACACCACGGGCGAGAACGGCACGACCGTCGTCATCGGCAAGCCCGAGGCGAAGAAGACGCTGGAGCTGTACGAGGACTCCCGCTGCCCGGTCTGCGCGACCTTCGAGCAGGGAGTCGGCGAAACCGTCAAGAAGGACGTCGCCGACGGCAAGTACAAGGTCCGGTACATCGGCGCGACCTTCATCGACAACATGGACCAGGGCGAGGGCTCGAAGAACGCGCTCAGCGCGCTGGGCGCGGCGCTCAATGTGAGCCCCGAGGCGTTCACGGACTACAAGGCCGCGATCTACTCGAAGCAGTTCCACCCCGAGGAGAGCCAGGACAAGTTCGCCAAGGACTCGTACCTCCTGGAGATCGCGGACAGCGTTCCCGCGCTCAAGGGCAACGCCGAGTTCAAGAAGAACGTCGAGAACGGGACGTTCGACGCCTGGGCGATGAAGATGTCGGCGACGTTCTCCAAGAGCGGAGTGGAGGGTACGCCGACGCTGAAGATGGACGGCAAGAAGATCACCGTGGAGGGCTCGGAGAACCCGCCGATGACGGCGGAGCAGTACCGGACCGCGATCGACAAGGCGCTGGCGGCCTGACCGGCGGTGACCGGAGGGGCTCGCCGGCCGCCCCTCCGGTCTCCGCGTCGGCGCGCGAGCCGGTCCGGGGAATCCGTCCGGGTCGGCGAGGCGCGGCCGGGGGCGCGGGATCTGCGGGGCGGCCGGGGGACGGGGTCGGTGGGGGCGCGGGGTCGGCCGGGGCGCGGGGTGGGCGGGGGCGGCTCCCCGGCCGTTCGGCCGCCCGGCCCGGCCGCCCGGCGGTGCGGGCCCCCTCGCAGGGCGCAGTACTTCAGGGCCTGTCTGATGGATCAGGCCGGCCGTTCGTCGCGCAGCGTCTCCAGGAACCCGATGGCCACCCGCCAGGTCTGCTCTGCGGCCTCCTCGTCGTAGTCCGGGAGGCCGGGATCGGTGTAGAGGTGACCGGCCCCCGGATACCGGTAGACCTCGGTGTCGGCTCCCGCCTTCCCCATCCCCAGGTACCACGCCGTCAGCCAGTCATGGGGCTCGAAGGGGTCGGGGTCGGCGATATGGAGCTGTACGGGGAGTTCGTCGACCGACGCGTTCTCGGCGATGTCGGATGTGCCGTGCAACAGCAGCAGCCCGCGCGCCTTCTCATCGCCGAGCGCCAGGGTCTGCGCGATCGAGGCCCCCAGCGAGAAGCCCGCGTACACCAGACCCAGTTCCGAGCGGGCCGCCGCGGCGAGGATCGCCCGTTTGAGCAGTTCGTCCTTCCCGATCTCCTGCTGGTACGCCATGCCCTCCTCCACGGTCTCGAACGTCCTGCCGTCGAACAGATCGGGCGTCCATACCCGATGACCTGCGGCCTCAAGGCGTTCCGCCGCGGATCGCACGGCGGGACGGAGACCGTAGGCCGAATGGAGAAGCATGATGTTCATGAGGTCAGGTTACGTTCGAGGGCATGGAGAACACGCTGCGCCCGTTGATCGTCATCGGCGGCTCGATCGTGCTCACCCTGCTGGTGGGCTGGCTGGTCGACCTGCTGCTGCGGCGGGCCGACGCACGGCACCCCGAGACCCCGCTGTGGGGCCTGCTGCGCCGTGGGCGGCTGCCGCTGCAGGTCGTGCTGGGCACGGCCCTGCTGAGAGGGGCGTACCGGCAGACGGAGATCAGGATCGTCGAGGACCACGAGGCCGGCGTCGGCCGGGTGCTCACCCTGGTCCTGATCGGGGCTTCCGCCTGGTTCGTCGTCAGGATCGCCACGGCCGTCGTCGAGTCCGTCTACAGCCGCTACGCCGCCACCACCCGCGATCCGGCCCGTGTACGCCGGGTGCGTACACAGGTCACTCTGATCCAGCGGGTCGTCGTCGCCGTGGTCGGCGTCGTGGCGGTCGCCGCGATGCTGCTGACCTTTCCCGCGATGCGGGCAGTCGGTACGTCGATGCTGGCGTCGGCGGGTGTCCTCGGCATCGTCGCGGGGATCGCGGCCCAGTCCACGCTGGGCAATCTCTTCGCCGGCCTCCAGATCGCGTTCGGCGACATGGTGCGGATCGGCGACACCGTGGTCGTGGACGGCGAGTGGGGAACGGTCGAGGAGATCACCCTCACCTTTCTCGCCGTACGGACCTGGGACGAGCGGCGGATCACCATGCCGGTCTCGTACTTCACCGGGAAGCCGTTCGAGAACTGGTCGCGCGGCGGTGCGCAGATCACCGGAACCGTCTTCTTCCATCTGGACCACTCCGCCCCGGTGCCCGAGATGCGGGAGAAGCTCCATGACTTCGTCCGTGAGCACCCGGCGTGGGACGGCCGCGGCTGGTCCCTGGCCGTCACCGACACCACGCCTTCGACGATTCAGGTACGCGCCCTGGTCACCGCGAAGGACGCGGACGACCTGTGGACCGTACGGTGCGCGGTGCGGGAGCAGATGATCGCATGGCTGTACGAGAACCATCCGTACGCGCTGCCGCGGATCACCACGGCCGAGGCGGTGGGGCGCGGGGAGTCCCTGGACATTCCGGGCCAGCCTGGGGAACGGGCTCCGCGTACAGGGCGGGGCTGACGTCCCACCGGCTCCGGAGCCGGGGAGTCAAGTGAAGGAGGGTCGAGGGAACGGGCGAGTTGGTGGTGAGGCCCGGTGATCCGGGGCGGGGGTCGTGGGGTCCGGGACCCTCAGTGGCTGCGTTCCGCGCCGCCGTTGACCTGGATGACCTGGGCCGTGATGTGTCCCGCCGCGGACGAGGCGAGCCAGTGCAGGGTCCGCGCGATGTCGCCGGGGTGGGCGACCCGCCCGGTCGCGGTCTCCGCCACCAGGGCGCGGCGGCGATCCTCGGGGAACGGTCCGCCGAAGAACCCGGTCTCCTCCACCAGACCGGGCGCGACCAAGTTCACCGTGACACCGCGCGGCCCGAGATCGCGCGCGAGCCGGAAGGCGTACGGGTGGAGCGCGGCCTTCGACGCCCCGTAGGGCGCGATGCCCGAGCCCCGGTACGCGGCGATCGAGCTGAGGAACAGCACCCGGCCGCCGGGCGTGGCCAGCCGGTCCTTGAGGGCCTCGGTCAGCAGTGCCGCCGTGAGGGTGTTGAGCCGGAAGTTGACCGCCCAGTCGTGCGCGGCGGCTTCCAGCGGGTCGGCTTCCTCGCCACGGGCCTCCAGGCGTCCGTCGCCGCCGGCGCCGTGCACGAGCACGTCGACGGTGCCGTACTCACGCTCGATGAAATCGGCGACCCGGCGCACATCCTCGACCTGGCTGAGGTCGCCCGCACAGTGGCGGGCTCCGGGGATCCGCCCGGCGGCCCGCGCGAGCACCTCCTCGCGCCTGCCGAGCAGCACCACCCGCTCCCTGTCGGCGGCGAACGTCTCCGCCGCCGCGAAGCCGATCCCCGTACCTCCGCCACTGATCACCACGGTGCGTGCCATGCCCGGATCCTACGAGCCGGTAGCAGTACGGCAGCGCAGTACGCGCGGGCCCTCACGATCGGCGGATGCCCTTCCGGCATGCCCTTCCTGCACGTCCGTCCAGCCGCCTTCCGGTACGTCCGTCCGGCACCGGCCCACGCCCGTCCGGAGCGCCCGGCACACGCCCCACGCCGGCCGTCAGCGCAGGCTGCGTACGTCCAGATGCCGCAGCACCCGGTCGACCACCTCGGGGTCGGCACCCGGTTCGCTGCGCGCGGCGAGCACCTCGTGGCGGGCGGCGGACAGCATCTCCCGCTGGATCCGCTGGATGGTCCTGATCCATTCGACGCGCCTGGCGTACCAGTCGCGCCGCTCGTCGTCGACGATGTCCGGGCTGATCCTCGCCCCCACCTCGAACGCCGTCCGGTGCAGCCGCTCGCCGATCTCCTCCGGCAGCTCCTCGACCGCCTCGATCTCCTTGAGGCGGTGTCTGGCCGCCCGCGCGGCCCGTAGCGCGAGACTGTGCTCCAGTTCGCGCTCGGCGCCGGTGTCGGCGCGGACACCGAGCCGCCGGACCAGCCAGGGGAGGGTCAGCCCCTGAAGGAGCAGGGTGGAGAGGATCACCACGAAGGCGATCAGGACGATCTCGTCCCGGCCCGGAAACGGGTCGCCCCGGTCCGTTTGCAGCGGAATGGCGAGGGCGAGGGCGACCGATGCGACGCCCCGTATCCCCGACCACCACATGACGACCGTCTCGCGCCAGCTGAGGGGGATGTCCTCGTCGTAGTCCCGCAGCGTGTGCAGCCGCTTGGCGAGCCAGGTGGCGGGCAGCAGCCACAGCAGCCGTACGACCACGACGACCCCGGTGATCACCGCGCCCCACGCCACCGTCTCGGCTCCGTGGCCGTCCGCCGTGCCGACGACGTTGTGCAGTTCGAGTCCGATGAGGCCGAAGGCGATGCCCGTGACCAGGGTGTCCACGATGCCCCAGAAGGTGCTTCCGGCCAGCCGCCCCATCACGTCGTCCGGGTCGGCGGTGTGCTCGGCGAGGAAGAGCGCGGTGGTGAGGACCGCGAGCACGCCGGAGCCGTGCAGCTCCTCCGCCAGGACATAGCTGACGAACGGCACCATCAGCGAGAGGCCGACCTGAAGCGTGGCGTCGCCGAGGAAGGCGAGCAACTTGTTGGAGAGCCAGCCGAGCGCCAGTCCGACGGCGACGGCCACCACGGCGGAGAGCACGAGCTGTCCGGCGGCGACCGGCAGGGAGAACGTGCCGGTGACCGCCGCGGCGATCGCCACGTGGTACAGCACGATCGCCGTCACATCGTTGAACAGCCCCTCGCCCTCCAGGATGGAGACCAGCCTGCGAGGCAGTCCGAGCCGCCCGGCGACCGCGGTGGCCGCGACCGGGTCGGGCGGCGCGACGAGCGCGCCGAGCGCGACCGCCGCGGCGATCGGGAGTCCGGGCACGATCGCGTTGGCGACGAAGGCGACCGCGGCGGTCGTCACGAAGACCAGGGCGACGGCGAGCAGCAGGATCGGGCGTACGTTGGCGGCGAACTGCCGCCAGGAGGTGCGCTGCACCGACGCGTACAGCAGGGGCGGCAGGACGAGCGGGAGGATGAACTCCGGCGGGACCTCGATGGTCGGCACGAACGGAAGAAACGCGACACCGGCCCCCGCGAGCGTCATCAGCACCGGAGCCGGCAGATCGAGCCGCTCCCCCAGCGGCACCGTCACCACAGCCCCGAGCAACAGCGCGAGCACCAGCGCCATTTGGTCCACGGTGAGCCCTCCGAGGGGTCGCGACCTCCATGATCAGGGGCTCAGCCTGCCACGCGGAATAACCGATTCGCCCCGATTGGGGGTGCGGGTTGCCTGTCGGCGTGGGGTGCGGGTCTGGTTGGGTGCGGGGCGCTGCCGCGGGGGGGCGCGGGGGCTCGTTCGGTGCGGGTTGCCTGCGGGCGCGGGGGGCGCGGGGTCTTGTCCGGTGCGGGTTGCCTGCTGCCGCGAGGGGCGCGGGCACTTGTCGAGTGCGGGTTGCCTGCTGCCGCAGGGGGTGTGGGGGCCTGTTTGGTTCGGGTTCGGGGGTCCTCCGGGCTCGACTCCTCGGGGTCGGCGGCATACAGGCGCTTTCGTCAGGAACCCGGGTTTTGCCGCCGATCCCCTGCGGGGACGACCCTGCACACCCCCTACCGGAGGCGGCAAGAACGGCCCGCCCTCGGGGTTTCCCGGGGGCGCGAAGCTCGAGTCCCTCGGGGCGCCTGCCGTCGCGAGTGGTGCGGGGGCTCGTTGGGTACGGGTTGCCTGCTGCCGCCAGCAGTACGGGCACTCGTTCGGTGCGGGTTGCCCGCTGTCCCCAGTGGTGCGGGGACTCGTTCGGTGCGGGTTGCCCGCTGCCGCAAGGGGCGCGGGCACTCGTCCCGTGCCGGTTCGGGGGTCCTCCGGGCTCGACTCCTCGGGGTCGGCGGCATACAGGCCCAACAGTCACGAACCCCGGACTTGCCGCCGATCCCCTGCGGGGACGACCCTGCACACCCCCTCCCAGAGGACGACAAGAACGGCCCGCCCCCGGGGTTTTCGGGGGATGCGAAACTCGGGCCCTCGGGGCCAAGCAGGCGCACGTGGTGCGGGGGCTCGTGCGGTGCGGGCTACCCGCTGCCGCAAGGGGTGCGGGGGCTCGTTGGGCGCGGAGGGGTGTCCGGTATGGGCGGTTACTCGCTCTCGGCGGCGATCCTGGACAGTGCCCGGTCCAGGTCGTCCGGATACGTGCTCTCGTACTCCACCCACTGGCCATCCGACGGGTGCTCGAATCCCAGTCGTACCGCGTGCAGCCACTGGCGGGTCAGGCCGAGGCGCTTCGCCATCGTCGGATCGGCGCCGTAGGTCAGATCGCCCACGCAAGGATGCCGGTGGGCGGCCATGTGGACGCGGATCTGGTGGGTGCGGCCGGTCTCCAGCTTGATGTCGAGCAGGGAGGCCGCGCGGAACGCCTCCAGCAGGTCGTAGTGCGTCACGGAGGGCTTGCCCTCCGCGGTGACCGCCCACTTGTAGTCGTGGTTCGGGTGGCGTCCGATGGGGGCGTCGATCGTGCCGCTCAGGGGGTCCGGGTGGCCCTGCACGAGCGCGTGGTACCGCTTGTCGACCGTGCGCTCCCGGAACTGCTGCTTCAGCAGGGTGTACGCCCGCTCCGACTTGGCCACCACCATCAGCCCGGACGTTCCGACGTCCAGCCGGTGCACGATGCCCTGGCGCTCGGCCGCGCCCGAGGTGGAGATCCGGTAGCCCGCCGCCGCGAGGCCCCCGATGACCGTGGTCCCGGTCCAGCCGGGGCTCGGGTGCGCGGCCACGCCCACCGGCTTCACGATCACGACGATGTCGTCGTCGTCGTGCACGATCTCCATGCCCTCGACGGGCTCCGCCACGATCTGGACCGGGGCGGGCGCCTGCGGCATCTCGACCTCCAGCCAGGCCCCGCCGTGCACGCGCTCGGACTTCCCGACGACCGAGCCGTCCACCTGCACTTTCCCCGCGGCGGCCAGTTCGGCCGCCTTGGTGCGGGAGAATCCGAACATACGGGAGATGACTGCGTCTACGCGCTCGCCCTCAAGACCGTCGGGTACGGGCAGGGTGCGGGTCTCGGGAAGGATACTCACCCGTCGAGTATGCCTTGCCGCCACAGGTGCCCGAGGCCCCGAGGTCAGTCCCTGTGCACGGTCCCGTCGGGGTCCAGTCCCCGGAAGGAGAGGATCACGATGAGGATGCCTCCGCACACGATGGCGGAGTCGGCGAGGTTGAAGACCGCGAAGTTCGCGGGCGCGATGAAGTCGACCACCGCTCCCTTGAAGACCCCAGGAGCGCGGAAGATCCGGTCCGTCAGGTTGCCGAGCGCCCCGCCGAGCAGCAGCCCGAGCGCGATGGCCCAGGGCAGACTGTAGAGCTTGCGGGCCAACCGGATGATCACCACGATCACCGTCGCCGCGATCACCGTGAAGATCACGGTGAACGCCTCGCCGATACCGAAGGCCGCGCCCGCGTTCCGTACCGCCTCGAACCTCAGCAGATCGCCGATGACCTCGATCGGCGCATGGTGCTCCAGCCTGGCCACCACGATCATCTTGGTGACGAGGTCGATCAGGTACGCCACGACCGCCACACCGAAGAGCGCGGCGATCTTCCGCTTGCCCTTGGGCCGCTCGGCGGGCGCCGCGGCCTCGTCGTCAACATCTGGCGTACCGATGACGCGCTCCGCCTCTGCCACGTGAGTCCTTCAACCTAGGTGCATGACTGAGCACGAGGGTACGTCACAGCTACGGCCTCAGCCCCGTCGCTCCTGCTTCTGTTTGCACTCCACACACAGGGTGGCGCGCGGGAACGCCTGCATCCTGGCCTTGCCGATGGGTTTGCCGCAGTTCTCGCAGATCCCGTAGGTGCCGGCGTCGAGACGCAGCAAGGCACGCTCGGTCTGCTCCAGCATCTCCCGCGCGTTCGCCGCGAGCGACAGTTCGTGTTCACGGGTGATGTTCTTGGTTCCGGTATCGGCGTCGTCGTCGCCCGCCCCGTCGCCGGAGTCCCTCATCAGCCCGGTCAGGGCCGCCTCGGAGGCTGCCAGCTCGGTGCTGAGCCGCGTCGCCTCGCTCTCCAGCGACGTACGCGCCTCGGCGACCTCCTCCGGGGTCCACGGGTCTTCGCCGGGCCGTACCGCGAGGTCTTCCGGGGGCACCGCAGACCCTAGGGCCGTGGGCGCCGCCGGGCTCTCCCCGACCGCCACCGTCTTCTTCGCTCCCACTGGTCTGGCTCCTGTCAGCTTGGCCGCAACCTTCTTCGCGGGTGTTTTCTTGGCGGGTGTCTTCTTGGCCGGTGTCTTCTTGGCCGCGATCTTCTTCGCGGGTGCCTTTTGGGCCGGTGTCTTCTTCGCGGGCGCCTTCTTCGCGGGTGTTCTCTTCGCCGTCGGCTTCTTCACGGGTGTCCCGGCGGACGGCTCTCCCGCCGCCGCCTCATCGGCGGGCTCGGGCGGCTTCCCGGCGGCGGTGCCCTTCTTTCCGCCCCTGCCCTCGGCCGCCGCCCCGGTGGCGGCGGATCTCGCGGACGCCGGCTTCCGTCCGACGGTCTTCTTCGCCACCATGGCCGCGACCCCTTCACATATTGTGATCTTGCTCGCGAATCGTGCTGGGACGATAAATCGACCTCAGCCCCGCGGCAAACGGGGCACGCCGCCGGTCGAGCCGCCCCGGCCTCGGTGAATCGGACCTGCATCCGTTGTGCCCAGGTCCCCGCCCGGTAATCCGCCCCTTGACAGGGCCGGGACTCCCCCGGCACAGGTCTCGCCATTCGGGTCATGGACACGCCCCGGCCACAGGCCCCGCGAAACCGGTCGGCCGGGCCCCGCCGGGGCCCTTACACTGGGCGGAGCGAAAGGCTTGGATGGGGACGAGTAGCGTCGTACGCAGCCATGAGCGACCCGGGGACGGTGCGAGCCCGGGGGCGAGCGCGATGTGAAGCATCACCCCGGAGCCGTCGGAAGAAAACCGCGAGGTCAGCAGCCTCGTGGTGAGTAGACCCGGCATCGCGACCCCAATGAGGGGGTGGCGCGGCACGCGCCGCCAAGGAGGGTGGTACCGCGGGAGCCGGAAGCTCTCGTCCCTCCGACGGAAGAGAGTCTGTCCGCCGGAGGAGTTCGTCGATGACACCCCCGCAGTACCGCCAGGTGCCCGCCCAGGTCGACCTGCCCGCGCTGGAGCACGCCGTGCTCGACTTCTGGCGCGAGAACAAGGTCTTCGCCAAGAGCCTCGCCCAGTCCGAGGGCCGCCCCGAGTGGGTGTTCTACGAGGGCCCGCCGACCGCCAACGGCATGCCCGGCGCGCACCACATCGAGGCGCGCGTCTTCAAGGACGTCTTTCCCCGCTTCCGTACGATGCGCGGCTACCACGTCGCCCGTAAGGCCGGCTGGGACTGCCACGGGCTGCCGGTCGAGCTGGCCGTGGAGAAGGAGCTGGGCTTCTCCGGCAAGCAGGACATCGAGGCGTTCGGCATCGCCGAGTTCAACGCCGAGTGCCGCGAGTCGGTGACCCGCCACACGGACGCCTTCGCGGAGCTCACGGACCGCATGGGGTACTGGGTCGACCTGGACGACGCGTACTGGACGATGAAGCCGGAGTACATCGACTCCGTCTGGTGGTCGCTGAAGCAGATCTTCGACAAGGGCCTGCTGGTCCAGGACCACCGGGTCGCCCCCTGGTGCCCGCGCTGCGGCACCGGACTCTCCGACCACGAGCTGGCGCAGGGGTACGAGACGGTCGTCGACCCCTCGGTCTTCGTCCGCTTCCCCCTGACCTCGGGCCCGCTCGCCGGCGAGGCCGCGCTCCTGGTGTGGACGACGACCCCGTGGACGCTGGTCTCCAACACGGCGGTGGCCGCGCACCCCGAGGTGACGTATCTCGTGGCGACGAACGGCGAGGAGAAGCTCGTCGTCGCCGAGCCTCTGCTGGAGAAGGTGCTCGGCGCGTCTTCAGGGGAACAGGGCGCGGAGGGCGGCTGGGTGCCGACGGGGCAGTCGTTCACGGGCGCGGAGATGGAGCGCTGGACGTACCAGCGCCCCTTCGAGCTGGTGGATTTCCCGGCCCCGGCGCACTACGTCGTGAACGCGGACTATGTGACGACCGAAGACGGCACGGGCCTGGTGCACCAGTCCCCCGCGTTCGGTGAGGACGACCTCAAGGTCTGCCGCGCCTACGGTCTGCCGGTGGTGAACCCGGTCCGCCCCGACGGCACCTTCGAGGAGGGCATCCCGCTGGTCGGCGGCGTCTTCTTCAAGAAGGCCGACGAAGCGCTCACGGCCGATCTGAAGGAGCGCGGCAGGCTCTTCCGGCACACCCCGTACGAGCACAGCTATCCGCACTGCTGGCGCTGCCACACCGCGCTCCTCTACTACGCGCAGCCGTCCTGGTACATCCGTACGACCGCGGTCAAGGACCGGCTGATCGAGGAGAACGAGAACACCAACTGGTTCCCGGACTCGGTCAAGCACGGCCGCTACGGCGACTGGCTCGACAACAACGTCGACTGGGCGCTCTCCCGCAACCGCTACTGGGGTACGCCGCTGCCGATCTGGCGCTGTGCGGAGAACCACCTCACCTGTGTCGGTTCACGCGAAGAGCTGACGGCGCTGACGGGCACGGACCAGTCCTCCCTCGACCCGCACCGCCCGTTCATCGACGAGGTCACCTTCGACTGCCCGCAGTGCTCCGGCACGGCGACGCGCGTCCCGGAGGTCATCGACGCGTGGTACGACGCGGGCTCGATGCCGTTCGCGCAGTGGGGCTACCCGTACAAGAACAAGGAGATCTTCGAGAAGCGCTACCCGGCGCAGTTCATCTCGGAGGCGATCGACCAGACGCGCGGCTGGTTCTACACGCTGATGGCGGTCGGAACGCTCGTCTTCGACAAGTCGTCGTACGAGAACGTCGTCTGCCTCGGCCACATCCTCGCCGAGGACGGCCGGAAGATGTCCAAGCACCTGGGGAACATCCTCCAGCCGATCCCGCTGATGGACCAGCACGGCGCGGACGCCGTCCGCTGGTTCATGGCGGCCGGCGGCTCACCCTGGTCGGCACGACGGGTGGGACACTCGGCGATCCAGGAGGTCGTGCGCAAGACGCTGCTGACGTACTGGAACACGGTGGCCTTCCAGGCCCTGTACGCCCGCACGTCGAGCTGGGCGCCGTCCGCGGCGGACCCGGCTCCGGCCGAGCGGCCGGTCCTGGACCGCTGGCTGCTGAGCGAGCTGAACGCGCTGGTCGACCAGACGACCGAGGCGCTGGAGGGCTATGACACCCAGCGTGCCGGGAAGCTGCTCTCCTCGTTCGTCGACGATCTGTCGAACTGGTACGTACGCCGGTCCCGCCGCCGCTTCTGGCAGGGCGACCCGGCCGCGCTGCGCACCCTGCACGAGGTGATCGAGACGGTCACACGGCTGATGGCACCGCTGACCCCGTTCATCACGGAGCGGGTCTGGCAGGACCTGGTGGTTCCGGTGACGCCGGACGCCCCCGAGTCGGTGCATCTGTCCGACTGGCCGGTGGCCGATCTCGACATGATCGACCCGGTGCTCTCCCGGCAGATGACTCTGGTGCGGAGGCTGGTCGAACTGGGGCGGGCAACGCGCGCCGAGTCGGGCGTGAAGACCCGTCAGCCGCTGTCACGCGCGCTGATCGGCGTCACCGGCTTCGAGGCGCTCTCCCCCGAACTGCGCTCCCAGATCACCGAGGAGCTGAACGTCTCCTCGCTGGCGTCGCTGTCCGAGGTGGGCGGCTCGCTGGTGGACACCACGGCGAAGGCGAACTTCCGCGCCCTGGGCAAGCGCTTCGGCAAGGGCGTCCAGGCGGTGGCCAAGACGATCGCCGAGGCGGACGCCGCCGCTCTCGCCCTCGCGCTGCGCGGCGGTACGGCGTCCGTGGAGGTCGACGGCGAGCCCGTCACCCTCTCGCCGGAGGAGGTCATCATCACGGAGACCCCGCGCGAGGGATGGTCGGTGGCATCGGACTCTGGCGCGACGGTCGCCCTCGATCTGGAGATCACCCCGGAGCTGCGTCTCGCGGGTCTCGCGCGTGACGCGATCCGGCTGATCCAGGAGGCCCGCAAGAACAGTGGGCTGGACGTCGCGGACCGTATCGCGGTGGCCTGGTCCTCGGCGGATCCGTCGACGGCCGAGGCGCTGACGGAGCACGCCGCGCTGATCGGGGACGAGGTCCTGGCGACCGCGTTCGCACGGTCGGCCCCGGACGACTCCTTCGGTCCCGCGTTCACGGACGAGTCCCTGTCCCTGACGTTCCACCTCCGCAAGGTGTGATGACGGGCAGACATCAGGTCGGGGGTACGGGAACGGTTCCCGTACCCCCAAGGCCCTGGAGCGGTGGGGAACCCGGCGGCTGACCCCGGCTCAGGCGTATGCCGGGCGTCCGCCCACCGGCATCGACCGGCATGCGCCTCCGGGTCGGACCGAGGATGCCCGCACCTGGGCGCGGGGCCTAAGAGCGGTGCCGCGTCCGAGGTCCGTACTCGCAGACCGGACGGGCTGGACGCATCCCGTGCGCCCCCGCCTCACACCAAGCGCCCCCCACCTGAACCGTCGGCCCGTCCCCGGAGCGGCTGGCGTGCGCAGTTCGTCGCGTACTCTCCGCGGACCCGCGAGGGTGACGGACCGCAGCGCTCGCCCGGTCCGACGCCGGTGATCTCGCCACGACTTGGAGGCCGGGTCCCAGGGGCGGCGCGGGGATCCCGGCCGCGGGACATCTGGGCGAACCCACTCGCTGGAGGGGCACATGGCGAAGGGCCGGGCCAGGACATGTCGTCCTGGCCCGGCCCTTGGCTGCCTGCCGACGGCTACGCGCGGGGCGCGCCGCCCGCCGTCAGTTGTCGTCCTCGTCGATCAGGAAGCCCCGCATGGGAGACGGAGCCTGCTGCATCGGCTGCGGTGCCTGCGGGCGGACCGGAGCCATCGGCTGGGTCATCGCCGGGGACATCTGCTGCTGTCCGCCGTACGACGGGCCGCCGCCCATCGAGGGACCGCCGCCCATCGGGGAGCCCATGGACGGGCCTCCGCTCATGCTGTGGCCCATCGCACTCGCGCCGGCCGAAGCCATCGACGGTGACGGCGGAAGCGACGCGGCCGCGGGCGCCCGCGGCGGAGCGAGCGAGTCGTCGGCCTGGGTCTCCAGCTGGCGCAGCTGGCTCTCCAGGTACGACTTCAGCCGGGTCCGGTACTCGCGCTCGAAGCCCCGCAGGTCCTCGACCTTGCGCTCCAGCGTGGCGCGGGCCGACTCCAGCGAACCCATCGCGACGCGGTGCTTCTCCTGGGCGTCCCGCTCCAGCGCGTCCGCCTTGGCGCGGGCGTCCCGCTCCAGGCCCTCAGCGCGGGAACGCGCCTCGCCGACGATCTTGTTGGCCTCGGAACGGGCCTCGGCGATCGCCTGGTCGGCGGTCTGCTGAGCCAGCGAGAGCACCCGTGCGGCGCTGTCGCCGCCGGGACCCTGACCGGGCATCTGCTGCGGGTGGCCGCCCATCTGGCCGGGACCGCCCATGGGGCCGCCCATCGGGCCACCCTGCATCGGACCGCCCATCGGGCCGCCCTGCATGGGTCCGCCCTGCATCTGACCGGGGCCGCCCATCGGACCGCCCTGCATCTGACCAGGACCGCCCATGGGGCCGCCCTGCATCTGGCCGGGACCGCCCTGCATCTGACCGGGGCCGCCCATCGGGCCGCCGTGGTTGGGACCGGGAGGCAGCTGCGGGGCACCGCTGGGCAGTTGGGGCGGGCCCATCTGCGGCGGCTGCTGCTGCACCGGCGGTCCGGATATGGCGGCGGGCACAGGTGCACCCGGACCTCGGGCGTCCTGCGGCTCGGGCGGTTTACGCATGCCGCCCTGCTGCTGATTCTGCGCCGCCGCTCGGGTCGCCGCGGCCAGCTTGGCGCGCAGGTCCTCGTTCTCGCGGAGCAGGCGGGTCAGTTCGGCCTCGACCTCGTCGAGAAAGGCATCGACCTCGTCCTCGTCATAGCCTTCTCGGAGGCGGACGGTCGTGAACTGCTTGTTCCGCACATCCTCGGGGGTCAGCGGCATCTCTTCTTCACCTCTACGTAGTCGTCGGCAGTCGGCAAGACCGTATCGTCCACGGTTCCCTCCCTTTATCTCGCGAAGCGAGACACGATACTGATCAGGATGTAGACGATGATCATCAGAACGAAGAAGGACAGGTCGAGTGCCACGCCCCCGAGACGCAACGGCGGGATGAACCGCCGAAGAAGCTTGAGCGGTGGATCGGTGACAGTGTAGGTGGCCTCAAGAAGCACCACCATCACCTTGCCGGGCTGCCATGAACGGGCGAACTGGAAGACGTAGTCCATGACCAACCGGAAGATCAGCACGACGAGAAAGCACACCAGCGCGATGTAGACCACCTGAAGTGCGATGCTCATCCCGCGCTTCCCTCTCCCCTGTGCTCACTTGATCCGGCCTCACGGCCGGGATAGTCCCGGTGTCGGTTCTCAGCTCTGGTTGAAGAATCCGCCCTCTGCGATACGGGCCTTGTCCTCCGCCGTGACATCGACGTTAGCAGGAGACAGGAGGAAGACCTTCTGGGTCACCCGCTCAATGCTGCCATGCAGACCGAAGACAAGTCCCGCGGCAAAGTCGACAAGTCGCTTCGCATCGGTGTCGTCCATCTCGGTCAAATTCATGATCACCGGAGTGCCCTCGCGGAAGTGTTCCCCGATGGTACGGGCTTCGTTGTAGGTCCGCGGGTGCAATGTCGTGATGCGGTAGGGCTCCCGCTCGGACACAACTTTGGGCATGATCACCGGTGAGTTCTTCTCCAGGCTCGGGCGTTCAGGTGTGATGGACGCCACGGGGGCAATTCGGGCCGGACGCCCGCTCTCTGCGGGAAGCGAAGGGGAATGCGACACCGGTTCGCGAGGTGCCGGGGGCTGGGCCGCGCGTACGGGCTCCTCCCGCTCCACCTGATGCGGCGGCTGGTGCCGTCGGTGCTCCCGCTCGGGCTCCGGCTCGGGTTCGAAGTCGTCATCGGGGTCAAAACCCCTGCCGTCGTACCCATCGTCCTCCACGAGGCCGAGGTAGACCGCCATCTTGCGCATCGCGCCGGCCATTGCTCTGAGTCCTCCGCTCTGTGGTGGATCGCCCTTGTCGCCAAAGTTGCAGTGTCACCAAGTGCCCGCGATCCACGGGGTCTGCCCGCTATTTGACGGGAATGACCATATTTTCTGCTGTGGTCCGACCTGCTTGGCGACGTTACCCGAGCCGGGGACGGACTCCGAGTACCGCAGTGCCGACGCGTACAAGTGTCGCTCCCGCCGCCACCGCTTCTTCGAGGTCCGCGCTCATCCCCGCGGACACCATGTTCGCAGCAGGATGCCCAATGCGCAGGCCGGATGAGAATTCCATCAGCCGCTCGAACGCCGCCCGCGGCCGCCCCTCGAACGGTCCGGCGAGCGGAGCGACGGTCATGAGACCGCCGAGCCGCAGACCGGACGCGCCCTCGATCGCGGCTGCCAACTCCTCGACGCCGCCGGGCGCGACGCCGCCGCGGTCGCCCCGCGCGCCCTCTTCGGCGTCCAGAGCGACCTGAACAAGACAATCGAGCTCTCGCCCGGCCCGTACCGCCGCGGCGGAGAGCGCCGTCACCAGCCTGATCCGGTCGATCGACTGTACGACATCAGCATAAGTCGCAACAGAACGGACCTTATTGGTCTGCAACTGTCCAACGAAGTGCCAGGTCAGATCAAGATCCGCACAGGCGGCGGCTTTGGGGGCCGCGTCCTGATCCCGGTTCTCCGCCACATGACGTACACCGAGTTCATGGAGAATCCGCACATCGGAGGCCGGGTAGGTCTTGGTCACGACGACGAGCGTCACCTCCTCGCGCTTCCGGCCGGCGGCCGCGCACGCCGCGGCGATACGTTCCTCCACCGACGCCAGATTCCCGGCGAGTTCGGTTCGACGATCCGTCATGCTTCTCCTGCCCCCAACCCTTCGGGCGGTGCGAGCCAGACATATCCGGCAAGTCGGCCGGTGGTGCGGTCGCGGCGGTACGAGTAGTGGTCGCTCGACTCCAGGGTGCAGACGCCGGACGCCTGCCGGTCCCGTACGCCGAGGGCTTCGAGCTGGGCGTGGACCCCGGCGGTGACGTCGACCGCGGGGGTGCCCCAGGAGGTGACGGACCAGGCGGCCGGTTCGGCCGCCGCGACCAGGGCCCGCATCTCCGCGGGGACTTCATAGCAGCGTCCGCAGACCGCGGGCCCGGTCCTGGCGATGATCCGTTCCGGGCTGGCCCCCAGGGAGGTCATCGCCTCGACCGTCGCGGGGACGATTCCGGCGACCATGCCGGGGCGGCCCGCATGGGCGGCGGCCACCACTCCCGCGACCGGATCGGCCAGCAGTACGGGGGTGCAGTCCGCTGTCAGTACGGCGAGGGCGAGTCCCCGCCGGGCGGTGACCAGACCGTCGACCGACGGAATCGGGCCATCGCCCCACGGACCGTCGACCTTGGCCACATCTTTTCCATGGACCTGGTTCATCCAGACGACACCGTCCGGTTCGAGCCCCAGTTCCTTCGCGGCCACGGCCCGGTTGGCGCGTACCGCCGCGGGATCGTCGCCGACCGCGCCGCCGAGATTCAGCTCCTCGTACGGAACGGCGCTCACCCCGCCCCACCTGTCGGTGAAGGCGAAGTGCGCGCCGCTCGCGTGTATGGCGTGGTGCTTCACGGCCCCTTCAAGAAATCCGGGACATCCAGTTCCTCGGCCTCCGAGTAGCGGGGCGGGTGGATCACCGGGCTGGGGGCCGGCAGGTCGGCCGCGACGGGAATCGGCTCGACCGGAGCGGGCTCGCGGTCGCGGGCGGAGAGGCCCGAAGCCGACCGCTGGGCCGTGGAGGGGCTCTCGACCGGACGCGTGGGCGTGGGCACGGCGGAGACGTCGTCCCGCTTGCCGCCAGCCGTGCTGGCCCCCATCACCTGGGGGCGGGGGGCGGGCGGCTGGCCGCCGTCGAAGCCGGCCGCGATGACCGTGACCCGCACCTCGTCGCCGAGGGCGTCGTCGATGACCGCGCCGAAGATGATGTTCGCCTCGGGGTGGGCGGCCTCGCTCACCAGCTGCGCCGCCTCGTTGATCTCGAAGAGGCCGAGGTCCGATCCGCCGGAGATGGAGAGCAGGACGCCCCGCGCTCCGTCGATGGACGCCTCCAGCAGCGGCGAGGAGATCGCCATCTCGGCCGCGGCCACCGCACGGTCGTCGCCGCGGGCGGAGCCGATGCCCATGAGCGCCGATCCGGCCTCGGACATCACGGACTTGACGTCGGCGAAGTCGAGGTTGATCAGGCCCGGAGTGGTGATGAGGTCGGTGATGCCCTGGACACCCGAGAGCAGTACCTGGTCGGCGGACTTGAAGGCGTCCAGCACGCTGACCTGGCGGTCCGAGATGGACAGCAGCCGGTCGTTCGGGATGACGATGAGGGTGTCGACCTCTTCGCGGAGTTCGGCGATGCCGTCCTCGGCCTGGTTGGCCCGGCGGCGACCCTCGAAGGTGAACGGCCGGGTGACCACACCGATCGTCAGGGCACCGAGCGAGCGGGCGATGTTGGCGACGACGGGCGCTCCGCCTGTGCCGGTGCCGCCGCCCTCACCCGCGGTGACGAAGACCATGTCGGCCCCCTTGAGGACCTCCTCGATCTCCTCGCGGTGGTCCTCCGCCGCCTTCCGTCCGACGGCCGGGTTGGCGCCGGCGCCGAGGCCGCGGGTGAGTTCCCGTCCGACGTCGAGCTTGACGTCGGCGTCGCTCATCAGCAGTGCCTGCGCATCGGTGTTGATCGCGATGAACTCGACGCCCTTGAGGCCGACCTCGATCATTCGGTTGATGGCATTGACACCACCGCCGCCGACACCGATGACCTTGATGACTGCGAGGTAGTTCTGCGGTGCTGCCACGTCGAAGGCCTCTCGCCTCGAGTTACGTGTCGTCACTGCGCGATGGTGGCGCCGTGACGACGGATGCCGAAGGGGCGGTCCAAAACGCCGACCCGAACCCTAACGTTGAAGTTTAGGGTTACCAGTGTGTCCGTTCGCTGGACTCTTCCGAACAGGACACTAAGTCGACAAGCGGCGGACGTTCAATGAACACGCCGAACCTCCCGTTTTTCTTTTCACCCTATGTGATCAGCCGTTGCGCGCACCACCCAGGGGTCCGGGCCCGGCCCGAGATACGTCAACTGCCCGACACGGCCGGTGCGGTGGGCGCGCTGACATCAAAGTTAGCGGCCTTCGGCGCGGCTTTCATGAGAGCGGTGAGGGCACGCGCCTTCGCCTCGCCCTCCTCGGGGCTGCCCCAGAGCACGGTCCGCCCCCTGCTCAACTCCAGGGTGATGTAGTCGTATGAACGCACCGCGATGGTCCGGGTGTCCGCCGCGACCTTTGCCGGGAGTTCACTTCTGACGCGTACCGCTCCGGTGATCAGACGGTCGGTGCCGAATCGTCGCAGACTCGGCGATCCCGCGGTGTTCAGTTCGAGCAGGGGAACGGCTTTGGGTGCTTTGTCCACCGTCGCGAACCGGACACCTTCGTCGTCCACTTCAACGAACTTCGCACCTTTCGCGAGAAGGAGCACAGGACGTCTTTCGGTCACTTCCAGCGTGATTCCGCGCGGCCAGGAACGGGACACTTCGACCGAATCGATCCGGGGAAGCCGCTTCCGCAGCCGGGCCTCGATGCCGTCCGTGTCGATCGCGATCAGCGGCGAGCCCACGGGGACATCGGCGGCCTCCTTCACCTGGGCGGGTGTCAGCACACGGGTGCCGCCGGTCTTCACCTGTTCCACCCGCAGCCAGGAGGAGCCGTACAGGACCCAGATCGCCCCGCCGACGAGCACAGCGACGGCGAGGGCGATCAGCAGAGTCCGCGGGCCGGGGAGGCGCGACCGGCGGGGCGGGGCGCCGTCCGGGGGCGGGCCGGACGCTCCGCCGCTACGACGCGAGGGTCTGCGCGCACCGCGCTCGGCGGTGGTGGGTCCGGCCACGGCCCGGTCTCCTTCCGGCTGGGCCCGGGGGATCCCCCGGGCCGGCGGCGGGCTCACCCCTTACGGCGGGCGGCGATCGCCTCGTACACCATGCCGACGAGCAGTTCGTCGGCGTCCCTGCGGCCGAACTCGGCGGCTGCACGCGACATCTCGTACAGCCGGTGCGGATCGGCCAGCACCGGAAGGACATGTCCCTGGACCCACTGCGGGGTCAGTTCGGCGTCGTCGACCAGCAGTCCGCCGCCCGCCTTCACCACCGGCTGGGCGTTGAGCCGCTGTTCGCCGTTGCCGATCGGCAGCGGGACGTACGCGGCGGGCAGCCCCACGGCGGAGAGTTCGGCGACGGTCATCGCGCCCGCGCGGCAGAGCATCATGTCGGCGGCGGCGTACGCGAGGTCCATCCGGTCCACGTACGGTACCGGGATGTACGGCGGCATTCCGGGCATGTTGTCCACGCGCGGCAGTTCGTTCTTCGGGCCGACCGCGTGCAGGATCTGGATGCCGGAGCGCTGGAGCAGCGGGGCGGCCTGCTGAACCACCTCGTTGAGGCGGCGCGCGCCCTGGGAGCCTCCGGAGACCAGCAGCGTCGGCAGGCTGGGGTCGAGGCCGAAGGCGGCGCGCGCCTCGGGGCGTACGCGGGCGCGGTCGAGGGTGGCGATGGAGTAGCGCAGCGGGATGCCGATATAGCGGGCGTTGCGCAGTTTGCTGTCGGGCGTGGCGACGGCCACCCCCGCCGCGTACCGGGAGCCGATCTTGTTGGCGAGTCCGGGGCGGGCGTTGGCCTCATGGACGACGATCGGCACACCGAGCCGTTTGGCGGCGAGGTAGCCGGGCAGCGCGACATAGCCGCCGAAGCCGACGACGCAGTCCGCCTTGGTGCGCTCCAGGATCTGCTCGGCCGCCTTGATGGTGCCGCGCAGCCGTCCGGGGACGGTGATCAGCTCCGGGGTGGGCTTGCGGGGCAGCGGTACGGCGGGGATGAGCGCCAGCTCGTAGCCGCGCTCCGGGACGAGCCTGGTCTCCAGGCCGCGTTCTGTGCCGAGGGCCGTGATGCCCACGGTCGGGTCCTGCCTGCGCAGTGCGTCCGCGAGGGCGAGCGCGGGCTCGATGTGGCCGGCGGTCCCCCCACCGGCGAGTACGACATGCACCGAAATTCACCGCTCTCCGGACGGACGCTTCTTGACGCGCCGTCTCATCGTCTTCCATCTCACCCCTGGCGTCCTCATCGCCAGGGCCGCCTTCGCGGTGGGTTCCTCCCGCGCGAAGGCGATCAGCAGACCGATCGCGAACATGGACGGCAGCAGGGCCGACCCTCCGTAGGAGAACAGCGGGAGGGGGACACCGGCGATGGGCAGCAGACCGAGCACCGCACCGATGTTGACCACCGCCTGGAACATCATCCAGGTGGTGACGCCTCCCGCCGCGTACCTCACGAAGGGGTCCTCCGTGCGTCCGGCCACGCGGATACCCGCATAGCCTAGAGCCGCGAAGAGGGCGAGTACCGACAGCGTGCCCGCCAGGCCCAGTTCCTCGCCGGCGATGGCGAAGATGAAGTCGGTGTGCGGTTCGGGGAGTTGACCCCATTTCTCCACACTCGCACCGAGGCCGGATCCGAACCATCCGCCGGACGCGAGTGCGTAGATCCCGTGCACGGCCTGCCAGCATTCGCCGTTGGGGCCGAGATCGATGGCGCCGATGCACTCGAGCCGGGACATCCGGTTGGCGCTGGTTCGGATGAACATGAAGCCGACGAGCACGGCGACGCCGAGGACGCCCGCGAACAGCCGGGTCGGCGCTCCGGCCAGCCACAGCAGGCCGAAGAGGATCGCGGCGAGGATCATCGCCGTACCCATGTCGCCGCCGAGCATGATCAGGCCCAGCAGCAGGAACGCGACCGGGACGAGCGGGACGAGCATGTGCTTCCACTGGGTCAGCAGCCGCTTGTCCTGTTTGCGGGCGAGCAGGTCGGCGCCCCAGAGGATGAGCGCGAGCTTGCCGAACTCACTGGGCTGGAGCTGGAACGGGCCGCCGAGGGAGAGCCAGTTCTGATTGCCGCCGACGCTACGCCCTATCCCCGGGATCTGGACGAGCACCATCAGGAAAACGGTGCCCATCAGCAGCGGATACGCGAACGCGCGGTGCAGCTTGACCGGCATCCGGGAGGCGATCAGCAGCAGCACGGTGCCGATGCACGCGGCGAGGAACTGCTTGCGGAAGAAGTAGGAGCCCGGCAGGTCCAGCTCCAGCGCCTTGATCATCGAGGCGGAGAAGACCATGACCAGCCCGAGCACGGTGATCAGCAGACTGCTGCCGAGGATCAGGTAGTACGCGGTGAGCGGACGGTCCCACGCCTTGCGGGCGCGCTCGTACAGCCGTCTGGCGCCGCTGCCGCGCGGGGGGCGCGAGGCGCCGGTGATCCGGCCGGAGCTCCCCGGCAGCCGGGAGCCCCGGCGGCCGATGACGCCTCCGGTACGGCCGCGGAGGGCCAACCCAGCGGAGGCAGGGGTGCGGGCGGGGGCGCCGGCGAAGGCGGGGGCGAGGGCAGGAGTCCAGGCGCGTACCGCCGCGGTCGCGCGTGCGCGGGCGGACGTACCCGTCCCGGCGGACGTGGCGGCGGCCGGGCCGCCGGGAGCACCGTCGGCTCCGTCCCGGTGGGCCGCTTCCGGTGCTCTTCCCCGGACACCGCTTCTCGAACGCCGAGGAGCCCGAAGACGCTGCCTGGTGTCATCGGCCGGCATGGGCGCTGTCCCCTCCAGTCGTGCCTGACGCGCCGCCGGCGTCTTCGGGGAGCCCCGAAGACGCGCGGCACGGCGCGGCGTAAGGGCCGGGCCGGTCAGGCGCGCTCGGCGGCGAGGGTGCGGACCGCGTCCGCGAATGCCTCGCCTCGCTTGTTGTAGTTGGCGAACATGTCCATCGAGGCACAGGCCGGGGCCAGCAGGACCGTGTCCCCCGGCCGCGCGAGCTGTGCCGCCTCCCGGACGGCCGCCGACATCGTCCCAGTGTCTGTCCGGTCGAGGTCGACGACCGGGACCTCGGGCGCGTGTCGCGCCAGGGCTTCGGCGATCAGGGCACGGTCCGCCCCGATCAGGACGACGCCGCGCAGCCGCTCCGCCGACTTCTCGACGAGTTCGCCGAAGGTCGCGCCCTTGGCGAGTCCGCCCGCGATCCACACGATCGGATCGTAGGCGGCCAGGGACGCCTCGGCGGCGTGTGTGTTGGTGGCCTTGGAGTCGTCGACGTACGCGACGCCGGCCACGTCCGCGACCTTCTCGATGCGGTGCGGGTCGGGCCGGAACGCCCGCAGCCCGTCGCGCACGGCGGCCGGGGGCACACCGTAGGCGCGGGCCAGCGCCGCCGCCGCGAGGGCGTTGGCGATGTTGTGCGGGGCCGGCGGGTTCACGTCGGACACCTGGGCCAGCTCCTGTGCCCGCTCCCGCCGGTTCTCGACGAAGGCGCGGTCGACGAGGATCCCGTCCACGACGCCGAGTTGGGAGGGGCCGGGCGGGCCGAGGGTGAAGCCGATGGCCCGGCAGCCCTCCTCGACGTCCGCCTTCCGCACCAGGTCCTCGGTCGCCTTGTCGGCGGCGTTGTAGACACAGGCGACGGTGTTGCCCTCGTAGATCCGGCCCTTGTCGGCGGTGTACGCCTCCATGGAGCCGTGCCAGTCGATGTGGTCGGGCGCCAGATTGAGCACCGCGGCCGAGTGGGCGCGCAGCGAGGGCGCCCAGTGGAGCTGGTAGCTGGAGAGTTCGACGGCGAGGACGTCGTACGTCTCGTCCCCCGTCACGGCGTCGAGGAGCGAGACGCCGATGTTGCCGACGGCCGCGGTGCGCAGGCCCGCCGCTTCGAGGATCGAGGCGAGCATGCGTACGGTCGTGGTCTTGCCGTTGGTGCCGGTGACCGCGAGCCAGGGCGGGGAGCCGGGTCCGCGCAGCCGCCAGGCGAGTTCGACGTCGCCCCAGACGGGCACGCCCGCCGCCGCGGCGGCCCGGAAGAGTGGTTTGTCCGGCTTCCAGCCGGGTGCGGTGACGATGAGTTCGGTGCCGTCGGGCAGGGTCGCGCCGTCGCCGAGGCGCACAGTGATCCCGAGGGCCTCCAGTTCGGCGGCCTGGGCGCGGGAGCGCTCGTCGTCCCCGTCGTTGACGACGGTCACGATCGCGCCGAGGCCATGGAGGACCTTCGCCGCGGGGATTCCGGAGACCCCGAGCCCGGCCACGGTGACCCGTCGGCCCGCGAGTTCCTGACGCGTGCTCACTTGTCCGCCGCCCAGCCCGCGTAGAAGAGGCCGAGACCGACGATGACGCACATGCCCTGGATGATCCAGAACCGGACCACCACAAGGACTTCGGACCACCCCTTGAGTTCGAAGTGATGTTGGAGTGGTGCCATGCGGAAGACACGCTTGCCGGTCATCTTGAAGGAGCCGACCTGGATGACCACGGACATGGTGATCAGGACGAACAGTCCGCCGAGGAGGGCCAGCAGCAGTTCCGTGCGGGAGCAGATCGCGAGACCGGCGAGCGCGCCGCCGAGCGCGAGGGAGCCGGTGTCGCCCATGAAGATCTTGGCGGGTGAGGTGTTCCACCACAGGAAGCCGAAGCAGGAGCCCATCAAGGCCGCCGCGACCACCGCCAGGTCGAGTGGATCTCGTACCTCGAAACAGGCCGCGGGGTTGGTGAGCGAGATCGCGTTGGCGCATGCCTCCTGGAACTGCCAGAGCCCGATGAAGGTGTACGCGCCGAAGACCATCACCGACGCGCCCGTGGCCAGGCCGTCCAGACCGTCGGTGAGGTTCACGCCGTTCGACATCGCGAGAATCATGAACAGCGCCCAGACCACGAAGAGCACCGGGCCGATCGACCAGCCGAAGTCCGTGATGAACGACAGCTTGGTGGAGGCGGGGGTGTTGCCGCGCTTGTCGGCGAACTGGAGCGACAGCACCGCGAAGGTGATGCCGACGATCAGCTGGCCCGCCATCTTGGCCTTGGCGCGCAGACCGAGCGAGCGCTGTTTGACGATCTTGATGTAGTCGTCGAGGAACCCGACGAGGCCCATTCCCGCCATCAGACCGAGCACCAGCAGGCCCGAGAAGGTGGGCGGTTCCCCGGTGATCAGCTTGGCACAGGCGTACGCGATCAGCGTGGCCAGGATGAAGGCGATGCCGCCCATGGTGGGCGTGCCCTTCTTGCTGCCGTGGCTGCGCGGGCCGTCGTCCCGGATGAACTGCCCGTATCCCTTGCGGGCCAGGAGCTTGATCAGCAGTGGGGTGCCGATCAGGGTCAGGAAGAGCCCGATGGCCCCCGCGAAGAGGATCTGCCTCATCGACCGGCACCCTGCCCATCCGCGGGCGCCGCCGGGTTCTCGAGCAGCGCCTGGGCCACCCGCTCCAGTCCGACCGATCTGGAAGCCTTCACCAGCACGACGTCTCCCGGTCGCAGCTCACTGCGCAACAGGTCGACCGCCGCCCGCGCGTCGGACACGTGCACCGACTCCTCACCCCACGAACCCTCGTTATATGCGCCCAGTTGCAGCCAGGACGCTTCCCTGCCCCCGACTGCGACGAGCTTGCTGACGTTGAGCCGGACGGCGAGCCGTCCGACGGCGTCGTGCTCGGCGAACGCTTCGTCGCCGAGCTCGGCCATCAGGCCGAGCACCGCCCATGTACGCCCCCCCCGGGTCTGTGCGTCCTGTCCCATGGCTGCCAGCGCGCGCAGCGCCGCCTTCATGGACTCGGGGTTCGCGTTGTAGGCGTCGTTGACGATCGTCACGCCGTCCGGACGCTCGGTGACCTCCATGCGCCAGCGGGAGAGGGTGCCGGCCTCCGAGAGCGCGATGGCGATCTCGTCGACGGGCATGCCCAGCTCATGGGCGACGGCGGCCGCGGCGAGCGCGTTCGACACGTGGTGCTCACCGTACAGCCGCATGGTCACATCACCGCACCCGGTAGGGGTGTGAAGCGTGAAGGCGGGCCGACCTTGCCGGGTGAGCCGGACATTCTCGGCACGTACATCGGCTGTCTCGGCCTCGCCGAAGGTGACGACCCGGGCCTTGGTGCGGGACGCCATGGCGCGTACGAGGGGATCGTCCGCGTTGAGCACGGCGATGCCGCCGTCCTCGGCGTGGGGCAGGGCCTCCACCAGCTCGCCCTTGGCCTCGGCGATCCGTTCCCGGCCGCCGAACTCGCCGATGTGGGCGGTTCCGACGTTCAGGACGAGTCCGACCTTCGGCGGTACGAGCCCGGTGAGGTAGCGGATGTCGCCGATGTACCGCGCGCCCATTTCGAGGACGAGGTGTTCGGTGGACTCGTCGGCGCGCAGTGCGGTCAGCGGCAGGCCGATCTCGTTGTTCAGGTTGCCCGCGGGGTAGACCGTCGGCCCCTTGCGCTCCAGGAGCTGCGCGATGAGGTCCTTGGTGCTGGTCTTTCCCGCCGATCCGGTGAGCGCGACGGTGGTGGCGCCGAGGCGTTCGACCACCTGCCGGGCGAGGGCGCCCAGCGCGGCGGTGACGTCGTCCACGACGATCGCCGGCACGCCCACGGGCCGGGTGCCCAGCACGGCGGCGGCGCCGTCCGCGACGGCCCGTTCGGCGTAGTCGTGGCCGTCGGCGTTCTCGCCGGCGAAGGCGATGAAGAGGGCGCCGGGCCGGACGGCTCGCGAGTCGCTGACGACCGGTCCGGTGATCCGCACGGCCGGATCCGGTATGTCGTGCGACTGCCCGCCGACGATTTCGGCGATCTCGGCGAGGGAGAGGGTGATCACTGGGTCATCCCCGGGATTTCTCGTGAGGCGCGACCTGGGTGGCGCCGATGGCTTCGCGGAGTACCTGGCGGTCGTCGAAGGGGCGGACGACTCCGGCGATGTCCTGTCCCTGCTCATGGCCCTTGCCCGCGATCAGCACGGTGTCACCGGGCTCCGCGCGGGCGACGGCGGCGGCGATGGCCGCGGCCCGGTCGGCTTCGACGAGGACATGACCGCGTTCATGGGCCGGGACCTCGGCGGCGCCGGCGAGCATCGTGGCGAGGATCGCGAGCGGGTCCTCCGAGCGGGGGTTGTCGGATGTCAGTACGGCGGTGTCGGCGAGGCGGGCCGCCGCCGCGCCCATCGGGCCGCGTTTGGTGGTGTCACGGTCGCCGCCGCAGCCGAGCACGATGTGCAGCCTGCCCTCGGTGACCTTGCGCAGGGAGCGGAGAACCGATTCGACGGCGTCGGTCTTGTGCGCGTAGTCCACGACGGCCAGATACGGCTGGCCCTCGTCCACGCGCTCCAGCCGGCCGGGGACGCCGGGAACGCCGGCGATGCCGTCGGCCGCCGTCTGCGGGGCGATCCCGGCGACGGCGAGGGTGACGACGGCGGCCAGGGTGTTGGCGACGTTGAACGCGCCGGGCAGCGGCGCCTTCGCCCGGACGCGCTGTCCCGCGGGCCCCACGATCGTGAAGGCGGACCCCATGGCGCCCAGCTCGACGTCCTCGGCCCGCCAGTCGGCGTCGTGGCTGCCCTCGGCTGAGAAGGTGGTGACCGGGACGGACGCCTCCTTGGTGAGCCTGCGGCCGTACTCGTCGTCGTGATTGACGACCCCGAGCCTGCTGCGGGCCGGTGTGAACAGCCGCGCCTTGGCCTGGAAGTAGTCCTCCATGCCGGAGTGGAACTCCATGTGCTCGGGGCTGAGGTTGTTGAAGACGGCGACGTCGAAGAGGCAGCCGTCGACGCGTCCGAGCACCAGGGCGTGGCTGGAGACCTCCATGGCGACCACGTCGACGCCCCGCTCGCGCATGACGGCGAACAGGGCCTGGAGGTCGGTGGCCTCCGGGGTCGTACGCTCCGATTTGAGGCGCTCGTCGCCGATCCGGGTCTCGACCGTGCCGATCAGGCCCGTGGTGCGGCCCGCCGCCCGCAGGCCGCCTTCGACGAGGTAGACGGAGGTCGTCTTGCCGGAGGTGCCGGTGATGCCGATCTGGAGCAGGTCGGCGCCCGGCTGTCCGTAGATCTCGGCGGCGAGTCCGCCCATGTGGCCGCGGGGGTCGTCGGTGACCAGGACCGGGAGTCCGGTGGTCGCCGCCCGATCGGCGCCCGCCGGGTCGGTGAGGACGGCCGCGGCGCCCAGGTTCGCCGCCTGGTCCACGAAGTCGGCGCCGTGGACGCGGGCGCCGGGGAGGGCCGCGTACAGATCGCCGGGGCGTACCGCCCGCGAGTCGTGGGTGATGCCGGTGACCGTGACCTCGTCCGCCGCTGGATTCTTCACCCCCAGCCGGGCGGCCAGCACCCCGAGGGGTGTCGGGTGGGGCCGGTCCGGACGGGGCGCTCCCGGTGGTTTCGCCGGGGCGTCCTGCGGGGTGGTTCGGTACTGATCGGGCTGTGGCACGGCGGTGAGCGTACCGGGCTCGGCGTGCACGGGGCTAAATGAGTGCCGCGCCGGGCCGTGGTTCCCGGGATCAGGGGTGATCGTTGTCACTGGTGGTTCCTTGGATCATTCGGCGTGGCGTGTCGTGCTGAACGTTTCTTTCACCGGATCTCTCACCGGGTCTGTCACCAGATCTCTCACCAGATCTCTCACCGGACGGTCTCCTTCACCGGGCAGGTCGTGCGCCGGGGCGGTCGGTCCGCGCCGGGGCGGTCAGTCGTCGTCGGGGTCGAAGGTGACCGGAAGACCGGCCGGTTTCTCGCCCGTCGGCGGCACCTGGAGGGTTTTCAGCGCGAATTCCATGACTTTCTGGTAGATCGGGCCGCAGATCTGACCGCCGAAGTAGCTGCCCTCGGTGGGGTTCTGGATGGCGCAGTAGACGGTGACCCTGGGCTTGTCGGCGGGCGCGAAACCGGCGAAGGAGGCGGTGTAGCCCTTGTAGGTCCCGGTTTCGGGGTCGACCCGGTTGGCGGTGCCCGTCTTGCCGGCGACGCGGTAGCCGGGGATACGGGCCTTGGTGCCGGTGCCCTCCTCGTCGCCGACGACGGACTCCAGCATGGTGGCCAGCGTCCGGGCGGTCTTCTCGCTGACGACACGGTTCTTCTTGGGCGCGGGTGCGGCGGTGAAGCGGCCGTCGGGGCCCTTGCTGCCCCGGACCAGGGAGGGTTCGACGCGTACCCCGCCGTTGGCGATGGTGGAGTAGACGGACGCCGCCTGTACGGCGTTGAGGGAGAGTCCCTGGCCGAAGGGGATCGTGTACTGCTGCGAGGTGGACCACTTCTCCGGCGGGGCGAGGATGCCCGGGGTCTCCCCCGGATACCCGAGTCCGGTGGGACTGCCCATGCCGAACTTCCGCAGATACGAGTGGAGCACCCGGTTCGCCTCGGGCTGGGTGTCGCCGAGCTGGCCGGTGGCCAGGATGGTGCCGATGTTGCTCGACTTGGCGAGTACCCCGTTGAGCGTGAGGTACCAGGTGGGGTGGTCGACGTCGTCCTTGAAGAGGCGGTCGCCCCGGTGCAGCCGGTTGGGGACGACGACATGGGTGCCGGGGGTGGCGGCCCCCTCCTCCAGGACGGCGGCCATCGACATCACCTTGGCGGTGGAGCCGGGCTCGAAGGCGTCCTGGAGCGCGGCGTTGCCCATGGCGGCCGCATCGGCCTGGGTGAGGTCGTTGGGGTCGAAGCCGGGCGAGTTGGCCATGGCGAGGATCTCGCCGGTGGCGGTGTCCTGCACCACCACGTATCCGCGGTCGGCCTTGGACTTCTTCACCTGGTCGTTGATCGCCCGCTGGGCTGCCCATTGGATGTCCCGGTCGATGGTCAGCTCTATGTCGGAGCCGGGGACGGCGGGCGTTTCCCGGGTGCCGTCGGCCGTGGGGACGCGTCGGCCGCCGGACTGGGCGTAGGTGACCTCTCCGTCCTTGCCGGCGAGCGACTCGTCCAGCATGGACTCGACGCCTCCGGCGCCGCGGCCCTCGGCGTTGACGTAACCCAGTATTCCGGCGGCGAGTTCTCCGTTGGGATACACCCGCTTGCTGCTCGGCTCCTGGAAGACCCCGCTGAGGACGTTGACGCCGGGGCCGCCCTTGGCCTCGTCGGCCGCGGCCTTCTGGTTGAAGACGCGCTTGAGGTCCTTGATCTGGTTCCAGACCTGGGGGGTCTGGCGCCGGGCCAGGACGGTGTAGCGGGACTTGGGGGTCTTCAGCTTCTTGGTGATCTCCTCGGCGCTGACCCCGAGGATCGGGGCGAGCAGCCCGGCGGCCTGCTCGGGGGCGTCGGGGCTCTTGCTCTCGTTCGGCGTGAACATCTTGGGGTCGGCGGTGATGTCGTACGCGTCGACGCTGGTGGCGAGCGCGATCCCGGACCGGTCGGTGATCTCCCCGCGCTCGGCGGCGAGCTCGACACTGAGGTAGCGGCTCTTCTCGGCCTTGGCCGCGTACGCGCTGGCGTCGACGGCCTGTACCTGGAGCAGCCGCACGACGAAGGCCAGCATCACCAGGGTCAGGGCGAGGCTGACCAGGCGGAGCCGGGGGCGGGGGCTGCCGAGCCGGAGGGAGCGCGGTTCGGGCCGGGGCCGCCGGGCGGCGGGGGCCCCGGGGCGTCCGGAAGGCCGGCTCTGCTCACTCGACCGGTGGTTCTGCCTGCTCTGCCCGCCGGGACGCCGGGCGGGGCCGGGCACCCGGCGGCGGGGCGGCGCGTCTCGGGAGGAGGGACGCGGGGGCGGTTCCTTGGAGGGCACTGCGTCACCTGCCGGAGGACGTCGGGGTCGGCTTCGCGGACGGGTCGGACGGGCCGGATCCGGTGGCCGCCGCCGAGGAGTCGGAGCGCGCTGAGGCGCGGGAGGGTGAGGTGGGTCCGGTGGGTCCGGTGGGCTGTGTGGAAGCCGCCGGGCCGGTGGGCCCGGAGGAAGGGCTGGGGCCGGGTGAGCCAGGTTGGCCGGTGGAGGGAGCGGCAGCCCCCGACGGACCCGCGGCATCGGCGGCATCGGCGGCACTCGCAGCGTCCGACGCGGACGCCGAGGCCCCGCTGGACGTGGGCTCCGGGGCGGGGGGTGCGGTGGCCTTGCGCGGTACGCCCTCGACGCCGCCGTCGGGTTTGACGAAGGCCGGCGGGCCGCCGGGGACCATGCCCAGTTCGCGGGCCCTCCGCTCCAGGGCATCGGGAGCGGAGTAGCTGTCCACGTCGCGCTGGAGCGCCTGCTGCTCGTCGGTGAGTTCGGTGGTCTCGAGCTTCAGTTCGCTGAGTTCGAAGGAGCCCTCGTTGAGCGAGGAGTTCAGCATCAGGAGCGTGATCAGTCCGCCGCCGAGGAGCACCACGACGAGCAGGACGAAGGGGGTGCGGGCGGCGGTGCTGGGGCCCGCGGGCATCAGCCGGGCGATTCTCGCGGCGCGTCCCCTGAGCTGTTTGGCCGCTGTGCTCACCGCGTCCTCCCGGTCCTTCCTCGGATCGCTTCCCCGGCCGCCGCGCGGACCACCGCCGTGGTCCCGGGAACGGTGGCCGGGGCCCTGCTCGCGCCCCCGGCCGTCCTCGTACGCGTGGTACGGGCGGGTTCGTGTACGTGACTCATCGCGCGTCCTCACTCATCGCGCGTCCTCACGGATGCGCTGTGCTCCCCTCAGACGCGCAGGGGCGGCGCGCCGGTTCTCCGCGACCTCTTCCTCGGTCGGAAGTTCCGCGCCGCGCGTCAGCAGCTTCAGCCTGGGCTGGTACTGCTCAGGTACGACGGGCAGCCCGGCGGGCGCTGTGGTGGCCGCGCCCGCCGCGAAGACCTGCTTGACCAGCCGGTCCTCCAGCGAGTGGTACGACAGCACGGCGATCCGGCCGCCGACGGCGAGCGTCCCGACGGCCGCCGGGATCGCCCGCTCCAACACGCTCAGCTCACCGTTCACCTCGATGCGGAGCGCCTGGAAGGTGCGCTTGGCGGGGTTGCCGCCGGTGCGCTTGGCGGCCTGCGGCAGAGCGTCCCGGATCAGTTCGACCAGCCGGGCGCTGGTGGTGAAGGGCTCCCGTTCCCGCTCGCGCACGACCGCCGAGACGATCCGCTTGGCCTGCTTCTCCTCGCCGTACGTCCGAAGGATGCGCACCAGCTCACCGGGCGGGTAGGTGTTGAGGACCTCGGCCGCGGCCATGCCGGTCGTCTGGTCCATCCGCATGTCGAGGGGGGCGTCCTGGGCGTAGGCGAATCCGCGCTCCGCCTCGTCGAGTTGCATGGACGAGACGCCGAGGTCGAAGAGCACGCCGTGGGCGCGCCGGATGTCCAGCCGTTCGAGGACCTGGGGCAGTTCGTCGTACACGGCGTGCACGAGGGTGGCGCGGTCTCCGAAGGAGGCGAGTCGCTCACCGGAGAGCCGCAGGGCCTCCTTGTCCCGGTCGAGTGCGACCAGGCGGGCCCGGGGAAAGCGGGTGAGCAGCGCCTCACTGTGTCCGCCGAGGCCCAGGGTGCAGTCGACGGCGACCGATCCGGGGCGTTCCAGGGCCGGGGCCAACAGGTCCAGGCACCGCTGGAGCATCACCGGGACGTGTCGGGTATGGCTCAAGGCGCCCTCTCAGGTCCGGCGCGGGGCTGGAGCGACCGGCGAGCGGGGTGAAAGGCCGAGCCGTGCGTACGCCGCACACGCGGGAAGAATCTTGGGAATGTGCAGGAAGTGCAGGAAGTGACAGCGGTAACGGAAGTAGCGGAATCAGTGGGAAGCGGCAGGGAGTATCTGTGGACTGCGCGTCACTTTAGTCCACTGTTCTTCCCGGTCAATCAACCGGTCGACGGCGTGGCGCAAGGGGCTTGAAACGGGACTATTTCACTCGAACAGGTGGAGATGCCTACCCCCTGTGGATTACCTCACAACATGCCTTGATGAGAGTGTTTGTCCCTTCCCACAACGGGCTCGGCGCGCGTGCGGCCACTAACGTCGTCTGTATGACGACTTCCGCGCACCACTCCGCCGACGCCGCGAGCGCCGCCGGTACGGTCACCGACCGCCTCATCGAGGCGAACAAGCGCTACGCCGCCGGCTTCCAGGACCCCGGAATGGACGCGCGTCCGGTCCTGAGAGTGGCGGTCGTCGCCTGCATGGACGCCCGGCTCGACCTGCACGACGCGCTCGGCCTCGCACTGGGCGACTGCCATACGATCCGCAACGCGGGCGGTGTGGTCACCGACGATGTGATCCGCTCCCTGACCATCAGCCAGCGGGCGCTCGGCACCCGCAGCGTCATCCTGATCCATCACACCGGCTGCGGTCTGGAATCCCTCACGGAGGACTTCCGGCACGAGCTGGAGGACGAGGTGGGACAGCGTCCTCCATGGGCGGTGGAGGCGTTCCGCGATGTCGACCAGGACGTGCGCCAGTCGATGCAGCGGGTGCGGACCTCGCCGTTCCTCGTACACAAGGATGATGTCCGCGGCTTCGTCTTCGATGTGAAGGAGGGGCTGCTGCGGGAGATCGATCCCGCCGTGTAGGGATCTCGGCTGGGGATCCGCGCGGGGACCCGCGCGGATCCGGTCCGCGCCGGGCGCCTTGACGGGTCCGTACCGAGTCCGTGGCGGGTCCGTGCCGGGTCCGTGGCATGGGGTCTCGCAGGTGCCGTTCCGGGACCGTGAGCGGCCCGTGATCACCGCCGGTGCGGGACCGGCTCGCGAGGGAACCGGTCGTACGACGCGTCGGACACCTGCGGAAATCGCATCCAACCCGCCGAAACCGACGTAGTTATCCACAGGCGAGTGACACAACGCGGTAACGGCAACAAGAATGACGGATGTGGCACCATCCGGAACTTCCGGGGGCCGGTGCCCGTATTTCGGGGTGGGCCGGGCCGTTGGATGTCCCTCGGCCCGTAAGAACGGGCCGAGGAGGGCCGGGTGACGACCTATGACGATCGAGCTAACCTCACAGACCTGACCGCCACAGCGGATCGTGTCCGCAAGTCGGTGGAGGGCGTGATCGAGGGCAAGCCTGAGGTCGTACGGCTTTCGCTGACAGTGCTGCTCGCCGAGGGGCATCTGCTCATCGAGGATGTGCCGGGCGTGGGCAAGACGATGCTGGCCAAGGCGCTGGCACGGTCCATCGACTGTTCGGTGCGGCGTATCCAGTTCACGCCCGACCTGCTGCCGTCGGACATCACGGGTGTGTCGATCTACGACCAGCAGCAGCGTGACTTCGAGTTCAAGCCGGGCGCGATCTTCGCTCAGATCGTGATCGGCGACGAGATCAACCGCGCTTCGCCGAAGACCCAGTCGGCGCTTCTGGAGTCGATGGAGGAGCGCCAGGTCACCATCGACGGCAGTTCGTACGAGCTGCCCAGTCCCTTCATGGTGGTGGCCACGCAGAATCCGGTGGAGATGGAGGGCACCTATCCGCTGCCCGAGGCGCAGCGCGACCGTTTCATGGCGCGCGTCTCGATCGGCTACCCGAGCGCGGACGCCGAGCTCCAGATGCTCGATGTCCATGGCGGGGTCTCCCCGCTGGACGACCTCCAGCCGGTGGCGCACGCGCACGACATCGTGAAGCTGATCGACGCGGTGCGCGGTGTCCATGTCGCCGAGGCCGTGCGGCGGTACGCGGTGGAGCTGGTGTCCGCGACCCGTAACCACCCGGATCTCAGACTCGGCGCCTCACCGCGTGCCACCCTCCATCTGCTCCGTGCCGCCAAGGCGACGGCCGCGTTGAACGGGCGGGACTACGCCCTGCCGGACGATGTGCAGTCGCTGGTGGTGCAGGTGCTGGCGCACCGGCTGCTGCCCACCGCGCAGGCGCAGCTCAACCGGCGTACGGCGGAGCAGGTCGTGCTGGAGATCCTTCAGCGCACACCGGTCCCCACGGCCGAGGGCACGGCGACCGCGTATGTCGCGGGCCATGGACCCGAGCCGCGCTACGGCCAGCGGCCCGACGCCCGGCGGTTCTGATGTCCGCCGGGGGGCCCGCCGCCGCGGAGGACGGGAACGCGAAAGGCGGGGTGCGGGCGGCCCTCGGGGGGCTGACCACTCGCGGCCGGTCGTTCGTGGCGGCCGGTGTGGCCGCCTCGGTGTGCGCGTATGTGCTGGGGCAGAGCGATCTCCTGCGGGTCGGTCTGCTGCTCGCCGTGCTGCCGCTGGTCTGTGTGGCCGTGCTGTACCGCACCCGGTACCGGGTCGCGGGCAGCAGACGTCTCTCGCCCTCCCGAGTGCCCGCCGGGTCCGAGGCGCGCGTGCATCTGCGGATGGACAACATCTCGCGGCTGCCCACCGGTCTGCTGATGCTCCAGGACCGCGTGCCGTACGTGCTGGGGCCGAGGCCCCGGTTCGTGCTCGACCGGGTCGAGGCGGGCGGGCGGCGCGAGGTGTCGTACCGGGTCCGCTCGGATCTGCGCGGGCGCTATCCGCTGGGGCCGCTCCAGCTCCGGTTGAACGATCCGTTCGGCATGTGCGAACTGACGCGTTCCTTCAGCGCGTTCGACACGTTGACGGTCATCCCGCGGACCGAGCCGCTGCCGCCCGTGCGGCTCGCGGGCGAGACTCCGGGGTACGGGGACGGCCGCCAGCGCTCGCTGGCGCTCGCCGGGGACGACGACATCATCCCGCGCGCCTATCGCTACGGCGACGATCTGCGCAGGGTGCACTGGCGCTCCACCGCGCGCTACGGCGAGCTGATGGTGCGCCGTGAGGAGCAGCCGCAGCGCGCGAGGTGCACCGTGCTGCTCGACACCAGGGGCGTCGCCTACCAGGGCGTGGGTCCCGACGCGGCCTTCGAGTGGGCCGTCTCGGGGGCCGCGTCGACGCTGGTGCACATGCTGGCGAGCGGTTTCGCGGTCCGGCTGCTCACGGACACCGGGAGTTCGATGCCCGGTGAGGGCGCCGACGGCTTCGTCGGTTCGACACAGGAGTCCGCGGACTCCGCGGGCCTGCTGATGGACACGCTGGCGGTCGTCGACCACTCCGACGAGGAGGGGCTGTCGCGTGCGCACGACGTGCTGCGCGGCGGGAACGAAGGGCTGCTGGTCGCCTTCTTCGGCGATCTCGACGAGGAGCAGGCGACGTTGGTGGCGCGGATGCGGCAGCGCGGAGGCGCCGCCGTGGCCTTCGTCCTGGACAGCGAGACCTGGGTGACGGGCGGGGCGATGGCGGGCAAGATCGAGGATCGGCTGCGGCTGCTGCGGGAGGCGGGCTGGACGGCTCTGGCCGTACCGCCGGGCGTGTCGCTGTCCGCGCTGTGGGAGCAGGCGGGCCGGCAGCGCACGGAGTCCTCCGGGATCGGTGCGAACGGCAGTTCCGGGGGTTGGTCATGAGCGGCCGCGGACGTCTGGCGCTGTGCTCGTACGCCGCCACGCTGCTGGCGGCGAGCGCGATGCTGCCGCTGCTCGACTCACCCGGCTGGCTGGTGGAGGCCGCGCTCCTGCTGGGGATCCAGGCGGTTGTGGGGGCGCTGGCGAGGCGTGTGCCGCTGGCGAAGGCGTTGACGGTGTTCGCGCAGGCCCTGGCCGGGCTGATTCTGCTCACCGTGGTCTTCGCCCGGGGGCAGGCGTTCTTCGGTGTGGTGCCCGGTCCGCAGACCTTCGCGCGCTTCGGCGAGCTGCTGGCCACGGGTGGCCAGGACATCGAGCGGTACGCGATCCCGGCACCGGCTTCCGACGGTATCCGCCTGATGCTGATCGGCGGGGTGCTGGTCATCGGGCTGCTGGTGGAGACACTCGCGGTGACGTTCCGCAGCGCCGCCCCGGCAGGGCTGCCGCTGCTCGCGCTGTACTCGGTGGCCGCGGGGCTCGCGGGCGGTGCGGCGAGCATGCTGTGGTTCGTTCTCGCCGCGTCCGGATATCTGCTGCTCCTCCTGGCCGAGGGCCGGGAGAAGCTCTCGCAGTGGGGGCGGGTCTTCGGCGGGGCGCCGTCCGCATCGGTACGGGGTGCGAAGGCGCTCGAACCGGGAGGCGGCGCTCCCGTGGCGCCCGCCCGCACGGGCCGCCGTATCGGCGTGCTGGCGCTGGGGGTCGCCCTGGCGGTCCCGGCAGCGCTGCCGGCGCTGGACGGGGGCCTGCTGGCGGGCACGGGAGCCGGCGAGGGCTCGGGATCGGGCGGCGGTGGCACCATCTCCGCGGTGAACCCGCTGGTCTCGCTCCAGGACAGCCTGAATCAGCCCAGTGACCGCGAGGCCCTGCGCTACCGCACGAACGCGCCGGACACCAGGGATCTCTATCTGAGGTTCGTGGCGCTCGACCAGTTCGACGGCGCGGCGTGGAAGTCCTCGGAGCGCCGAGTACGGGACGTTCCGGACGAATTTCCGCAGCCTGCCGGTCTGAACCCGTCGGTCGCCACCCAAGAGATCAAGATGAACATCTCCGCGGCCGACTCCTACCGCCAGAGCTGGCTGCCGCTCCCCTACCCGGCGACCGAGGTGGAGATCGACGGCCGCTGGCGTTACGAGCCGACCGGCCGCACCCTGGTCGGCGACCGGGGCCAGACCACCCGTGGCGCGCAGTACTCCGTCACCGCTCTGCTCGTGAAGCCGACGGCTCAGCAGCTGGCGGCGGCCCCGCGCCCGCCGGCGGACATTCTGCGCGAGTACACCAAGGTGCCCGACGTACTGCCCGACGTCGTCAAGGAGACCGCGGAGCGGGTGACCAGGGGCGCGGCGAACGACTACGAGGCCGCGGTGCTGCTCCAGGACTGGTTCGCGATGAACGGCGGCTTCACCTATGACACCGAGGTGCAGTCCGGCACGGGAGTCGCCGCGATCACCCGCTTCCTGGAGCGGAAGGAGGGCTTCTGCATCCACTTCTCGTTCTCGATGGCGGCGATGGCCCGCACGCTGGGGATTCCGGCGCGGGTCGCCGTGGGCTTCACTCCGGGCAATCCGCAGGCGAACGGCACCATGTCAGTGGGGTTCCGGGACGCGCACGCCTGGCCGGAGCTGTACTTCGAGGGCGTCGGGTGGACCCGGTTCGAGCCGACGCCCAGCCGGGGCAGCACACCGGAGTACACCCGGCAGAGCACACCGTCCGGCGGCGCGACCAACCCGACGCAGCCCGAGGCGACCGCCTCGGACGCGCCGAGTGCGGCTCCCTCGGCCTCGGACAGTTGCGCGCCAGAGCTGAGGCGGCTCGGCGAGTGCTCGTCCGCGGCCGCCGCCGACGAGGCCACGCCCACGGGCTCGGGTTCCTCATCGGTGGCTCCGCTGCTGATCGTGCTGGGGGTGCTGGTGGGGGTGGCGGTGCCGCTGTCGCCGATGCTCTGGCGGACGAGAGTCACCGCGCGGCGGCTGGGCTCCGGAGGGCGGGCACCCGAGGACGCCTCGGCCCGCACGCTGGCCGCCTGGCTGGAGGTGTCGGACACCGCCTGGGATCACGGCATCCCGCCCGACGAGTCGCTGACCGCCCGCAAGACGGCGCAGCGGATCGTTGTGCTGGGGAAGCTTGAGGGCGAGGCCGCGGAGGCGGTGCACCGGGTCGCGGGGGCGGTGGAGCAGGTGCTGTACGCGCCGGATCCCCGGCCGGCCACGGGCCTGGCGGACGACGTCAAGCGTATCCGTGCCGGTCTGAGCGCGGGTGTGCACCGTGGCGCGCGTGTGCGGGCCCTACTGCTGCCGCGTTCGTCCATACGGGTGATCTGGGCGGCGTCGGCCCGCTGGACTTCGCTGACGGACCGCTGGCGTACTCGTCTTCATGCGGTGGGCCCGAGCCGATGGGCCGACGCGCTGCGGCTGCGCCGCGCGTCGAAGCAGCGGGGCTGACGTGCGGCCGGGCCGACGTTCGGATGTTCTCGAGCGTCGGCCCCTGCCGCACTCTGCCCTGTGCCGGGACTTCTGGCCGGGGATCACGCTCTGAGAGGTCTGGGGTGCCGGTGGGTGCCTGGAGGTGCCGGGGGCGGATGTCCAGCCCCTGGGGCGGCTGAGGTCCGGCCGCGGATCCGGGGGCGGAGAAGGCGAGCTGTTCGACCGGCTGGCTCGCTGATGGCCGACGGGCCGAGCGACCACCAGCGAGCCGCCGAGTCGGCCGAGGCAAGCGAAAACGCCGGACAGGCCGGTTCAGCCTGTCAGGCGTTTGCTTCGGACGACTCCACAACGCACAGCGCGATAACTCACGGTCCGCGGGGACCCCGCACCCCTTCATCGGCACACGACTCAGGCGCAGCCCCGGAGGCCGCGGTACGTCAGTGGCCCTGCTCGTCGCGGCGGCGCTGCCACCGCTCCTCGATCCGGTTCATCATCGACTTGCGCTGACGGGATTGACGGGGCTGACGGCGGGCGCCTCCCGCCGCGTCCCCCAGGGTCTGCTGCTCCCCCGGCTTGGGCGCCTTGCGCCAGCCGGTGACTGCCAGGACCGCACAGCCCAGCATGACGAGGAACCCCACCACGCTGATCCAGATCTGCTGCGCGACCATTCCGGCCATGAGGAGCGCGATACCCACCAGGAAGCCTGCAACCGCTTGGTAGACCCGTCGCCGGGTGTACGTACGCAGCCCGCTTCCCTCAAGCGCTGTCGCGAATTTGGGGTCTTCGGCGTACAGCGCTCGCTCCATCTGCTCGAGCATTCGCTGCTCGTGCTCCGAGAGCGGCACGGAGTCCTCCTAGTCGTCGGCCGCGGGGGCGACCGTTTGCGGCCCTTTCAGGATAGGCAGGGAATCGCCCCCGTGAAACCCGCCCACTTCGTCGATACGGCACTTCTCCAGTTTGGGCCGCCACGGCGGCTCGGCTGCTGAGGCGTAGATTCCCCAACCTCCGATCCGTCATGCCGGATGTTGCCCCTCGATCATACGGGGCGAACGACACGATCGGGGGGTCTGTGGCGTACTCCATCTGCGGCTGCGCCCCTGATCAGCCGTGTTTCTCCGCCAGGAGGTGAAGCTGGGTCGCGACGGAGTGGAATGCGGGCAGCTCAGCCGCCGCGGCCTCCAGTTTGAGAAGCGCGTCGAGGGCGCCCGGCTCGGTGTCCACGAGGGCGCCGGAGACGAGGTCGGAGAAGATCCGTACACCGTGCACGGCCGCGACCTCCACACCGGCCTCCTCGGCGAGTTCGGTGAGCTGGCCGGCGGTGAACCGCCGGGGCACCGGGTCGCCCTCGCCCCAGCGGCCCGCCGGGTCGGTGAGCGCCTGGCGGGCCTCGGTGAAGTGGCCGGCGAGCGCCCTGGCGAGGACCGCGCCGCCGAGGCCGGCGGCGAGCAGGCTGAGGGCTCCGGAGGGGCGGAGCGCGGCCACCGCGTTCCGTACGCCTTCGGCGGGGTCGTCCACGTACTCCAGGACGCCGTGGCAGAGCACCACGTCGTGCCCTTCGCGCTCGACGACCTCGAACAGGCCGTGGACGTCTCCCTGAACACCCCGCACACGGTCGGCCACACCTGCCTCGGCCACCCGGCGCTCCAGTGCGAAGAGCGCGTTCGGGCTGGGGTCGACGACGGTGACGCGGTGGCCGAGCCGGGCGATGGGCACCGCGAAGGAGCCGCTGCCGCCGCCTGTGTCGAGGACGTCCAGGGTGTCCGAACCGGAGGCTTTGACCCTCCGGTCGATGGCGTCTTCGAGGACTTCCCAGACCACGGAGGTACGCAGGGAGGCGCGGGGCGGGCGCGGTGGGGTCTCCCCACGGGGCGACGGGTCCGGCACGGCAGTTGACTCCTCGGACGGTGCCGCCTCCGGCCGCGCGGGGCGATCGGGGCGGCTGGTGTGCGGCGCCCCGGGCCGCTGGGCGGCCGAGGGCGATGGGCTCTCGTCGGGCTGACGACGGTTCCCACCTTATTGCCTCCACCGCGGGCTCCGGCGGCCCGGCGGCACCGGGTGCCGGGGCCGGACGCGTCCCGGCACCCGCCACTCGCCCGTCCGTCTGGGGTCCGGACGCCGAACTCCCGCGCGGTCCCGCCCGGATGACGCCCGGATGACGCCCGGATGACGGGTCCCCGCACATGGTGGCGCTGCCATCACGGACGGACGGCACACGGGGAGCCGCGCAGCGGGGACACGGTTCTGGGGCACAGACACCGGGACACGGCACCGGGACGCGCCGTCCGCGGGTAGTGAGTGAAGGGCTCGCCACGAGCAGGCGCGCCGCCGTGACCCACGCCCCCGGAGACGTACGCGCGAGAAGGCGTATGCACGAGGAGACATGCCCGCGACGACACATCCGGCGTAGGGACATGTCGCCGACGAGGGTCGCCGAAAGAGCCTCCGGCGCGTGAGTCCCCGCCGGGGCCTCCGCAGCAGTGCCCCTGCTTCCCATCGGCGCGGCGGCCTCATCCGGCCGCGTCTCCCGGTTCGGGCCGCTCCGACCTGGGCTGGGGCAGCACCGGCTGAAGCACGAGCATGCGCTCCACCAGACGGAGGAACATCGCGGCGTCCCGCAGGAGATCCTCGGCGTCCCGGCTGGTCGCCGCGCCCTGTATGCCCGCCTCCGCACGGGCCCTGCGCTGGGCGCCCGCGGCGAAATGGGCGCTCCACTCGGAGAGTTCCGGCGCCATCTCGGGAAGCAGTTCCCAGGCGCTGCGTATCCCGGCTCTGCGGCCGCGCCGGGGCGGGGTGCCCTGTCCACGGCGGGCGGGGGACGGAGTGTTGTCGGGGTATCCACGGGCGGCGAGCACCGCGGCTGCTGTGCGCAGGGCGGCCAGATGCGCCGTGGCGTATCGCTCGTTGGGGGTTTCGAGCGTGGCTGCCTCGTCCAGCCCCGTACGGGCCTGGCCGAGCAGATCGAGGGCGGCGGGGGGTGCCGAGGCACGCCGCAGGACGGGGTGCACATCGCTCGCCGGCCCGGTCGGTGAGGGGACAGGGCCGGTGGCACGGCGCCGGTGCGCGGCAGCCGCGTGGGAGCTGGCCATGACGAACCTCCTGTCGTCGTGTGACGGCACTGTGGCCGTATGTGTCCATCGTGAGGGCCCCCACTGACAATCGCCCCTGACCTGCGCTTTTCCGTGAAACACCGGTGAACGGGAGTCCTTTGCACTGCCCGGTCGGCGCAAGACGGGCAGGGTGGACGGACAGTCCGCTCGGGGCGGCCGTCGTCGCCGAGGGGATTCGGGCTCAAGGGCCCGCGCGGCTGGGCGTTTCGCTCGGTCGTCATCGAGGCGGAACCGAGCCCGCTGATCGCGGCCGAGGGTCCGTCGGGAACGTGCTCTGCCGCAGTGCCGCTTCGGCGGCTCGCTCGCTGCCCGCCTCGCTCGTCAGGAAGGCCGGACCGCCGTACGCGACCCCGAAACGACAGCCGACGGAAGCCCTCGATACGGCGCGACCCAACGGCGGCGGAGAGAAGCCCGTTGAGAGAGCGGCGAGGAGGGCGGGAACGGATCTGTGGAACCCGCGAGACCTGTGAGAATCGACACCATGGACGCCATGGACAGCACCAACACCCGACGCCGGGCGACGCGGGCGAAGCTCTATGAGGCCGCGGTGACGCTCATAGCCGAACAGGGCTTCTCAGCTACCACGGTGGACGAGATCGCCGAGCGCGCCGGTGTGGCCAAGGGCACGGTCTACTACAACTTCAAGAGCAAGACCGAGCTGTTCGAGGAACTGCTGCGATTCGGCGTCGGGCTGCTGACGGCCTCGCTCCAGTCCGCCGCCGACGAGACCGCGGAGCGCGGCGGCACCAAGGTCGAGGCTCTGGACGCGATGATCAGGGCCGGTCTGGTCTTCATCGACCGCTATCCGGCCTTCACCCAGCTGTACGTCGCCGAGCTGTGGCGGACCAACCGTCCCTGGCAGTCGACCCTTCTGGTGGTACGGCAGCAGGCCGTCGCCGTCGTCGAGACGGTCCTCCGGGAGGCCGTCGAGGGTGGTGAGCTGAGCGAGGAGATCGATATCTCGCTCACCGCCGCCGCCTTGGTCGGGATGGTGCTGGTGGCCGCGCTGGACTGGCAGTCGTTCCAGCGGGAGCGGTCGCTCGACGATGTGCACGCGGCGCTCTCGCGACTGCTGCACGGCCGGGTGAGCGGGCGCTGAGCCACCGGCTCCACCGGGTGCGGGCCACACGATGGACGGGACGACGCCGGTCCGGCGGGAGGTGATCTCTCACACCGCGCCGGACCGGCGTACCCCCGTGCCCGTGTCCCCGTGACCCCGCCGGTCCCCCGTGGTCCGGCGTCCCCTCGCGGGACACGGGACGTGCTCCCCGTTCCGTCGAGGGAGCCGCGCCGTTCCGCCGCCCCGTGTCGGCGGTCCGAGCGCCGCGTCCCCCGGCGTGGTCTCCACTCTTCCTTCCGCCGGGGCCGGTCCCCATCCGCGCGCGTACTCATCCCGGTCACTGAGTACGCGTACTCAGCAGTCCGTGCCCACCCCCATCCCAACTGCCCGGCATCTGGCTACGATCGCGTCCGTGTCTGTGCTTCCTCTTGTCTTCACCAGCGGCTGGGCCAGCGGGATCAACGCGTACGCGGTGGTCCTGCTGTTGGGCGTCTTCGGAGCCACCGGGCTCACCGACGAGGTGCCCGACGCCTTGCAGCGCACGGATGTCCTGATCATCGCCGGGGTCCTCTTCCTCTGCGAGGCCGTTGCGGACAAGATCCCGTACGTCGACTCCGCATGGGACTCGGCGCACACCGTGATCCGCCCGGTGGCCGGAGCGGTCGTGGCCGCGCTGCTGGCGGGTCAGAGCGGTTCGCTGCCGGAGATCGCGGCCGGTGCGGTGGGCGGCTCGACCGCTCTGGTCAGCCATTTCGTCAAGGCCGGGACCCGGATGGCGGTCAACACCTCCCCGGAGCCGTTCAGCAACATCGCCGTAAGCGTCGCCGAGGACCTGGGCGTAGCCGGAATCATCACCTTCGCGATCTTCAATCCGGTGGCCGCGGCGATCATCGCGGGAGCCCTGCTGGTCCTGGGTGTGGTGACCGTGGTCTTCCTGATATCGCGGATCCGCCGGTTCTGGCGGCGCAGAGCCCAGCGGCGCGAGGAGCGACGGTCGACGGCCTTGGGCGTCGGCGGCGGTCCACCGGGGTAGCGGCCGGGACGGCCTGCGCGGCAAGCCTCACCGACCGATCCGGTGGGTGGATACGGGATTCTCCCCGACCGCCGGGCCGCGCGGTGGGGCACCTCCCAGGCCGCCGGGCCCCGCGGTGGGGGTACCTCCCAGGCCGCCAAGCCGAGGGGTGGGGGCACCTCCCAGGCCGCCAGGCCGAGGGGGAGGACAGCGCGTCGAGCCCCCGGCGAGCGTCTCCGGGCACGGCACTAGAGTCGTCGGCATGGCACGGATTGCGGTGATCGGCGCTGGGATGGGCGCCATGGCGGCTGCTGCCCGGCTGGCCGTGGCAGGCCACCGGGTGACGGTGTACGAGCGCTCGGAGACATACGGGGGCGCGCTGGGCGCGTTCGAGCGCGAGGGTTTTGTCTTCGACACGGGCCCCGGACTGCTGCATCTGCCCGCCGTCTGGCGCGACTTGTTCCTGAAGACGGGAAGGGAGCCGCTGGAGAAGTGCGTCGGCCTCGTCCAGGTCGACCCGGCGAGCAGGCATCTCTTCGCCGACGGCACGGAGGTCACCCTGCCGAACACCTCGCGGGCGGGGATCGTCTCCGCACTGGATTCGGCGCTGGGCGCCGGTGCCGGCGAGCGGTGGGGCACCTTCCTGGGCCGGGCCGGGGTCGCCTGGGACCGCTCCCGCCGCCCGTTGCTGGAAGAACCCCTGTGGTCCGACTGGCGGGTGCTGGAGCGTGATCCGTACCCGGCACCGAGTCGGCGTGCCCTGTTGCGTACTCGACGGGCCGCCACGGTTTCCGAGGTCGGAGCCTGGGAGTTGGCCGATCCCCGGCTGGCCGCGCTCTTCGACGGGTACGCCCTCGCCTACGGTCTGGATCCACGGCGGGCCCCGGCGAGCGCAGCGCTGCTGCCGTACATGGAGCAGACCTTCGGCAGCTGGTATGTCGAGGGCGGGCTGCGGCAGTTGGCTCGGGCCGTGTACGAGCGGTGTACGGCCCGGCGGGTCGAGTTCGTCTTCGGGACCGAGGTGACGGCGATCGTCGAGAAGGACGGCCGGGCCGCCGGGGTCGAGTTGTCGGGGGGCGCGGTGGCCGAGGCCGACCATGTGGTGGCGGACGTGTCCGGGCCGGTCGGGCCGGAGCTTTGGCGTGACGAGGAGATCCGGCCTCAGCAGGGCGGCGGGCCGTCGCCGGGCAGGTTCACCGTGCTGCTGGCACTGCGCGGGGGTGCGGGGGCGGCGGCCGCCCACCGGAGCGTCGTGCACTCCCCCGACACCGCCGCGGAGGCGGCGGCCGTGTTCGGCGGCGGTACGGCCGACCGGCCCACGGTCACCGTGCTCCGCCCGAACGATCCGCGCACCCGCCCGGACGACGGGCATGAGGCCATCACGGTCACGGCGACGGTCGCGGGGCACGGCGGCTCCGTCGACTGGACCGACAAGACGCTGCGCGAGCGGTACGCCGAGGTGCTGATCGACACGGCGGGCGCCTCGCTGGGGGACGCCGGGAGGATTCGTGAGCGGCTGCTGTGGCACGAGATCCTGACACCGGCTGAGACGGGGTCACTGACCGCGCCCGCGCTGGCCGGTGCGGGGGGCCGCTATCTGCGCCCGTCGAACAGCACCCGTCTGCCGGGGCTGTATCTGGTGGGCGGCCGTTCCCATCCGGGCGGCGGGCTGGCGCACGCCGGAATGTCGGGGGCCCTGGTGGCGGGCCTGATCGTGGAGGGAGCGGAGTTCAGCGGCTCCCGGTGAGCGGCGGGCCGGCCGGGGCCGCCGGGAGCCTTCCCGGACCGAAGCCGGAACCGTTCCCGCGCCGAAGCACACCGGACCGTCAGTAGCGCACCGAACCAGACCGCCGGACCGGACGGTCCGTCCGAACCGTCAGTAGCGGTACTCCTGTTTCTCGTCGTGCCCCGGCTCGTAGTCGTACGGGGACTGCTCCCGCCGAGGCTCTCCGGCGTCGCGCTGCTGGGGAACCCACACCCCGCCCGGCGGTGTGTCCGTCTGCGGCTGCTGCGCGTAGTACGCATCGGAGCCGTACTGCTGCTGGTTGCCGAAGCTGTCGTAGTTGTCATAGGCGCCGTACTGCTGACCGCCCACATAGGGGTCGGAGTACGCGGGGTACTGCTGCTGGCCGGTCCCGTAGTCGTACTGCCCCGAGCCGTCTCCGCCCGGCTGCCCCTGACCGTAGTAGGGGTCGAACACGCCGTCGTACTGGCCGTACTCCTCGCCGCCCTGCGCCTGCCGCGCCGAGGCGTAGGCCGCTTCGTCGTACACGCCGTACTGACCGGTGTCGTCCGGCAGCGGCTGCGGCTCGTAGACCGGATCGGTGTCCTGGCCGCCCGCCACCGGGACGTCCGGCCCATGGCCGGATTCGTTCTCGGGAGGTCCGGAGCCCTCCGGCGAGGCCGGGTGGGGGCCTTCGGAAGAGCCTGCCTTTCGGCGGCGGCTCGCGCCGGGACGGCCGCCGATCGCCCAGCCGGTGGAGAAGCCCCGGCGGAAGGAGAGGGTCACATAGGTCTGGCCGACCGCGAAGGCGACCGTGCCGAGCGCGATCACCACCCGGGAGGCCACCAGCACCCCGAGGACCACGGTCAGGAAGCCGCTGAAGGCGAGCAGCCTCCAGCGCAATCTCGCCTTGTACTGGAGCAGCACCTCGCCCAGCAGCCACAGAGCGACGATGCCGAACGCGATATAGAGGACCGTAAGCCCCATGCCCGCCCCTCTCCCTCGGCCGACGTCGGGTACGGCCGATCACGACTGCTCGTGCAGTCCGAGATTCTCGTAGATTTCGAGCGTCGCAGTGGAGTTGTTGAGGGTGATGAAGTGCAGTCCCGGCACACCTTCCGAGAGCAACTCCGCGCAGAACTCCGTCGCGAACTCGATACCCATGGAGCGTACAGCGGCCGGGTCGTCCTTGACGGCGAGGATTCTGTCTTTCAGACGCGGGGGGAACTCGGCGTTGGAGAGCTGGGCGAACCGTTCGAGCTGTTTGACGCTGGTGACCGGCATGATCTCCGGAATGATGGGGGTATCGCAGCCCGCCGCGGCGACCCGTTCACGCAGCCGGAGATAGTGCTCGGGCTCGAAGAACATCTGTGTGATCGCGTAATCGGCCCCGGCGCGGCACTTGTCGACGAAGTGCCGGATGTCGGTGTCCCAGTCCTCGGAGCGTGGGTGCATCTCGGGGAAGGCGGCGACGCCGACGCAGAAGTCCCCGGACTCCTTGATCAGGCGGACCAGTTCGGCCGCGTACCGTACGCCTTCGGGGTGCTTGACCCATTCGCCGGTGGGATCGCCGGGCGGGTCGCCGCGGACGGCCAGGATGTTGCGGATCCCGGCGTCGGCGTACTGGCCGATCATATTGCGCAGCTCAGCGATGGAGTGGTTCACGGCGGTGAGGTGGGCAACGGGGGTGAGGGTGGTGTCGCCCGCGATGCGCTCGGTGGCCTTGACCGTCCCGGAGCGGGTGGAACCACCGGCTCCGTAGGTCACGGAGACAAAGCTCGGAGCCACTGCCTCGACTCTGCGCAGGGCGTTCCAGAGGTTCCGCTCGCCCTTCTCCGTCTTGGGCGCCCAGAACTCGAAGGAGTAGGACGTCCTGCCGGTAGCGAGCATTTCGCGCACCGTCCGTGCGCGATCCGTCCGGGTCGAAGGTGTTCCGAGGGCCATACTCGCAGGCTATCGGGGCTCGGAAGGTGTCCCAACCGACGTCCATCTATCGGACACCGGCTGCTGGGATCAGCCCTGGTCGGCGCGGGCGCGTATCCGTTTGCTGAGATTCGCCGTCGCCTCGGCCGGATCGTCCGCTTCCGTGATGGCGCGTACGACGACGATCCGGCGGGCACCCGCGTCCAGGACCTCGTCGAGGTTGTCCGCGTCGATGCCGCCGATCGCGAACCAGGGCCGGCCGGTTCCCAGAGCGGCTGTGGAGCGGACGAGGTCCAGTCCGGGGGCGTGCCGTCCGGGCTTGGTGGGGGTGGGCCAGCAGGGTCCGGTGCAGAAGTAGTCGACACCGGGCTCCGCCGCCGCGGCCGCCGCCTCGGATTCGCTGTGGGTGGAGCGGCCGATGAGCACGTCGTCGCCGAGGATCGCGCGGGCGGCCGGGACCGGCAGATCGCCCTGGCCCAGGTGGAGAACGGCGGAGCCGGCGGCGTGGGCGACGTCCGCCCGGTCGTTCACGGCGAGGAGCTTGCCGTGGCGCTGACAGGCGTCGGCGAAGAGCTGGAGATGGTCCAGTTCCTCGGCCGCCTCCATGCCCTTGTCGCGGAGTTGCACGATGTCGACGCCGCAGGACAGGACCGCGTCCAGGAACTCGGCGAGGTCGCCCTGCCGCTTACGGGCGTCGGTGCAGAGATAGAGCCGCGCGTCGGACAGTCGCTCGCGAGCCGTGGGCATGCTGGTTCCCCCCGGTGGGTCGGCGGTGTGCGGGCGGGCCGGTGCGAGTCGGCCGGCCTTCGCGGGCTCACAGGTCGCCGGCCCGCCCGCACACCGCAGGTGTGTTCAGTGATCGCGCAGGTGAACCGGCGCGGACGTCAGACGGCGAGCGCCTGGGCCCGGCGCTTCACCTCCGTGCCTCGATTCTCACTGAGGGCCTGTGCGGGCGTGCCCGGCAGGGTCGGGTCGGGAGTGAAGAGCCACTCCAGCATCTCTGCGTCGGTGAAGCCGTCGTCCTTGAGGAGCGTCAGGGTGCCGGAGAGGCCCTTGACGACCCGCTCGCCGCTGATGAAGGCGGCGGGAACCTGAAGGGCCCTGTTCTCACCACGGCGCACGGCGATCAGCTGGCCTTCCTTGACCAGCTGCCGAACGCGCGTCACCTCGACATGGAGCATCTCGGCGATGTCGGGCAGCGTGAGCCAGGCGGGGACGAGAGCATCGATCTTTGCGTCAATCTCGGTCACGGGACAAGCCTGCCATCTAGGACTGACAGTGGGTAGCGGGGGCCTGCGGCCGACCGTGGCCGACTCTGCCGAGATCTCATCGTTTTCGCAGGTCATAGCCTCATTCCCCCATCCGGGACAGCTCAGAGGGACGCGGCCTTCAGAGGGACCGACGGGTCGGCGGCCGCCGTCGCGTCCAGCCGCCCGCCGGACTGGATGAGCTTGCGGCCCTGCGTCAGGTCCCGGGGTCTGCCGACGGCCAGCAGCGCCACGAGGACGCCTTCGCGCAGCCACAGCACCGACCAGGCCGGGTCCGCCGGGTCGCCTCGCCACACGGTCGTATCGGCGTCCGCGTGATCGCCCGCGTACTGCACGAACCGGCCGAACTGCTCGGACCAGAAGTAGGGCACCGGGTCGTAGACCCGCGGCGGTTCCCCCGGTGATCCGGCAGGCGTTCCGGGCGCGTCCGGCGCTCCGGCCGCTTCGGCCGCCTCGGCGGCGGACGCGGCCGAAGCGCCGGCGATGACGTTGGCGGCGACCGTACGCGGCCCCTGCAGGGCGTTGTCCCAGTGGTGGACCAGCAGCCGCCGCCCGTAGCGGGCGGAGGGAAAGGAGGCGCAGTCCCCGACGGCGTACACATCGGGCAGGGACGTGCGCAGATACTCGTCGGCGGTGATCGCGCCGTCCGGGCCGATCTCGATTCCGGAGCCCGCGAGCCAGCCGGTGGCGGGGCGTGCGCCGATGCCGACGACCACGGCCCCGGCGGGGAGCCGTCTGCCGTCCTCCAGGACGACCGTGCCCGGCTCGACTCCGGCCACCCGCGCGCCGGTGATCAGTTCGGCTCCGGATTCGGCGTACCAGTCGGCCATGGGCGCGGTGACCTCGGCGGGGAGCGCGCCGGCGAGCGGCCGGTCGGCGGCCTCGACGACGGTGACCGCGCATCCTGCCTCGCGCGCGGCCGTCGCGAACTCCGCGCCGATCCAGCCCGCGCCGACCACCACGATGTCGTGCCGGGTGCCGAGGACGGGCCGGAGCCGCTCGGCGTCGTCGAGAGTGCGCAGGAGATGCACGCCGGGGACGGACCCGGCACCGGGCAGGGCGATCGGCTCCGCACCGGTGGCGATCACGAGGGTGTCGTACGGGACGGGTCCGGCCTCGGTGTCCAGTTCATGCGCCTTCGGCCGTACGGCGGTCACCTCGCAGCCGAGCCTCAGTCCGATGCCGAGTTCCTCGAAGTCGACCTCGAAGGCCGAGCCCTCGGCCGTGCCCAGCAGGATCGCCTTGGAGAGCGGGGGCCTGTCGTACGGCTGGTGCGGTTCGGCGCCGATGATGGTGACCGGGCCGGTGAAGCCCTGCTCGCGCAGGGCGACGGCGGTCTGCACCCCGGCCATTCCCGCGCCCGCGACGACCACGCCCGGCGTCTGCTGCTGTCTCTGCTGCTCGCTCACCCGTCAACCTTACGCATCTGACATACCGTCAGAAAAGCGGGGCGCGGCTCATCTGCTCCACGACACCCACGACGGCTCGACGCGACGCTGTAGCGGCTCGGCGGGGGGCTCTACGGGACCTGCTCCACGACGCTCGTCCCGCTGCCCTCCTGCGACTCCCACTCCCAGGTCTCCTCGAGCCGCACCCGCCCGTCGGGCAGATCCACGACCTTCGAGACACAGTGCCCCGACGAGGTGGCGCCGTCCGTCTTGAGCTGCACATAGCGGAAGTCGAGCCGGTCGCCCTCACGCGTGCCCACGAGACGTCCGTGGACCACGTCACCGCCCTCGTACTCCGCCCAGACGCGGCCGTCCCGCTCGTGATACGCGAACCGGGTGCGGGTGCCCACCTGACCGGGGGCCTGATCCGCGACCGGGGAGAGGACGAGCCCGTCGAGCGACCTTGCCATGACGACTGCTCCCTTGCGCTGGACCCTCTCCGGCGCCGCGCGGCCGCGCACGGACGGACGGCACCGCGTCTACTGCCGGTTGAGGGCGGGGGTTAGGGTGGCCACCGTAGAACACACGCGGGAGTCCGGACGCACCGGGCTGAGAGGGAGGCTGGACGGCCTCCGACCGTACGAACCTGATCCGGGTCATGCCGGCGAAGGGAGGGGCTGGTCGCCCATGCAGCACAACTCCGAGCCGCCCGGACCGCTGGAACGGTCCGGGCCGCCGACGTCACCGAAACCACCGATACCGTCCACGTCGCCCGCGGCCCCCGTGGCCTCCACGGCATCCGCAACGCTCCCTTCCGGTCCGCGGATCCACCCGCCCGCCCGTCGGCGGCCCGACGGTCGGCGGCCCGCGCGGCTCACCGGCGCACAGGGCTGCGACGTCCTCGTCGTCGGCGGCGGGATCATCGGTCTGGTCACGGCCTGGCGGACCGCGCAGCGCGGATCGCGCGTCACCGTCGTCGACCCCGAGCCGGGCGGCGGAGCCGCTTGTGTGGCCGCCGGAATGCTCGCGGCCGTCACCGAACTCCACTATGGCGAACAGACCCTGCTCGCCCTCAACATCGAGTCCGCGCGCCGCTACCCCGCCTTCGCCGCGGAGTTGGAGGAGGCCGGCGGGCAGGACATCGGCTACCGCGCCTGCGGCACACTCGCCGTCGCGCTCGACGCCGACGACCGCGCCCATCTGCGGGAACTCCACGCCCTCCAGCGCCGCTCCGGCCTGGAGTCGGAGTGGCTGACGGGACGTGAGTGCCGCCGTCTGGAGCCGATGCTGGCACCGGGCGTACGCGGCGGACTGCGTGCCGACGGCGACCACCAGGTGGACCCGAGGCGGCTCGCGTCCGCGCTCCTCACCGCCTGCGAACGGGCCGGGGTGACCTTCCGCCACGGCTGGGCGGACCGTCTCCGAGTCCTCGGGAACCGGGTCGAAGGCGTCACGCTCGCCGATGGCGAGGAGCTGAACGCCGACCAGGTCGTGCTCGCGGGCGGCAGCCTCAGCGGACGGCTCGGCGGGGTGCCGGACCATGTGGTGCCCCCGGTGCGCCCGGTGAAGGGCCAGGTCCTGCGGCTCACCGTCCCCGCCGCTTACGCCCCCTTCCTGTCCCGGACCGTCCGGGCCGTGGTGCGCGGCAGCGATGTCTATCTGGTCCCGCGCGAGAACGGCGAACTCGTCATCGGCGCGACCAGCGAAGAACTGGGCTGGGACACCGCCGTCACCGCGGGAGGGGTGTACGAGCTGCTGCGCGACGCGCATGAACTGGTGCCGGGCATCACCGAGCTTCCGCTGACCGAGACCCGCGCGGGGCTCCGCCCCGGATCCCCTGACAACGCCCCCCTGCTCGGCCCGACCGCCCTGCCCGGCCTTCACCTGGCCACCGGCCACTACCGCAACGGTGTGCTCCTCACCCCCGTCACAGGAGATGTCATGGCCACGGTGCTCACCGGTGGCGCGCTTCCCGAGGAAGCCCATCCCTTCACCCCCCATCGATTCACCCCCCGACACCTCACTCCCGTGTCCCAGGAGCAGCCCGTATGAACAGCTTTCCCCTGGTTGTCTCCGTCAACGGCGAACGGCGTGAACTCGCCACCGGAACCACGCTGGACGCACTCGTCGCCCAGCTCACCACGGCCCCGGCCGGGGTCGCCGCCGCCGTCAACGAGGCGGTCGTCCCGCGCAGCCAATGGCCGGGCACGCTCCTCGGCGACGGCGACCGGGTGGAGGTCCTCACCGCGGTGCAGGGAGGGTGACCGCCGCCATGACGGACGACCGCCTCACCATCGGCGACACCGACTTCTCCTCCCGGCTGATCATGGGCACGGGCGGCGCGCCCAGCCTCGATGTGCTGGAGCGCGCCCTCGTCGCCAGCGGAACCGAACTCACCACGGTCGCGATGCGCCGCCTCGATCCGACCGTTCAGGGCTCCGTGCTCTCCGTACTGTCGAGGCTCGGGATCCGTGTCCTGCCCAATACGGCGGGATGCTTCACGGCGGGCGAGGCCGTGCTGACCGCCCGGCTCGCCCGCGAGGCCCTGGGCACCGACTGGATCAAACTGGAGGTCGTCGCCGACGAGAGAACCCTCCTGCCCGATCCGATCGAGCTGCTGGACGCCGCGGAGATCCTGGTCGACGAGGGGTTCACGGTCCTGCCGTACACCAATGACGATCCCGTGCTCGCCCGGAAGCTGGAGGACGCGGGGTGCGCCGCGATCATGCCGCTGGGTTCTCCGATCGGCTCGGGGCTCGGCATCCGCAATCCGCACAACTTCGAGCTGATCGTCGAGCACGCGCGCGTGCCGGTCGTCCTGGACGCGGGAGCGGGCACCGCGTCCGACGCGGTGCTCGCCATGGAGCTCGGGTGCGCGGCGGTGATGCTGGCCTCCGCCGTCACCCGCGCGCAGGAGCCGGTGCGGATGGCCGAGGCGATGCGTCATGCGGTGGAGGCGGGGCGGCTCGCGCACGGGGCGGGGCGCATTCCGCGCCGCCACTTCGCCGAAGCGTCGTCGCCCGCGGCGGGCTTGGCGGTGCTGGATCCGGAGCGGCCGGCGTTCTGACTCGCCGGTCGGGCGACCGGGTTCCACCCCCGGTCAGGGGCGGTCGGCTGGGGGCCGGGGCCGCAGGCCAGTGGTCGCTCAGCGCGCTCGGTGGTGTGCGCCCCCGATCCGGTGCCGTCGGCGCCGGTCGCGGGCGTGGCCCAGCAGCGGCCTCAGTGGCCGAACGCACCGTAGCCGCTCAGCCCGGCAGCCGCTCAGGTGGCCACAGGCCATGCGCCACCACACGGGCCGCAGCCCGGTCGCGGCCCAGGCGCACAGGGGCTGCCCGCCACGCGCCACGGCTCACGGCGCACGGCTCACGGCTCACGGCTCACGGCTCACGGCTCACGGCTCACGGGCCATGGAACAGACCATGGAACCCGCGCACCCGCGCACCCGCAAGCGACGAGCCGCTCCCAAAGGCCATGCAAGTGGGCGTGCCCGTGCTGTCACAGCTCGGAATCAGTCGTGAACCGGTCCCGCTCCGCCCGAACGGCGGTGTCGGCGGCGACTCGTAGAATCGGGGCGTGGACACGACCCTCCAGGACCCTCTCGTCGGGCAGGTGCTCGACGGCCGCTACCGCGTCGACGCGCGCATCGCCGTCGGCGGTATGGCCACGGTCTACCGGGCCGTCGACACCCGGCTCGACCGCGAACTCGCGCTCAAGGTGATGCATCCCGCCCTCGCCGCCGACGTCACTTTCGTGGAGCGTTTCATCCGCGAGGCCAAGTCCGTGGCGCGTCTCTCGCACCCCAATGTGGTGGGGGTCTTCGACCAGGGCGCGGAGGGCGCGTACGTCTATCTGGCGATGGAGTACGTCGCGGGCTGCACCCTACGGGACGTGCTGCGCGAGCGTGGGGCGCTCCAGCCGAGGACGGCGCTGGACGTCCTGGAGCCGGTCCTGGCCGCGCTGGGGGCGGCTCACCGGGCCGGTTTCGTCCACCGGGACATCAAGCCGGAGAACGTTCTGATCGGTGACGACGGCAGGGTCAAGGTCGCCGACTTCGGCCTCGTCCGCGCGGTCGGCTCCGTCACCAACACCACCGGCACCGTGCTGGGCACGGTCTCCTATCTGGCCCCCGAGCAGATCGAGGACGGGACGGCCGACACCCGCACCGATGTGTACGCGTGCGGGGTCGTCCTGTACGAGATGCTCACGGGTGCCAAACCGCACTCCGGGGACACCCCCGCCCAGGTGCTCTACCGCCATCTGAACGAGGCCGTTCCGGCGGCTTCCGCGCTGGTGCCCGGGCTCGCGGTCGAGTTGGACGAGCTGGTCGCCGCCGCCACCGCCCGCAATCCCGATGTGCGTCCGCACGACGCCGTGGCTCTGCTGGCGCAGGCCCGTGCGGCCCGTGCCGCGCTCGGGGACGACCAGCTGGACCTGGTGCCTCCGGGGGCGCTCGCCGGGGGCCCGAACCCGTCGGGCGGGTCCTCGGGGTCCGAGGAGCGCACCGATGTGATCCCGCGGGCCCTCCCCCGCGAGGAGCCGCGGGTCAGCCATACAGCGCGGCTGGCGATGCCCCCCGTTCCGCCTCCGGAGCCCCGGCCGATGGGCCGTCCGGGGCTCCCCGGGCGGCGCGTCCTCGCGATCCTGGTGGCCGTCCTGGTCGTCTTCGGTGTGGGTGCGGGCGTCTGGTACATCAACTCCGGACAGTTCACGCGTGTCCCCGCCCTCATCGGCAAGTCCGAGGGCGACGCCAGGAAGCGGCTGGAGAGCGCGGGGCTCGACGTGAAGGACGTCCGGCGCGAATTCAGCGACACGGTCGACCGGGGCACGGTCATAGGCACCGATCCCGCGACCCATGAGCGCATCCGGGGCAACGGCTCGGTGACCCTCATCGTCTCGCGCGGCCCGGAGATCATCCGGGTCCCCGCGGTCCAGGGCGATCCTCTCGACACCGCCGAGGACAGACTGCGCAAGGCCGGCCTGGCGCCCGGAGTGGTCACCAAGGAGTTCAGCCCGTCGGTGCCCCAGGGCCTGGTGATCGGCACGGAGCCGGAGGCCGGTTCGCCGCGCAGCCCGGACTCGGCCGTCGCCATCGTCGTCAGCAAGGGCGCGCCGATCGAGGTCCCGGACGTCACGGGCGATTCGGTGGAGGAGGCGACCGGCGAGCTGAAGGGTGCGGGCTTCGAGGTCGAGATCGCTCCCGAGCAGATCAACGCCCCGCAGCCGGCGGGCACCGTCGCCCGGCAGTCGGCACCCGAGGGAGCGCGGCTGGCCAGCGGGGACACCATCACGCTCACGGTCTCCAAGGGGCCGCGCATGATCGCCGTGCCCGATGTCACCGGCGACTCCGAGAGCGACGCCAAGCGGAAGCTGGAGGACGCGGGCTTCGAGGTCAGGACCGAGAAGAGTTTCCCGTACCTCGGCAGCACCGTCGAGAGCCAGTCCCCGTCCGCGAACGGTCAGGCGGCCGAGGGCAGCACCGTGACAATCAAGATCAAAGGGCTGTAGAGAACGCTCATGCGCAACCCCGTCGGCGGCCATGTGCCCGTGGCAGGCGGCCTCGCCTCGGTCGGACTCGGCTACGCCCGTGAGCTGAAGGCGGAGACCGTTCAGGTCTTCGTGGCCAATCCGCGCGGCTGGGCCACACCCACCGGCAGTCCGGCACAGGACGAGGCGTTCCGCGCCGAGTGCGCCGACTCCGGGATCACGGCGTATGTCCATGCCCCGTACCTGATCAACTTCGGCTCGCACACCGAGGCGACCGCCGAGCGGTCCGTGGAGTCGATGCGGCACTCGCTGCGCAGGGGCCGGGAGATCGGCGCGCTCGGCGTGGTCGTGCACACCGGTTCGGCGACGGGCGGCCGGTCCCGCCGGACGGCGCTCGCGCAGGTACGGGAGCTGGTGCTGCCGCTGCTGGACGAGCTGACACACGACGACGATCCGTTTCTGCTGCTGGAGGGGACGGCCGGGCAGGGCTTCTCGCTCTGTTCCCGGGTCGAGGACTTCGGCCCGTACTTCGAGGCGCTGGACGCCCACCCCCGGCTGGGGGTATGCCTGGACACCTGCCATGTCCACGCGGCCGGGCACGATCTCGCCGCTCCGGACGGGATGGCCCAGACTCTGGATCTGCTGGTGGAGACGGTCGGCGAGGGCCGGCTCAAACTCGTCCACGCCAATGACTCACAGGAGATGACCGGCTCGCACAGGGACCGTCACGCGAACATCGGAGCCGGGCATATCGGTGAGGAGCCTTTCGGGCGGTTGCTGAGACATCCCGCGACCGAGGGCGTGCCACTGATCATCGAGACCCCCGGTGGCAGGGAAGGGCACGCGGCGGATGTGGCGAGGCTGAAGGGGCTCCGGGGTTGATCCTCGGTCCGTCACCCGTTTAAAGAATACCCTAGGGAGGTATACGGTTCCTTGCTGTTGGCTGGAACGTACATCTGACCTAGGGGATCTCTCATGCAGCACGACGCCCATGCGCACCACTCCGCCCATGGCCCGGACACGGAGACGGACGGGAGGGAACAGAAGCACGGTGCGCAACACGGTCACACGGCACCTGCCGATCACGGAGGGCAACCGGACCACAGCGGGCACGGCGGGCACGGTGACCACAGCGGGCACGGCGCCCATGGCCCGGAGGGCGGACCCGTCAGCTGGGGCATGGCCGCGCGAGCGACCCTTCACTGCCTCGTCGGCTGCGCCATCGGCGAGGTCCTGGGCATGGTCATCGGTACCGCGCTCGGCTGGGGCAACGTCGAGACGATGGCTCTCGCCATCTTCCTGGCCTTCATCTTCGGCTACTCGTTCACCATGATGACGATCCTCCGGGCCGGCCTGAGCTTCAAGGCCGCGGTGAGGGTCGCGCTCGCCGCCGACACCCTCTCCATCCTCGTCATGGAGATCACCGACAACAGCGTCCTCGCGCTCTGGCCCGGCGCCATGCACGCGGAACTGTCGGACGCGCTGTTCTGGTACGCGCTCGCCATCGCCTTCGTGGTCGCGTTCCTGATCACCACCCCGGTCAACAAGTGGCTGATCGGCCGCGGCAAGGGCCACGCGGTGATGCACCAGTTCCACTGACCGACGCCCACGGACCCCGCGCGCCGGCCGCCGGAAGCCGGTGGGCGGCTCCGGAAGCGCCTACAGCTCCGGGCCGTCCCCCGGCTCCTCCTGATACGAGTAGCGCTGCTCCCGCCAGGGGTCACCGAGGTTGTGATAGCCGCGCTCCTCCCAGAAGCCACGGCGGTCGGCGGTCATGTATTCGACGCCCCGGACCCATTTGGGCCCCTTCCAGGCGTACAACTGCGGCACCACCAGACGGAGCGGGAAGCCGTGCTCGGCGGTCAGCAGTTCGCCGTCTTTATGGGTGGCGAAAATCGTCCGCTCGGCTGTGAAGTCGGAGAGCGGCATATTGGCGCTGAATCCGTACTCGGCCCAGACCATGACATGGGTGACGGCGGCGGCGGGCGGCGCGAGTTCCACAATCGTACGGGCGAGCACACCGCCCCATTCGGACCCCAGCATGCTGAACTTCGTCACGCAGTGCAGATCGGCGACGACCGTCGAGAAAGGCAGCGCCGAGAACTCTCCGTGGTTCCAGCAGTGTTTGTCACCGTCGGCCGTCGCACCGAAAACCCTGAACTCCCAGCGGTCCGGCTTGAACTTGGGCACCGGCCCGTAGTGGGTGACGGGCCAGCCGCGCTGTACTCGCTGCCCCGGCGGAAGCACGGACTCCTCGACTGCGCGGTAATCCCGGTTCTCCGGCTGACCCATGCCGTCCATGGTGACAGACCGGGAGGGGTGGTCATGACCGGGTCTGCGCCGATTCGGGCAACTCCTACTAAGGAGGCACTTACTGGACGGGCTCTCCGCTGCGATGCGAGGATGCGCGAACCCGCTCCCGAAGTCATATCGCGTGGAAGGAGCCTCTGCGATGCAGGGCGACCCCGAGGTCATCGAGTTTCTGAATGAGCAGCTGACCGCCGAGCTGACGGCGATCAATCAGTACTTCCTGCACGCGAAGATGCAGGAGAACTTCGGCTGGACGAAGCTCGCGAAGTACACCCGCTCCGAGTCGTTCGACGAAATGAAGCACGCGGAGGTACTGACCGACCGGATTCTCTTCCTCGATGGGCTGCCGAATTACCAGCGGCTGTTCCATGTACGGATCGGCCAGACCGTCACAGAGATGTTCCAGGCGGACCGGCTGATCGAGGTGGAGGCGATCGACCGTCTCAAGCGCGGGATCGAGCTCATGCGGAGCAAGGGCGATGTGACCTCGGCGAACATCTTCGAGTCGATTCTCGAGGACGAGGAGCACCACATCGACTACCTCGACACCCAGCTGGAGCTGATCGAGAAGCTCGGCGAGCCGCTCTACATCGCACAGCTGATCGAACAGCCGGAAAGCTGACCGGAGCGCCGGCAGCGGGGCCGGATGGAGCGCGGAAACGCTCCTTCAGTCGTCACGCAGCTTCGTCGAGATCCGCGACGGCGCTCAGCGCGGGCCTGCCCTGATCGAGAAGCTCACGCCGGGGGCAGCCGCCCCGGCCCAGTATGGACTGGATCCTGCGCACGCATGATCCGCAGTCCGTGCCCGCCTTGCTGGCGGAGGCGATCTGGCGGGGGGTGCAGGCGCCGGCGTCCGCGTGCTCCTTCACCTGCTTCTCCGTGATACCGAAGCATGAGCAGACGTACACGCGGTTCACCTCCCGACGGGGTCGTTGGCCGTGCCTTCCCCACATATCGGTGAGGTTAACCTAACCTTACCCTTCCCGTCGAGAGCGCAGAAGCGGCGTGGGGCGCGGATCACATCGATCCCGGGAATCCCACGCACCGTCAGATCATGATCATCTCTTGGGTGGCGTAGCTCTTCATGTCTTGGTTT
>NZ_JBSGAW010000039.1:0-67163 GCF_053600955.1 Streptomyces sp. NPDC004838 | reverse complement strand
GTTTTTTTGTCTTTTCATCTACGCCTCCGCCCCCCCCACCCCCCCCCCCACCCCCCGCCGGCGTCCGCCCGATCGGGCGGACGCCGGCGGACCACCAGAGAGGGCACCGTGAACAGCGAACTGCTTGTCTCCGATGCGAGCCACTTCCGGGTCGACTACGAGATCAACCCGTACATGGACACCTCGATCCAGCCCGACACCGAGGCGACGCTCGCCGAGCACCAGGCGATCGTTGCCGCCCACCTCGCGGCTGGCCGCAAGATCGAGTATCTGCCGTCCGCGCCCGAGTGCCCGGACATGGTGTTCACCGCGAACGGCGCCGTGATCCGCGGCGACCGGGCCGTCCTCGGCTCCCCGCCGCCCGAACGGCGGGCCGAGATCCCCTACTTCCGCGCCTGGCTGACCGAGCGGCAGTACGAGGTCGTCACCGCGCCCTACGCCTTCAGCGGCCAGGGCGACGCGCTGGCCTGCGGCGACCTGCTGCTGGCGGCCCACGGCCAGCGCACCGACGCCCGTATGCTGGACGTGCTGGCCCGCGAGCTGGACTACGAGGTGGTGCCGCTGCGCACCTCCAGGGCCCGCTGGTACGACCTCGACCTGGCCGTCGGCGTCGTCTCCCCCCGGACGCTGGCCTACTGCCCGCAGGCCCTCGACGAGGGCAGCGTGCGGACGCTGCGCGGGCTCGGCCTCGACCTGATCGAGGTATCCGTCGAGGAGGCGGCGCGGTTCGCGCTGAACCTCGTCAGCGACGGCGTGACCGTGACGATGGCACAGGGCGCTCCGCGCCTCGCCGCCGCGCTGCGCGAACGCGGTCTGGAGATCGTCGAACTCGACACGACCGAGCTGGCAAAGGGCGGCGGCGGGATCCGCTGCACAGCTCTGACCCTGGACAACCCGCCGGCCGCGCCGTGTCCGTAACACCCGCCGTCCGCGGCGCAGTTCGTCGGCACCGGGCAGCCGGACCCGCCGCCACGGTCCGGCCGTCCACCGCCGGCGGCGAGCACCGCTCGCCGCCGCTCCGCGCGGGAGGCCCGCGCGGGAACCACCCACCGAGGGGCAGCGTCCAGGTATGACCACAACGGCGCGTTTCGAAAGTTCCACCTGCCCGGCGGCGTCCGGCGCCACCTTCGGAACACGCCCCGGATCCGTCCGGGCCCGCCGGGCCGTCGGCGCGCTGATCGCCCTGCTGATGGCCCTGCCGGTGCTGCTCGGCGGCGCGGGCCAGGCCGCCGCGCACGGGGCGCTGGTCTCCACCGACCCGGCGGAGAACTCTGTGCTGGCCGCCCAGCCGTCCGCCGTCACGCTCACCTTCGGCGAGGGCGTGACGCTGCCCGCCGGGTCGCTGCACGTCTTCGACCCCGCGGGCGGGCGGGTCGACGCCGGCGACCCCCGGCACACTGACGGCACGTCCGACACCGTGCGGGTCGCGCTGCGGGACGGCCTCGGCGACGGCACCTACACGGTGGCCTGGCAGGTCGTCTCGGCGGACTCGCACCCGATCGGCGGCGCCTTCACCTTCTCCGTCGGCGCCCCCTCGGCCAGCGCCGTCTCCGTCGACGACCTCCGGGGCGCCCGCGCGGATGGCGTGATCACCTTCCTGTACGGCACCGGGCGGACCGTCGGCTACGGGGCCTTCGCTCTGCTGGTGGGAGCGGTGGCGTTCGTGCTGGTCTGCTGGCCGGCGGGCGCGTCCGTGCTACGGGTGCGGCAGTTGCTCGCGGCAGGCTGGGGCGGCCTGCTCGGCTCCACCGTCGTGCTGCTGATGCTGCGCGGCCCGTACGAGCAGGGCAGTGGTATCCTTCCGTCGTCGGACCCCGGAACGGCGGCCGTCCACGTCGACGTGGACGAGCGGATCTACGTGGCGCTCACCGTCCGGCTGCTGCTGCTCGTCACGGGCGCCGTCTACCTGGTCTTCCTGGTCGGGCAGTTGAGCCAGCCCGTCGCCGAGGGTGTCCGCCCCTCCTCCGCGCGGCTGGGCGCGATCGGCCTGCTCCTGGCGGTGGGGCTCGCGGCGACCTGGGTCACCACGGACCATGCCGCCGAGGGGATTCAGGTCTGGCTCTCGATGCCGGCGACCGCGCTCCACCTGCTGGCGATGGCCGTCTGGCTGGGCGGTCTGGCGGCCCTGGCGGCCGGGCTCCGGCACGGGATAGGCCCGGCGGCGGCCGACCGCTTCTCCCGGGTGGCCCTCGCCTCCGTGACGGTCCTGGCGGCGACGGGCGCGTACCGCTCGTGGCGCGACGTCGGCTCCTGGGACGCCCTCTTCGGCACCGGGTACGGACAGCTGCTGCTGATCAAGGTCGGCTGCGTGGCGCTGATGCTGGCGGTGGCCTGGGTGTCCCGCTCCCGGCTGGCCCGCCTCCGGCACGCCCCGGCGGCCGAGCTTCCGGCCGGTACGCCGGAGGACACCCCCGACACCCCCGACGCCCCCGCACGGACGCGGCTGCGCCGCTCCGTCCTGGCGGAGTCCGCCGTGGCGGTGGCCGTGCTGGTGGTGACCACGCTCCTCACCTCGTCGTCGCCCGGCCGTACCGCGCAGGCGCAGGCCGCGCCGCGCACACCGGCGGCGAGCGCCCCCGCCGCCCCGGCCCTCACCTCCAGGATCCCCTTCGACACCGGCGGCCGCGCTCCGAACGCGTCGGGCACGGCCACGGTCGGGCTCACGCCCGCGCCGGACGGCGGCTACGACGTCGTGCTGCGGGTGCGCGCGGCGGACGGGGAGCCGGTCGACGAGCCGGAGGTCCGGCTGGCCTTCACCCTGCCCGCCCGGGATCTCGGGCCGCTGCGCGTGACCCTGCGGAAGGACGGCACCGGCCGCTGGTCGGGCACGGTCCCCCTCGCCCTGGCCGGTGACTGGACGGTGTTGCTGACCGTGCGTTCCTCCGAGATCGACCAGACCACGGCGGCGAGGAAACTGATGATCGGCGGCTGACCGCCCGGCCGGGCCGGACCTCGCGGAACGGGCTCACCGGGCCGGGGAGACTGCCGGAGCGGCCTCGGGCGGACCTGACAAGGTGTCCCCGCTCCGCTTTCCGCAAGCGTGCGACCTGGATCACGCTCAGTACATGACTCGTCAGAAACAAGTCTGGCCGTGGATGATCGCGGCCATCGGATTCGTCGCGCTGGTCGCGGCTGCCGGGTTCCGGGCCACGCCCGGCGCCCTGGTGGAGCCGCTGCAGGACGAGTTCGGATGGTCTACCGGGACCATCGGCCTCGCCATGTCCGTCAACCTCGCCCTCTACGGCGTCACCGCGCCCTTCGCCTCCGCTCTCATGGAACGCTTCGGCGTGCGCAAGGTCACCGCCACCGCCATGACGCTGATCGCGCTCGGCAGTGGGCTGACCGTCTTCATGAACGCGTCCTGGCAGCTCGTCATGCTCTGGGGCGTGCTGATCGGCCTGGGCGCCGGTTCCATCTCCCTGGGCTTCGTCGCCACGCTCGGCACCCGCTGGTTCGTCAAGCGGCAGGGGCTCGTCACCGGCATACTCACGGCGGGTGCCGCGACCGGCTCGCTGATCTTCCTGCCGCTGGTGGCGAAGCTCTCCGAGACGCCGGGCGGCTGGCGCACCGCGGCGATCGTGGTGTCCCTGGTGGCCGTGTCGACGGTGCCGCTCATCCTGCTGTTCTTCCGCGAGCACCCGGCCGACCTGGGCATCCCGCCGTTCGGCGCGGACGAGATCGTGCCCGCGCCGCCGCCCACCCGCAACGCGGCGCGGCTCGCCGTCGACGGCCTGAGGACCGCCTCCCGCAGCAAGGCGTTCTGGTCGCTGGCCGCCGCGTTCGCGATCTGCGGCGCCACCAGCAACGGCCTGGTCGCCACCCACTTCATCCCGGCCGCCCACGACCACGGCATGGTGGCGGTCACCGCCGCCGGACTGCTGGCCCTGATCGGGCTGTTCGACCTCATCGGCACGGTCCTGTCCGGCTGGCTCACCGACCGCTACGACCCGCGGAAACTGCTGGCCGTCTACTACATCCTGCGCGGCGTCTCGCTGCTGATCCTGCCGCAGCTCTTCGACGACAAGGTCACCGGCTTCATGCTGGTGTTCGTCATCCTCTTCGGCCTCGACTTCATCGCCACCGTCCCGCCCACGGTCACGCTGTGCCGGGAACACTTCGGCATGTCCGCCCCGATCGTCTTCGGCTGGATCTTCGCCGCCCACCAGATCGGCGCCGCCTTCGCCGCCACCGCCGCCGGCGTGACCCGCGACGGTTTCGGCACCTACGCGCCCGCGTGGTACGTGGCGGGCGCCCTGTGCATGGGCGCGGCGATCCTCTCGCTGCGCATGAAGCGGCCGGCGGTCGAGGAGCCCCCGCTCGCGAAGCCGGCGCCGACCGGACCGACCGCGCCGACCGCGCCGACCGAGCCGTCCGCGCGCGTCTGAACCGGCCGCGCGGCCGCCCCCCACCGTCGGAGCCCAGGTGGCTCCGCGCGGCGGTCCGGTTGAGTGCGACGGACCGCCGGGTACATCCCTCTCTCCCGAAAGGTGCCTTCATGACGAACAGCCAGCAGGCCAAGGCCGCCACGCTCCGCGAACTCCACGAGAAGGGCGTCCTGGTACTGCCCAACGCGTGGGACGCGGGGAGCGCGGCGCTCATCGCCCAGGCCGGAGCCCAGGCCGTCGCCACCACCAGCGGCGGAGTGTCCTGGTCCGCCGGCAAGCCCGACCAGCAGGCCCTCACCCGGGACGAGATGGCCGCTCTGGTCCGCCGGATCGCCGACGCCGTCGACGTCCCGGTGACCGCCGACATCGAGGGCGGGTACGGTCCCGCGCCCGAGGACGTGGCGGCGACCGTCACCGCCGTCATCGAGGCCGGCGTCGTCGGGGTCAACCTTGAGGACTCCCAGCCGAACGGCGAACTCTTCACGGCCGAGGAGCAGGCGGCCCGCATCCGCGCCGCCCGCCAGGCGGCCGAGGCGGCCGGACTGCCCGGGCTGGTCGTCAACCTGCGCACCGACGTCTTCCTCTTCGGGATCGGCGACCCCGAGGGCCGGCCGGCCGACGTACTGGCCCGCGCCGCCGCCTACGCGGAAGCCGGAGCGGACAGCCTGTTCGTGCCGGGTCTGCTCGACCTCACCGTCATCGCCGAGCTGGTCGCCGGCCAGCCGCTGCCGCTCAACGTGATGGCCGGCCCCGGTGCGCCGACCGTCGCCGAGTTCGAGGCGGCGGGTGTGCGCCGCGTCAGCGTCGGCACCGCCGTCGCCCAGTCCGCCTACACCCTGGCCCACCGCGCCGCGGCCGAGCTGATCGGCCGGGGCACCTACGACACGCTGTCCGGCGCGCTCGACTTCGGCGCGGTGAACAGCAGCTTCAGCCGTTGAGACGGGTGCGGTAACCGCACAGTCTGAGCACACGCCCGGAGACGGAGCGAGGGCCGGCCGGTGACATCCGACCGGCCCGCTTCCCGGTCCGGCGCCTTCACGGGCAGTGCCCAGCGCTTACACACGTCGTCCGGTACTTAATCCTTCAGCACGTATACGACAGATGAGGGGATGAACATGGGGAGGCCGGAGAAACCAGTGGACGTCTCGGGCGGAGCTGTCGCGGTATTCGCGAGCCGCCTGCGCCGTCTTCGGATCGAGGCCGGCAGTCCGACCTACCGAGACATGGCCACGACCGCCATGTACTCGGCGTCGGTGCTGTCCAGTGCGGCCAACGGGCATCGACTGCCCACCCTCCAGGTCGCGTTGGCCTACGTCGCCGCCTGCGACGGCGACCGCGAGGTGTGGCGCCGGCGCTGGTTGGAGGCGGCCGACAGGGCCGGCACGGGGGTGGCGCAGTCCCGCCCCGCGGCGGCACAGCCGGCGCCGCCGATACAGATACCGGCAGCACGGATCCCGGCGTCCCGGACACCGGGACAGCACGCGCCGGTGGCCCGGCCCGTGCCCCGGGACCCCGCGCCGCACGGTCCCTTCCAACTGCCCCCGCGCCCGCTGGGTCTGGTGGGCCGCGGCGCGGAACTGCGCTGGCTCGCCGCGGTCCCGACCGGACCGGTCGTGATCAGCGGCCCCGTCGGCGTCGGCAAGAGCGAACTCGCCCTGCACCACGCGCACACCCTGGCCCCGGACAAGGTCGACGGCCACCTCTACGCCGACGTGGGCCCGGTACCCGAGGGCGGTTACGACGTGCCGGCGCTGCTCGCCGGGTTCCTCACGGCCCTCGGCGTGCCGGCCGAGCAGTTGTCGGCCCCGGAGCAGCGGGCCGGGCTCTACCGCTCCCTGCTCTCCCGGCGCCGGGTGCTGGTGCTCCTGGAGAACGTGCACTGCGAGCGGCAGGTCCGCCCGCTCCTCGTCGACTCCGCGACCAGCACGACCCTGGTGGTCAGCCGCTCCTCGCTGCTCGGCCTGCGCGACGTGCACCGGGTCCGGCTCGAACCGCTGCCGCGGACCGACTCGCTCGCCCTGATCGCCCGCGGGCTGCCCGAGCGCGCCCAGGCCGACCCGGCGAGCGCCGACCGGCTGGCCGAACTCTGCGGCGACCTGCCGCTGGCGCTCGACATCGCCACCCGCAAGCTCCTCGCCCGCCCCGGCACCTCGCTGCGCTGGGCGGTCAACCGGCTCGACCGGCCCGAGGTACTGCTCGACTGGCTCAGCGTCGGCGACCTCTCCATGCGCGACGTGCTCAACTCCGCCCACCTCCAACTCAGCGACCAGGCCCGCGACCTGCTCGACCGGCTGGCCCAACTGCCCCACCCCGAGGTGCGGGCCGACGAATCAATCCTGGCCGGCGCCGACCTTTTGATCGACGAATTGGTCGAGGCGGGCATGCTCAGGCCCACCGAGACGCTCGGTTCCCACCGGCTCGACCCGCTGGCCCAGGCCCTCGTCGAGGACCGCGAACCCGCCCACAACCTGCTGCCCCGCCGGTCCGCGCCCTTCCTCCGGATGCGGCCCCGCCCGGAGGTCCGCCACTCGGCCTGACCCCTCCCATGACCGCCGCTCAAGCGGCGATTGGTCGCCCTCGCCGGTCAAGCCTGTCGATCAAATTCGCCCCTCGCTGTACTCGTCCTATCGAACGCATCCGAACAACAGAACGGGTGGTTCACCTGATCGCTCGAACGGGCGGTAGGACGAGTAGCGAGGTGGCAGAGCATGACGAACCAAGAGGTCGAGGTCCTGGCGATCGGCGCCGGCCCGTCCAACCTGGCGTTGGCGGTGGCGATCGAGGAGTCCGGCGCAACCGGTCTCGCGTCGGACACCCTGATCCTGGAGCAGCACCCGGACGTGCAGTGGCAGCGGAACCTGCTGCTGCCGTTCGCCCGCAGCCAGGTCTCCTTCGTCAAGGACCTGGTGACCCTGCGCAACCCGCAGAGCCGTTTCTCCTTTCTCTCCTTCCTCCACGCCAAGGGCAGGCTCGACGAGTTCATCAACCTCGGGACCTTCAACCCCTTCCGGCGGGAGATATCCGAATACCTCCAGTGGGTGGCCCGCTCCCTCGACCATGTGCAGGTCCGTTACAACTCCCGCGTGCAGAGTGTCACTCCGCGCAAGGCCGACGACGGAACCGTGATCGGCTGGCGCGTCACCCTCCCCGACGGGGACACCATCGACACCCGCGACCTGGTGGTGGGCACCGGCCGGGACGCCCACATCCCCGCCGAGTTCGCCGACCTGCCGCGCGATCGGGTCATCCACAGCACCGAGTACACCACCCGGATCGCCCAGTACCCGATGGACCGCCCGGTCCGGGTGGTGGTGATCGGGGCCGCGCAGAGCGCCGCGGAGATGTTCGTCTCGGTCCACAAGGACCTGCCGCTCAGCCAGCCGACGCTGGTGCACCGCTCGATCGGCCTGATGAACTACCAGACCAGCAAGTTCGTCAACGAGCTGTTCTTCCCGTCCTTCATCGACGAGTTCCACGCCGGCTCCCCCGCGGCCCGCAGGCAGATCCTCGACGAGATGCGCCTGACCAACTACGCCGGTCTGGCCGCCCCGTTCCTGGACGAGACGTACATGATGCTCTACGAGCAGAAACTGTCGAACTCCCAGCGCTCCGCCGTCCGTTCGATGACCGAGATCGTCTCCTCCCGCGAGGAGGACGGCGAAGTCGTCCTCGAACTGCGCGACCGCAAGACCGGCCGCGTCGAGTCCTTCCGCTGCGACCTGGTCCTGCTCGGCACCGGCTACGACCAGCGGATGCCGGCGATGGTCCGCAGCCTGGCCGCGCAGGCCGGCGTCGACCACATCGAGGCCAACCGCAACTACCGCGTCGACCTCGGCGAGGACACCCGGGCCGCCGGCCTCTACCTCCAGGGCTTCAACGAGGCGACGCACGGCATCTCCGACTCGCTGCTCAGCGTGCTCGCCCAGCGGTCGCACGAGATCACCACCGACCTGTTGGCCCGCCGCAGCGTCTCGGCGTCGGCGGCGATGCGCTGATGGAGATCCGACGACTGAACCGCGCGGAACTGACCCCCGCCTACGGCATCGAGGGCGAGCGTCTTAAGCCCTGGAGCGTCCTCAACGCCCCCTTCGAGGGCGCCTGGTGCGTCGTCCGCTCCGGCGGCGAGTCCACCCCGCACAACCACCACGAGTACGAGATCTTCATCGCGATGAGCGGCCGGGCCGCTCTGGTGGTGGACGGCGCCGAGCACGAGTTCGTGGCCGGCGACATCGTCCACCTCCCGCCGGGCTGCACCCACAAGGTCGTCAACGACTCCGACGGCGACTTCGACTACTACAGCATCTGGTGGGACTCCGACATGTCCGAGACCTTCCTCTCCCGCCACCTGAAGGGAGCCACCACATGAGCAAGCGCGTGGCGGTGATATCGCCCGCCCCCACCGCCAACGGCGACCTGCACCTGGGCCATCTGGCCGGACCGTTCCTGGCCGCCGACGTCTTCACCCGCCACCAGCGGGCCGTCGGCCGGGACGTGGTCTTCGGCACCGGCGCGCAGGACACCTCCACCTTCGTCGTCACCACCGCCCGCCGGCTCGGCGTCACCCCCGAGGCCCTGGTCGCCGACTCCACCGCGAAGATCGAGTCCACGCTCGCCGCGATGGGCATCGCCGTGGACGGCTTCACCCGCGACGAGGAGCGCTTCACCAAGCAGGTACTGCACTTCGTCAGCCTGCTCCACGACGCCGGAAAGCTGGTCCTGCGCCCCACCCTCTTCCCCTACTCCCCCGGCACCGGCGCCTACCTGGTCGACGGCTTCGTCTCCGGCGGCTGCCCGAACTGCCTCGCCGAGGGCTGCGCCGGACTCTGCGAGAGCTGCGGCCACCCGCTGGCGGCCGGCGACCTGATCTCCCCCCGCTCCACCGAGAACCCCGACGAGGTCCTGGAACTGCGCGAGGTGCCGATCCTGGTGCTTCCGCTCGAGGAGTACCGCGAACAGCTGCGGGAGTACTTCGCGAGCAGCGGCGCCGCCCTGCGGCCGCACATGGCGCAGGCCGTCCGGGAGATGCTGGCCCGCCCGCTGCCCGACTTCCCCCTCACCTACCCGGTCGGCGGCGGCATCCCCGCCCCCTTCGCCGAGGTTCCCGGCCAGAGCGTCAACCCCAACGCCGAGACGATGGCCTGGTCCATCTTCACGACCGTGCTGGCCGCCGAGGAGCGCGGCGAGGTGGTGGCGGCCGACGACCAGCTCTGGTGGCCCGAGTCCGGCACCGAGGTCGTCTACTTCCTCGGCTTCGACAACACCTTCCCCTTCGCCATCGCCGGGGCGGCCATGCTGCTCGCCCTGCACGACCGGTACGCCCTGCCCACCCGGTTCGTCACCAACGAGTTCTACGAGCTGGACCACCGCAAGTTCTCCACCAGCCGGGGCCACCTGGTCTGGGGGCGGGAGTTCGCCGACCGGCTGCCGCGGGACGTGGGCCGCTACCACCTGGCCGCCACCAGCCCGGAGAACCAGCGGACCAACTTCGGCTGGTCGGCGGTGGCCGCCGTCACCGGGGCCCGGCTCGTCGAGCCGTGGAACCGGGTGGCCGCCAAGGCCGGCCGGTGGACCGGGCAGACCCTGCCGGTGTCCGCCGCATCCCGTGCGGCGGCCGACCGGATCACCGAGCGGTTCGCCGCCGCCTTCTCCCCGGACGACTTCAGCCTCGGCCGGGCCGCGGAGACGCTCGCCGAGCAGCTGGGCCGTCTCGACCGCTGGGAGGTGACCGACGACCGGGCGGGCGACTTCGTCCACCAGGCGCTCGCGGTGCTCCGCAACGCGGCGCCGATCCTGATCGATCTCGCCGAGCGGGCCGGGGTCGACACCCGGCTGACGGCCGGCGACTCCACGACCTCGATCACCGTGGCCGACCTCCCCCGGCTGGGCACGGAGGCGGCGTGAAATGAACCCCGACGCGAAGCGGGTCCTGGTCGTCGGCGCCGGCGTGACCGGCCTGCTCACCGCGGTGCGGTGCGCGCTCGCCGGGCACCACGTCACCGTCCTCGACCGGGACGCCATCCCCAACCCCGGCTCCACCTCCTTCGACCAGCACCGGGCGGTCCGCGCGCTCGACCCGGCCGACCTCGCCTCCTCCAGGCGGATCGCGGTGGCACACCGCCGCTGGATGGGCCTGGAGGCCATGGTCGGCGTCAAGTTCTACCGCCGGGTGGGCATGATCACCGCCTGGGCCGAGGACGAGATGGACGCGGTCCTGGCGGCGGCGTCGGCGGCCAACCTGCCGGTGGACGTGGTACCGCCGGACGAGGTCCCGCACGTCCGGTTCCCGCCGGGCACCGTCGGCATCCTCGAACGCCACGGCGGCATCCTGCTCGCCGACCGCGCCCTCCAGGTGATCGCCCGCTGGCTCACCGAGCAGCCCAACGTCACCCTGCGCCCCTGGCAGGAGGTCAAGGCGGTCGACCCGGAGACCGGCGAGGTGCACCTGCCCGACGCGGAGACGCTGGGCGGCGACCTCACCCTGATCGCCACCGGCCCCTGGTCGAAGAACCTGGTCGACCTGTCGATGGTGCTGCACCGGCAGACCCTGGTCTACCTCAAGCCCCCGGAGCAGCTGAACGGCGTCTGGGCGAACACCCCCGGAATCGGCCGGATCGGCGCCGAGGGAATGGCCTGGCTGCTGCCCCCGGGCGACGGCACGCTCCTGAAGATGAGCTCGGCCTCGGCCTGCCGGGAGGCGGACATGGTCACCGCCGGCACGCCGGAGGAGGAGCGCGAGTGGGCCGAGCACGTCCTGCTCGAACCGATCCTGGCCGAACCCGACCGTTACACCGTGATGGCGGTCAAGCGCTGCCACTACCTGCTGGACGCCAAGACCGGCGCCGCGCACCTGAACCGGATCGGCCCGCACACCTGGGCCAGGACCGCCAGCGGCGGCGACGGCTTCCGCACCGCACCGCTGGTGGCCGAACGCATTCTCGAAGCACTCAGCACGGATTCCCGGGAGGAGACGACATGAGCACCGACGACCGTGTGCTGCTGGTGATCGGCAGCGGACTCAAGGTCTACCGCGAGTACCTGATCGAGTCCGCCGCCCGCCGGGCGGCCGAGCTGGACCTCAAGCTGGTTCTGGTCAACAACCTCAAGCCCGTCTGGCAGCAGTCCTACTTCGACGAGATCACCGTGGTCAACGTGTTCGACCACGACGAACTCCGCAAGGCGGCCCGGGAGATAGCCGGCCGCCGGACCGTGGTCGGACTGTTCTGCTACGACGAGCCGCTGGTCATGCCGACCGCCGAACTGGCCGCCGAGTTCGGTGTGCCGGGCCTGGGCCTGGCCGGCGTCGAGGGCTGCCGGGACAAGCACCGCACTCGTACCCGGCTGACCGCCGCCGGGCTCCCCCAGCCCGGCTTCGAACTCACCGACAGCCTGGAGCAGGCCCGCGAGGCCGCCGCCCGGATCGGCTACCCGGTGGTCGTCAAGCCGCGGGCGCTGGGCGCCTCGATGGGCGTGGTGCTCGCCCAGGACGAGACCCGGCTCGACCGCGCCTACACCGTCGCCTCCAACGCCAGCCTGGTCGGCGACGAGCCCTACCGGGGCGGGGCGATCGTGGAGGGCTTCGCCGATGGCCCCGAGATCAGCATCGACGGCGTGGTGCACCAGGGCGAGTACCGGGTGATGTTCATCGCCCGCAAGGAGACCGGCCACCACCCGTACTTCGAGGAGGTGGGCCATGTGGTGGACGCGGCCGACCCGCTGCTGCACGACCCGGAGCTGACCGACGTCCTGACCAAGGCGCACGAGGTGCTCGGCGTCGAGAACGGCATGACCCACGCCGAGGTCAAGCTCACCTCCTACGGCCCGGTGATCATCGAGATCAACGGCCGGCTCGGCGGGGACCTGATCCCCTTCCTCGGCCGGATCGCCACCGGGATCGACCCCGGTGAGCTGCTGGTGCAGGTCGCGGCCGGACACCGCCCGGACCTCGCCTTCAGCCGACACGGCGTCGCGGGCATCCGCTTCGGCTACCCGGAGCAGGACGTGACCGTCCGCGAGATACGGGTGCCGACCGGTCTGCCGGGCCTGGTCACCGCCTCCCCGATGGTCGAGCCGGGCACCGAACTGCGCCTCCCGCCCGGTGGCTACCTGGCCCGGCACTCCTTCGTGGTCTGCACCGGCGAGTCCACCGAGGAGTGCGCCGACCGGCTCGGGGCCGCCCTGTCGGCCGTCGGCCTGGACGCGGACCCGCTGGAGCGCAAGGACATCAGGGCACGGCTGGAGATGCCGGCCGGACTCCTGGACGTGGAGAAGTGAACGTCGACTACAACGGGCGCCGGTTCCGCAAGCTGGCCGCCGACGACGGAGTGACCACCCGCTACCTCCAGACCGAGGACCTGGTCTGGGCGACCTTCGCCGGCGGGCCGATCCGCCGGGGCAGCGTGAACGGGATCTGCGGCCCCGACGGCGTCCTCCGGTTCGCCTACACGATGGTCACGGACGGCGGCGACGTGATCGTCGGACACGCCGTCAGCACCCCGGAGCGCGACGCCGACGGCGTGCTGGTGCTGCGGGAGGAGTGGGAGCGGTACGGACCGCACGCGGACACCGGCGTGTCGTACCTGGCCGAAGTGACGGATACGGAGGACACGCGATGACCGGCTGGGAGGGCCTGCGGGAGCGGGTCCGGGGAACGGTGCGACTGCCGGGCGAGCCCGGTTTCGAGGAGAACAGCAGCGCCTTCAACAAGCGCTACGCGGACGTCCGGGCGGCCGGCGTCCTCTCGGCGGCCGAGGTCGAGGACGTCGTCCAGGGCCTCGCCTGGGCCCGCGAGCAGGGGCTGCCGGTGGTGGCCCGCGGCGGCGGCCACAGCTACGCCGGTCAGGCCGCCACCACCGGGCTCGTGATCGACCTGCACAGCCTCGACACCATCACCACCGACATCGAGCGGGAGTTGGTCACGGTCGGCGGCGGAGTCCGCTCCGGGCAGCTCTACGCCGAACTCCAGCGTCACGACCTGGCGGTGCCGCTCGGCAACTCCGACACGGTCGGCATCGGCGGGCTCACCCTCGGCGGCGGCGTCGCCGCGGTCTCCCGGGCCTTCGGCCTGACCTGCGACTCCCTGGTGGAGACGGAGATGGTGCTCGCCGACGGCACCCTGGTCACCTGCAACGAGACCAGCCACCCCGACCTGTTCTGGGCCTGCAAGGGAGGCGGCGGCGGCAACTTCGGCATCAACACCCTCTTCACCTTCCAGGCCCGGCCGGCGGTCGCCAGCTCCACCTGCCTCCTGCTGTGGCCGCTGAACGACGCCGAGGCCGTGCTGCCGGTGATGCAGCAGATCATGCGGGACGCCCCGGACCGCTTCTCCGCCCGGATCGGCGTCAGCCGGTCCGGCGTGGAGGACGGCAACGTGTCGGTGATCGGCCAGCACCTGGGGTCGGCCGCCGAGCTGCGCGAGCTGCTCGCGCCCGCCCTGGCGGTCGGCTCCCCCTCCACCGTCGACATCGAGAACCGCAGCTACTGGGAGGCCAAGGACTTCCTGCACCACGAGACCTCCGGCGACCCCTTCGCGGTCCGCACCCGCACCGTCACCGAGCCGCTCACCGCGGAAGGGGTGGAGACGCTGCTCGTCGCGCTGCGCAAGTGGCCCGGCAGCGGCAACCCGGACGGGGCCGGCGTCGCCCTGTTCACCTGGGGCGGGGCCATCAACCGGGTGCCCGTCACCGAGACCGCCTTCCCGCACCGGGACGTGCTCTTCCTGATCTCGATGGACACCTCCTGGTCCACCGAGGACGACGACGACGTCCGCCGCGTCAACCTCGACTGGCTGACCGACCTGCACGCCGCGATGGGCGCGCACGCCAGGGACGCCTCCTACGTCAACTTCGCCGACCCCGACCTGCCGCAGGCCCAGGCCGCCTACTTCGGCCCCAACCTGGACCGGCTCCAGGAGATCAAGCGCCGCTACGACCCCCAGCGGGTCTTCACTTTCAACCAGGCCATCTGATGACTCCGATGTCCCTGATGTCGAGGAGAAACGGCATGTCACCTGATCTGCGAAGCGCGATGCGCAACTTCGCCACCGGCGTCTGCGTCGCCACGACCTACACGGACCACGACGGGGTCCGCGCCCACGACGCCGTCACGCTCAACTCGCTCACCTCGGTGTCCCTCGAACCGCCGCTGATCTCCCTCTCGCTGCGCCGCGGCTCCCAGTTCCTCGACGAACTGCTCGCGACGAAGAAGTGGGCGATCTCCATCCTCGACCGCGACGCCGAGACGGTGGCCCGGCAGCTCGCCAGGAGCCGCAGCGACCGCGCCGAGACGGTCGCCGCCCTTCGGGCCGGCCCCGGCCCGGCCACCGGGGCCCTGATGCTCGACGCGCAGAGCGGCCTGGAGTGCGTGCTCTGGGACAGCTTCGACCTCGGCGACCACACGATGGTGATCGGCGAGGTGGTCGCCACCGGAACCCGCGACGAGCAGCCCCCGCTGCTCTTCCTGCACGGCACCTTCCAGCAGTTGGCGAGCGCACAGGCCGCCGGGAGCACCGGGACCGCCCAGGTCACTCAGACCGCCCCGGCCGCCCGCACCGCACAGACCGCCCCGGCCGCACAGACCAAGGAGTCCTGACCATGACGAACACCCAGGCGGTCCCCAACACCGCCGCCGGCATCCTCGCCGCCGCCAAGGCGCTGGCTCCCCAGCTGCGGGAGCGCGCGGCCGAAATCGAGCAGAACCGCCGGCTCCCCGCCGACGTCGTCGAGCTGGTCCGCGCCACCGGCGCGTTCCGGATGGGCTTCAGCAAGGCGTGGGGCGGCCCGGAACTGACCTCGGTCGAGCAGACCGAGGTGGTCGAGGCGCTGGCCTACGGCGACTCCTCGGCCGGCTGGGCCGCGATGATCGGCATGGACTCCGGCCTGTACGCCTCGTTCCTCGACGAGACGGTCGCCAAGGAGATGTTTCCCCGGCTGGACATGTCCACGGCCGGCCTGCTCTTCCCTACCGGCCGCGCCGAGCGCGTCGAGGGCGGCTACCGGCTGACCGGCCGGTGGCAGTTCGGCAGCGGCATCACCCACGCCGACTGGGTGATCTCCGGCGCCTTCATCCACCAGGACGGGGCCCCGCTGCTTGTCGACGGCTCCCCCGACTCCATCCTGCTGATGGTGCCGCGGGCCGACGTCGAGATCATCGACACCTGGCACACCACCGGCCTCTCGGGCAGCGGCAGTTGCGACTACGCCATCCACGGCGTCTTCGTCCCCGACGGCCACACGCTCACCTTCGGCGAGGTCCGCAACGGCGAGGGCCCGCTGGCCCAGCCCGAGGTCCACATGCGCAACATGCCCGGCGTTCCGCTCGGCGTCGCCCGCGCCGCCCTGGACTGGGTCCGCGAGCAGGTGAAGGCCAAGTCCGCCCCCACCGGCACCGGTTGGGCCGACGCCTGGCGGGTGCAGGTCACCCTCGCCGAGTGCGAGGCCGACTTCAACGCCACCCGCAGCGCGGTCTACGGCGCGATGAACCGCCAGTGGGACGTCCTGGCCGCCCATGGCACCCTCGACGACCTCACCCCCGAGGAGCGCGCCGCGCTCCCCCTCTCCCGGCTGCACGCCTTCCGCACCGCCCGCTCCATCGTGATGCGCCTCTACGACATCATGCAGACCTCCGCGATCTACAAGTCGAGCCCGCTCGACCGCTGGCTCCGCGACACCATCACGATGTGCCAGCACGTGGTGGCCCAGGACAAGATCCTGCAGTCCGCCGGCGCCCACCTCCTGGACCGCCGGCCGAGCTTCCCGCTCAGCCTCGGGATCACCGGCTGACCCCGACCGGCGTCCTCGAACTGCCCCTCGTCTCGCAAAGGACCCCGCCATGACCGCTCCCCTCGCGCCCGGGACCGCCCCGGCCCCCCGTTCCTCGCGCCCCCGTGAGTACGTGATGTGCCGCCCCGAGCACTTCGAGGTCACCTACCGCATCAACGAGTGGATGGACCCCGCGAAACCCACCGACCGAGCCCTGGCCATCGCCCAGTGGGAGGACCTGCGCGACCTCTACCTGCGGCTCGGCCACACCGTCCGCACCATCGAGCCCGCCGCCGGGCTCCCCGACATGGTCTTCGCCGCGAACGGCGCCGTCGTCGTCGACGGCAAGGTCCTGGTCTCCCGCTACCGCCACCCCGAGCGCCGCCCCGAGGCCGCGCTGTGGGCCGCCTGGTTCGCCGAGCAGGGCTACCCGGAAGTGGTCCAGGCCGCCTTCACCAGCGAGGGCGAGGGCGACTACGTGCCCACCGGCCGGACCGTACTGGCCGGCAACGGCTTCCGCTCCGACCCCCGCTCGCAGGAAGAGGCCCGCGCCCTGTTCGGCCGGCCGGTCTTCGGCCTGAGGCTGGTCGACCCCCGCTTCTACCACCTGGACACCGCGTTGGCCGCGCTCGACGACAACCAGATCGTCTACTACCCCGGCGCCTTCGACGCCGAGAGCCTTGAGGTGCTGCGGGCCCTCTTCCCGAACGCCGTCCTCGCCGACGAGGAGGACGCCCTGGTCTTCGGGCTCAACCTGGTCTCCGACGGCGGCGACGTCATCCTCCCCGAGCCCGCCACCGCGCTGGCCGCCAAACTCCGCGCCCACGGTTACCGCACCCACCACGTGGACCTGTCCGAGCTGCTCAAGGCGGGCGGCAGCGTCAAGTGCTGCACGCTTGAGATCCGCCGCTGATCTGCCCGCGCCCGGCCCCCACCGATCCCGTATCCGACCCCGAATCCGATCCCGTAAGGAGAAGCACCATGACCGAGCAGCCCTGGATCATCGTCGGCTACGTCAACGTCCTCCCCCACATCAAGGAGTTCGCCCCCGGCTCGGTGATCGTCATCGACGAGCCGGACGTGATCCGCAAGTGCGACGTCAAGAACGCCCTGGAGGGCGCTGCGATGCTGCGCGAACTCATCGAGTGGGAATACCAGTTGCCCGCCTCGGCCGACGAGTTCTACAGCACCTATCCCGACCTCGACCCGGCCGTCGTGGCCCCGCTCGTCGAGTACGCCACCCCGTTCGCCGCCCGGCTGGCGGAGCGGTACGGGCTGCCCGGGGCCGGCGCCGGAGCCGCGCAGATCATGCGGGACAAGTCGCTGCTGCGCCGGGTCACCCGGGCCGCCGGCGTCCTCAACCCGGCCTCCGGCGAGGTCGAGTCCGTCGACGAGGTCCGCGAGTTCGCCGCCGCCCACCCCGGCTCCCTGGTCCTCAAGCCCTCCAACCGGCAGGCCTCCGTCGGCACCAAGGTGCTGCACTCCCTCGACGGCCTGGACGCCGCCTGGACCGAGTGCGTCAGCCAGGACGAGGGAAACCGGGTCCCCGACCGGGAGCGCGAACTGCGGATGCTCATCGAGCAGTACGTCCACGGCGACGAGTACAGCGTCGAGTTCCTGGTCCGCGAGGGCGAGGTGCTGTTCTCCAACGTCACCGGCAAACTCCTCTACCCCGGGCCGCGCCCCATCGAGCTCGGGCACACCATCCCCGCCGCCGGCATCTCCGACGAGCTGTCCGCGCTGCTGGTCGCCCAGACCGAGGCGGTGCTGCGCGCGGTCGGCTTCGGCAGCGGCATGGTGCACTGCGAGTGGATCGTCAGCGGCGGCCGTCCCTACCTCGTCGAATGCGCCGGCCGGTTCCCCGGCGACGGCATACCGATGCTGATCGAGGAGGCGTACCGGATCAACCTGGCCGGGGCGTTCTACACCGTCATGCTGGGCGAGCGGCCCGAACCGCTGCCCCGGAAGGCCGCCGGCGGCGCCGCGGTGCGCTTCCTGGAGGCCACGCCCGGCGAGGTCGTCTCGGTCGAGGGCGTCGAGGAGGCCCGGGGACTGCCCGGCGTGCTGTCGCTCTCGCTGCCGCTGGAGGCCGGGGACACCGTGCGCGAACTGTCCAGCTCCTGGGACCGGGTCGGCTCGGTGATGACCCGGGGCACCACCTCGGCGCAGGCCCTGCGCAACGCCGAGGCCGTGGCCGGCGCCGTCCGCATCACCACCGCCTGATCAGCACCGACCGATCACCGGCGGACAGTGTCACCGGGCGTGAAACGAGGGCGGCGGCCGTGCGGCGGTCACGGCCCGCCCCGCCCCCGGGCCCCCGCCCGCCCCTCCGGCTCGCCGGACGCACGACCCCTCTCCCCGGTCCCGTGTGGCCGGCCCCACCCCCCTGACTTCCCAGGAGCCACCATGCTGCGTACCGCCGCCGTCATCGGAACCGGGCTGATCGGCACCTCGATCGCGCTCGCCCTGACCGCCAAGGGCGTCACCGTCTACCTCGTCGACCGCGAACCCATGGCCGCGCTCACCGCGGCGGCCGTCGGCGCGGGCATCGCCGAGGTCCCCAACGAGACCGTCGACCTGGCCGTCCTCGCGGTGCCGCCGGCCGACCTCGCCCTCACCCTCGCCGAGGCACAGAAGCGCGGACTCGCCCATGCCTACACCGACGTCGCCAGTGTCAAGTCCCGCCCGATGCGGGAGGCCGCCGCGCTGGGCTGCGACCTCGGCTCGTACCTGGGCGGCCACCCGATGGCCGGCGGGGAGCGCTCCGGGCCCCTCGCCGCCCGCGCCAACCTCTTCGAGGGCCGGGTCTGGGCCCTCGCCCCGTTGCCCACCACCTCCGAGCTGACCCGGCGGACTGTCGCCACGATGATCGACCTCTGCGGCGCGCAACCGCTTGTGATGGACCCCGACGAGCACGACGCCGCGGTCGGCCTGATCTCCCACACCCCGCACCTGGTGGCCAGTCTGATGGCGGCCCGCCTGGAGACCGCCGCGGACTCCGAGATCGCGCTGGCCGGCCAGGGAGTACGGGACGTCACCCGGATCGCCGCCGGTAACCCCCGGCTGTGGCTGAACATCCTGGCGTCCAACGCCGACTCGGTCGCCGACCACCTGACCGCCCTCGCCCGCGACCTGGAGACCGCCATCACCGCCCTGCGCGGCCTCACGGCCGGCGACGCGGCGGAGTCCGACGCGGCCGCCGACTCGCTGCTCGGCCTGCTGCGCAGCGGCAACACGGGCCGCGACCGGCTGCCGAACAAGCACGGGGCGCCCAAGACCGGCTATGTGACGGTCTCGGTCCTCGTCGGTGACCAGCCCGGCGAGCTGGCGCGGCTCTTCGCCGACATCGACGCGTCCCGGGTGAACATCGAGGACGTCTCCATCGACCACGCCCCGGGCAAGGCGAGCGGACTGGTGGAACTCCTGGTCACCCCCGAGTCGGCGCCGACCCTCTCACGCAGCCTGCGGGCCCGCAGGGCCGGCCACCGTTCGCCGTCCCGGTAGTGCCTGCCCTGCGGGCGTTCGCGGAGTTTCCCGATGCCGCCCGGTGGACTTGATCGCGGCGAGTACGGCGGCGAGGCCGGGGGCGTTCTCCTTGTGGTGTTCCATCGCCGCCAGGAACGCGCGCTCGTCGGCGTTCTTGCCGACCGGGACGCCGAGGCCGGCCATCGTGGTCACGTACGCCTCCTTGAGCCGGTCGTGCCACGGATCCAGATAGGCCCCGTACTCGCGGCGCAGATACGCCTCGACCGGCCGGACGTCGGCGCCGAGTTCCGCGGCGTAGGCGACGGTCGGGGTGGCGTACCAGGCCGGGCCGGACGGGCGGACACCGGACGGGGTGAACGGCGACGGGAGACGCGGGTCGATCGTGACGCCGGAGAGATCGACCAGCCAGGAGCCGGGGATCTTCTTGTCGAACACCGGCCGGCGGACGTGCTCGGGGCCGCCGAGGCCGACGGACAGTCTCGCGGCGGCGGCGAGGAAGGCGGTGTTGATGTCCAGGCCGACCGCGTACGGCAGGGCGCACTCCGCCCCGGTGAGAGTGTCGATGTCACGGGTCCACTGGTACGCCTCCTCGTCGAGGAAGCCGCCCTCCCAGCCCTGTGCGACGGGGTGCTCCGCCGGAGCCTCCGGCGGCGCCGGATCAACCACGGCACCGAGCGCGCCCGGGTTGGGCGCCGGGACCCAGGCACCGGCCGCGTCCTGGGCGGCGCGGGTCGGCGGCCGCAGAGCGGTCATCAGCTCCAGGCCGGAGACGGCGGTGGAGCCGCGCGGGGTGAGAACGCGGGTGGCGTACGTGCCGAGGACGCGGGCGAGCTCCGCCGGCGGCAGATCGAAGGCGCCGGGCCGTTCGGCCACGGAGCCGACAGGCCGGGGCGGAGGTCGTCGAACCGCGGAGCGGCGCCGGGGTGCTCCGGGGCGGAGGCGGGGAGGCCACAACGCCGCCGGAGCCGGTGGCCGAAGCCCCCCGGGACCTGCCCGGAGGACAGCGCTCCCGCGGTCGCGCCTCGGGGGATGTGGGCACGACCACGGGAGCCGGTCCGGACCGGGAGGCCGGGAAAGCGCCTGCTCGTGCCGGAAGCCGACGGAGCCGACGGCGACCGGCCCCTCCGACAGATAATCATACCAACGTGGCGGTTTTCAAGACCCTCCGGCGGCACAACCACCCACACACTCCCCCGGACGGCCTCCCGCCAGTCGCGGCCCGCAGGGGACAAGACGACAGGCGGCACCTTGCCGGTCGGCGGAAACCCTTGGGGTCGAGAGCCCTAAGAAACCGCTATGCTGGTTTTATAACTCCAGGTGTAGCCCCTGAGCCAAGGAGCACCCGTGACAAAACAGAAACGTGCCGCTCGCACACGCCACTCACTCATCCGGTCCGCGGCTGAGGCGTTCGAGCGGCACGGATACGTTCAGGCGAAACTGACCGACATCAGCGCCGGTGCGGGCGTCAGCCCCGGCGCGCTGCACTTCCACTTCGAGAACAAGGCCGCGATGGCCTCGACCGTGGAGGCGGCGGCGGGTGCGAGCCTGCGCCGGGAAGCCTGGCTGGCACAGCGACCCGGCATGAACGCGCTGCAGCGGCTGATGAACATCTCGCACGCCCTGGCGGCCCGGCTGCGCTGGGACGTGGTAGCGCGCGCCGGCGTCCAGCTGAGCTACGAGGCCCCCCGGCGCACCGGGCCGGACCTGAACCAGGAATGGCAGCTGTGTGTGCGGCAGTTGCTGACCGAGGCCGCCGACGAGGGCCTGCTCGCCGACCAGGCCGGGCAGGCCGGCGCGGTCGCCGTGATCGTCGCGGCGACCACCGGCTTCGAGCTGCTCGGCAGAGAGGACCCGGCGTGGTTCTCCACCCCGGCGCTCACCGCGTTCTGGCGGCTCTTCCTGCCCTGTCTGGCCCTGCCGGAGGTGCTCCGCACCCTCGAACCGGGCGGCACGCCCGCCGTCTTCGGGAGCGCCGGGGCCCAGAACGGGTAGGGCGCCGCGGCCGTGACGGGCCCGGGCGGGACGTCACGACCGCCGGCCCTACGGTGCCGGGTGGGGACCGGTGGTGACAGCACGGCGGACGCCTGTCCCGGCGGCGGCCCCGGCAGGGTCAGTACGCCCCGGCGGGGGTGCCGGAGGCCACCAGGTCGTTGAGGACCGCCTCCGCCGCGAGCCCCGGCAGCAGCAGTCCCCAGAACCAGGTGACGGCGCCCACCTGCCCGTCGCGCCCCTCCCGGTCCTCGTATCCGTCGTACCCGTCCTGCCTGCTCAGGACCCCGAACCCCATCGTGACGGCGACCACCGTGGCCGCCACCGTGGCCGCCGTCACGTCCCGCGCCATCGCCCCCTCCCGGTCGGCCCGGACGAGCACGTCCTCGACCCAGGCCCTCCAGATACGGCGCGCGCCCGCGGCGGGGCCCGGTGACCCGAGGTGCCGGCCGGGGTCGAAGCCGGCGCGCAGGACGGCGTCGCGGCCCAGCCCCCGTACCACGGCGTGCGTGGCGTCGATCAGCAGTTGCAGGGCCCCGCCGGGCACCCGGTCCCCGCTGCCGGTGATCCGCGCGAGTCGGTGCACCGCCTCGATGCTCACCGCGTCGGCGAGGGATGCCTTGCACCCGAAATGGAAGTGCAGCGCTCCGTTGCTCACCCCGGCGCGGGCACTGATCGCGGACAGGGACGCCCGTGCGAAGCCGTACCGGTCGAACATCTCGGCGGCGGACTCGATCAACGCGTCGCGCGTATGGACCGCGCGTTCCTGCTGGGCCATCGCGGCGCTCCGTTACGGCGGGGACAGGGGGGCACGTGGGCAGGGCCGAGCCGGGGCTCTGCCGGGGGCTCACCATCCTAGACCAACAAACCGCTCGCTCGGTTTTCAGGGACCGCGTTCACATCCCGACACGTCGCGCTCCCGGCGGCCGCGCGGAATCCGCCGGGAATTCGCAGGGGCGATACAAAGAACCGGTACTCCGGTATATTTTGAGCGCCGTCGTGCCGCTGCGAGGAGCGGCCGGGCCCGCCCCGGGCGAGGACCCGGGCGAGGACCCGCGACGGTGCCGGTCACGGAGACGAGGAGTGCCCGATGGTGCGCCCGATACGTACGGACGTGGTCGTTGTCGGGGGAGGTCCGGTCGGCATGCTGCTCGCCGCCGAACTGGGCGGCTACCGGGTGGGAGCGCTGGTCCTGGAGGCGGCGGCGGCCACGTCCGCGAGGCCGAGGGCCACCACCCTGCACGCCCGCACGGTGCAGTCACTGGCGCGGCGGGGCTATCTTCCCGGGCCGGAGCGGGCGTCGGACACGGGGACGGTCAGCAGCGCGTTCCACTTCGCGGGCCTGCCGGGGCTGTTCATCACCGCCCCCGCGGCCGAGCCCGTGCCGATACTCAAGCGGCCGCAGGCCGATCTGGAGCGGCTGTTCGAGGGGCGGGCGCGCTCCCGGGGGGTACGGGTCCTGCGGGAGCACCGCATGATCGAGCTGCACCGGCGCTCCGGCGGGATCCGGGTGGTGGCCGAGGGGCCGCAGGGGCGGGTGGTGTGCGATGCGGCCTATGTCGTGGGCGCCGACGGGGCGCGCAGTTCGGTGCGCGAGCTGGCGGGGATGGCGTCCGACGCGTACGGGGCCACGGTCTCCGCGATGATGGGCCTGGTCCGGCTGGAGACGGCCGGTGCGCTTCCTGCGGGCTGGCACCGCACGCCGCGGGGGTGGGTCGTGGCCAAGGACGCTCCGGGCGGCGGCACGCACATCCGCACGGTCGACCACACCCGCCCCCATCCGGACCGCGGTCTGCCCCCGACGCTGGAGGAACTGCGCCGGGAGACGTCGCGGATCATGGGCCGGGACATCGGCATGACCGCGCCGCGGTGGCTGAGCCGGTTCAGCGACTACACGCGGCTGGCTCACTGCTACCGGGCAGGGCGTGTGCTGCTCGCCGGGGACGCCGCCCATGTGCACTTCCCGATCGGCGGTCAGGGCCTGAGCACAGGGCTGCTGGACGCCGTCAACCTGGGCTGGAAGCTCGCGCTGACGGTGCGGGGCACGGCCGGCCGCGGTCTGCTGGATTCGTACGACGCGGAACGCCGGCCCGCCGCCGGGCGCGTCATCGGGAACGTCCGCGCGCAGGTGTCGCTGATGCATCCGGAGGCCCGGCTCGACGCGCTGCGGGCCCTGTTCCTGGATCTTCTCGCGAAGGACCGGGGCGGTGCCGGTCTGAGCGCCATGATCAGCGCGCAGGACACGGTTCTTCCGGCGCGTTCGGCGACTCCGTCGGCCTGGGAAGGAAGGTTTCTTCAAAATATCGCCCTCACCACGTCCGCGGGGCCCACGGACGTGATCCGGCTGCTGCGGGACGGCCGGATGCTTCTTCTGCTCCCGGGCCCGGACGGCTGCGACGCGGAGGAGAGGGCCGCCCGGGAGTGGGCCTGCCACCTTCGGGTCGTGCGGGCCGAGCCGTCGGCCGGGTTGCCGTGCGCCGCCCTGCTCGTACGCCCCGACGGCTATATCGCCTGGGCCTCGGACGGCGGGGATCTGGGCGCGGCACTCTCCGCCCATCTGGGCGGCGGGGGCGGGTCCCGCCGGGGTGGGTGACCGGGCGCGGCGTTGCGCCGGACCGGACCGGTCCCTCCCGTCTCCGCCTTCTCCCGCGGGTTCCCCCGTTTCTGCCGCCGCACCGGGCCGCGGCCGTGCGCCTCCGGTTCCGCGCCGGTCCCCGCGCGGCCGGCTCACGGTCAGCCGGCGGCGGCCACCAGTTCCGTCTTCCCCGGGAGACCCGTCACCTCGGCGAAGACGACGGCTCCCCGGTCGGCGGAGAGCTCGACGGTGGTGAGCACGGAGGACAGGACGACGTTGGGCAGGAGGTGGCGCAGCAGTTCGGAGGTCCGGCGCCCCAGGTCCTGGTAGCCGCTGATGATCTGCGACATGGCCTGGACGCCGGCGAAGGAACCCACCAGGACGTCGGAAGTCTCGGCGGTGACCACGTGCGGCAGCAGTTCGCCCTGCTCCTGGGCCTTGTCCAGGAAGGCGCGGATGAAGTCGCTCCAGCGCAGGAACGGCCCGCTGCGGTCCAGGTCGGTGGCCTGCTGGTCGAGCGACAGGCGTACCCCGGCGCGCACCATCGGGTCGGTCTGCAGGCGGTAGGCGTGGAGGGCGACGGTGTCGACGATCTCCTGGACCTTGCAGGTGCGGGCGGGAATCGTCAGGCGCTGGTCCTGTTCGGCCAGCACGCCCTGCGCCAGGTGCTCCTTGGACTGGAAGTGGAAGTACAGCGCGCCCTTCGTCACCCCGGCGGCGGCGAGGATCTCGGTGATGGTGGAGGCTTGGTATCCGCGCTCCTCGAACACCTTCGCGGCGGCCGCCAGGATGCTCTGGCGAGTACGAATGGCTCGGTCCTGCTTTACCACTGTCCCTCCGTTCACAGATCGCTGAGCCCTGAGATGGCTCTTCAAAAAAACCGTCAAGTATGTATCTTACAACCCGGGTGGGGGCCCCGGTCGGCCCGCCCGGTAACTTCTTCCGGCAGGAATCATGACCGGCAGGCGCCGGATTCACCACCGGCCCCTGCCGGGAGGGCCGCCCGGGCCCGACACCGGAGACGGCGGGCCCGGCGTCCCGGCCCCGCAGGAGGCGCGGGCGGGGGCCATCCGGCCCCTCTCCGGGATCGTGTGGACGCCGCGGCAGCCGCGTCCCCCGGCGTCCGCCCGGCTCGGTTCGGCACGGGCCGGCGCTCGCGGCGCCGGCGACCGCTCCCCGGGACCGCGCTTCCGTCCGGTGTGTGACCCGCCCTGCTGTTTCACTGCCGACGCACGCGGTTTCTCCAACCACTCGACAAACAAAACGTACACCCGTTATTTTTCACGCACGGTCAAACGCCGGACCGGCACGGGGCCGTACGTACGCCGGGGGGAGCTGTCGTCTGACGCGTCACATCGAACTCCGCCTGCCTGCCAGCGCATCGGTGTCACCGAGTTCGTCCAGCCATTCCAGACGCTTGGTCAGGTTCTTGAAGTGCGACCAGGTCGGGCCCTTGGCGGGCTTCTTCAGCCGGTTGAACAGCGTCGTCCCGTCGCTGTCGCGCTCCTCCAGCAGCCGCATGAGCCCCGCCCGCTGAGCGGCGCTCATGCGGTCGTGGACGCCCGCGCAGACCGAGGCGTTCACCTCGGTGCGGATTTTCGAGGCCGTCTTGTCGAAGGTGGAGAACCCCGGCAGCTCCAGCCCGGCCTCCACCACCTTCTCCAGCGCGATGTCGATCAGATCCGCCGGGCGGTTCTTCGCCGCGGCTTCCTTGCGGATCGACTGCTCGACGATCCCACGGTCCTTCGCCTGGTCGTACGTCACGCCGGCCTGCTTGCGGACCAGGCCCCGGTGATGCTTGGCCGTCCGCTCCGCCCGGTACACCGGCAGCGTGCCCTCCGGCAGCTCCACCGCCCGCCGCACGAAGTCCACCACCATCTCCGGGACGTCCTCCAGCACCGGGAAACACCCCATGCGCCGGTACGACTTCAGCATCAGCAGCAGGGCCGGCAGATGCTCATCGCACTCCGTGGAATCGGCCGCCCACTCCAGCTCATCGCGGCTCGGGGAGAAGAACAGATGCAGCTCATGCGCGGTGATCAGCCGCTTGAACCGCGGATACGCGGTCCGTTCAATCGATGTCACAACCCACCCGAGGCCCCAGACGACGCTCGACATCACCACCAACGACACTGAGCCGAATGGGTGATGGGCGACGAGCGCTCAGGGCTTCAAGATCATCTTGTTGCCCCTTTGGCGCGTATCTCGGTCACACCCCTGGAAGGCGAGTACATCCGCGACCGCCCCCTCGAAGGCCACGAGTCCGCCCGCAAGCGCGGCAAGACCATCGGCGGCGCGGGCGTCACCGACGACCACATGCTCTCCATGGCCCTCCACCTGCGGGAGCAGGAGATGAGCCTGCGCGACATCGCCGCCCGCCTCGTCATCACCACCGGCAAGAAGAAGGGCCAGCACCTCTCAGCCGCGACCGTCATGCGCATGCTCCGCGAGCACGACGAACAGACCACTGCGCCGATGCGACCCAGCCGCCGAGCTGGGCCGGAGCCGCTTGGCGTTGTTCTCTCGGCGTGTACTACCGGGACCCCGCTGTGGCCCGTTCAGTCGCTGCCCCACTCCCCCCGCGTTGTGCTCTCTCCCCCAGGGGAGCAGAAAACCGTCCAGTCCGTATTATATGAGGGGTGAGAGCCATCCCGCCGGGCGTTCGGCGTTCCCCGGGCGGAGAACGGGCGGGAATCCAGTCAGGAGGGGACCTGATGATCCTTGTGACCGGTGCCACCGGGACGGTCGGGCGGGAGGTGCTGCGGGGGCTCCCGGCAGGTCTGCCGGTCCGGGTCCTCACCAGGCGCCCGGACCGGGTCGCCGAAGCCGCGGCGACGGCCGAGATCGTTCAAGGGGAGTATGGCGACCCGCGGTCGCTGGCTCGTGCGCTGCGGGGAGCGGTCGCCGTGTTTTTGGTGACCGGCTGCGTCGGGGAGGACGATTCACGTTTCCTGCGGGCAGCGCGGTGCGCCGGGGTGGAGCACGTGGTGAAGCTCTCCGCAGCAGCCGTGGAGGACCCGCTGGCCGATGATCCGATCACCCGGAGGCAGCGGGAGAACGAGGCCCTGCTGCGCGCGTCGGGGATGGAGTGGACGCTGCTGCGTCCACGCTCGTTCATGTCCAACACCCTGTCCTGGGCCGCCTCGGTACGTACGGAGCATGTCGTGCGGGCGCTGTACGGTTCGTCGGCCAATGCCTGTGTCGACCCCCGTGACATCGGGGATGTGGCGGTACGGGCGCTCACCGCGCCGGGCCTGACCGGGCGGGCCTGCACGCTGACCGGACCGCGGGCGGTCAGCGCGGTGGAACAGACGGCCCAGCTCGCCGAGCTGCTGGGCCGTCCGCTGCGTTTCGAGGAGTTGGAGCCGGCCCGTGCCCGTGCCCTGTGGAGCGAGCGGCATCCCGCGCCCGTGGTCGACGCCCTGCTGCACAGTGCGCAGCGGCAGCGGGACGGTGCCAAGACGCGGGTGGAGAACACGGTGGCGGAGCTGGCGGGCCGGCCGGCGAGGTCGTTCCGGGACTGGGCCGCGGCCCATCTGCCGGCTTTCACGCAGCTGTGACGCCGCCCCGGCCGGGGCGGCGGACCGTCCGGCCCTCAAGCCGCTTCACCTGTGGAGGCGGCTTGAGGACCGGTGTGCTCCGGGGAGTCAGGCGCGCTGCCTCACCACGACATCGTCACGGTCAGCCGTTTGGCGGGGCCGCCGTCACGATGGAGCTGAAGACGAGCGAGCCGTCCTGATGGCCCGTCACGCGCACTGCTTCCGCCCCGCCGGGAGTTTCCCGGGGCAGCCGGTGGGCCTCGACGATGCAGGGGGCGTCCAGCTCGGCGTACCGCTGGAAACTGCCGGTGATGCCGAGAGGGAGGAAGGTGGAACGTTCCAGCACGGCTGCCGCCCCTTGGCGGGCGGCCTCCAGCAGCACCATCCCCGGCACATGGTCGACCGGGTGGTCGAAGAGCACGGGATGGCGGGTGTCCACTCTCAGCTGCCAGCGGTTGCGCTCGCCGATGGGTGAGAGCACGACGTCGGCCGACGACGTGCGGCCCATGGTCTGCGGCGCGGCGGGCGCGGTGAGGGCCAGCAGCTGCCGCTGGTCGTCAAACACGTGCTCGGGCCGTACCCTCCGGTACACGGCGGAGCTGGTGCAGGCGTAGGAGATGCGTCCCGTCGCGGCGAGTTGTCCGTCGCGGCGGACAGCCGCCTCGTAGCACAGCCCCGCCAGACGGCCGCCCCGCCGCTTCACCTCGGTACAGGTGACCTCGATTTCGAGCGAGGCGGGCGTCTGACGGACCTCCAGGTGCTCGGGGTGGACGGTGAGGGTGAGGTCCCCCAGCAGGAAGTGATGATCGAAAGGAACGCCGAACTCGGCGTGCGCCAGGAGGGCACCGACCTGGCGAATTGTTTCGGCTGCCATCAGCGGATCGTGGAACCTGCCGCCGATCGGGGTGAAGAAGCTGTGACTGCGAGGCCACTGGGCGGCCACCATGAAGCGAGCGTCGTCCAGCCGCTCCCAGTCGGTCAGCATGACTTCGGCCACGGCGGCCCGGTGCACGAACTCCTTCGGGACGGTGGCCGTCAGTGTGGGGTAGTGCGGGATGTGGAGCGGGGTGGGTGACAACGCATCCCACTGGCTCGAATACGTGGTGATCGCAGGGCGCTCAACTCGAAACGTCGCGGTCATTGTTCCCCCTGAACAAGCTGCTGGCGAGTTGTGCTCTCGATAGTCCGAGACTCGACGAAAGATACATACCAACCGGTTTAATTTCCAGATCAAATCGATCCTCTGTACGTACATTTTCCGGAGAGGGATGTTCCGCTTGCTCTCCCTCGGGCATCGCCCCAGCTCCGCGTCGTGCGGCCGTCCCGCCGCGCCCTTTCCGTCCCCGGCGGGCCTCAAGCGGGGACGGAGCGGTTCTGTAGCCGGGCGGCCCCCGCGGAGGGCGTGGATCCCGGGACCGGTGCGGCGGGCCGGCCGGGGTGTGCTGCCGGGCGGGGAGGCCGAGCGCCGCGCGGGCGGGCTTCTCCGATCCGGAACATCATGGTGTTCCGGATGGGCAGGCGCCGGAGCACACGGCCGACGGCCCGGTCGCCCGGGTGTTCCCGATGCCGTCATCCGCCCCGCGCCTGTTCTGAACCCGCCGGGACGGCTTCGAGTCCGACCTGCGCGCACTGCTGCGGAAGTCCTCCGCGTCGGGCCGGTTCTCCGAGCGGCGGCCGAGTACCGAGGTCTTCGACCGGCGGAGGGGTCCCGCCGGGCAGTGCCGGCGGGGCGGCGGGGTACCGGGAGGGGAGAGCGCCCGATATCACACCGTGATCGGAGGCCGGGCCGTCTGTGATGATCACCGCGCGGATCACCGTCACCGTCACCGGCCGCGACAACCGCAGGCCGCCCGCCGAGACCGGGCCCGCCCCACCGCTGACCGGCTTGCCCTGTGCCTCGCCGTCCTGTGCCTCGTCCGTAGGCCGGCACGCCGGCCGGGGGCGGGGGGAACGTTTTTGACCGGGTTCGAGGTGCAGGTTTCGAGGTCCAGGGTGCGGGAGCGGGGCCCGGCGCGGCCGGGTGGCTCGCCGGAATGCGGCGGCTTTTGCCGGAGGCCCGTTGCCGGAGGGTCCCGGCCGGAGCACCGGCGATCCGGGAAAGAGTGCCGTGCACCGGCCACCGGCCGCCCGCCGGGCCGGGCACCGCGTCCGCGGCATCGCCGCCCGGGAGAACGGCTGTCCGGCCGTGGGCCTCCACCACTGACCGGGCGGCCTGTTTCGCCCGGCCGGGCCCGCCCGCAGGCGTCGCGGGCAGCCGTTCGTCCGGTTTCTCCCCATGGGGTCGCCTCGCCGTGCCACCCGCCCGGTCGGAGATTCCCGCCGGATCCGGGCCAATGCCCGCTCCATTCCGGGTTTTTCATGGCATTTCTCCCGCTATGACGAACCGGGGGCATCCGTGGGGGTCGCCGGAAGCGTTCCGTGAAGGGTTGGGATCTCGCGAGGATTGACAAACCGACGACGCTGTTTTTTTATGGGGGCGGGTCCGGTTCTCGCTGCGCATTGGCCCCCGGGACCGCGAACCGCACAGGCCGGAACCCGGCCTCCGGGCACATCTTGGGGGAGACGTGGACATCGAAGTGCTGGGCACTCTGTCGGTGCGGGAGAACGGGGTGCCGATCGCTCCGACGGCACCGAAGCCGAGGCAGGTTCTGGGGCTGCTCGCGCTCCACGCGGACCAGGTGGTCTCGGTGGCCACACTGATCGAGGAACCCCTGGGGGAAGTCCCGGGCAGCCGGATCGGCGTCGAGATCAAACGGCTGGAGGAGGCCCGGCTGTGCGCGCTGGACCAGCGCATCGAGGCCGACCTGCTGCCGTGAGGCGCTCCACGTCTTCCAGAGGCTGCGTTCCACGCTGGTCTCGGAACTGGGGCTGGAGCCCTCGTCGGCACTCAGCCGGCTCCAGCGCTCGATCCTCGTGACCCGTCACGAGGCGGCGGTCACCGCCGGCGGTGCGCGGCTCGTCGTGGGGTGAGCCGCGCCGGCCCGGCCCGCGAAGGACGGGGTGCGGCCTCACCGGCCCGCTTGCGCAGGGTGAGGTGAGCCGGTCGACCCGGTTCACGAGATCCCGCTGTTCCCGCGAGAGTCGTTCGATGTGGCGGTGCAGCCGGTCGATCTCGTCGCGCAGCAGGTGCAGGCCCGACTCGGCGCCGGCCCGCTCCTCGAACGCCCTGCCCGGACGTGCCGCCCCGGCCCCCTCTCCCCCGTGTGGCCGGCGGGCCGGGCCGCCGTCTGCCCGGCCGTGAGCCGGTGCGGGTCCCGATGGTGCAGGATCGCCTCCATGTGGCCGCGCAGCTCGGGCCCGGGTTCGGTGCCCAGGTCGTGCACCAGTCGGCGGCGTGCCCGGTCGTACGCGCCGAGCGCCTCGGCCTGCCGGCCGCACCGGTACAGCGCGGTCATCAGCAGTTCGTAGGGCCTTTCCCGCAGTGCCGCGGCCCTCTCCCCCGGCCTCTCCCCCGGCGTCCGGGTGTCCCGGGCCGGGGGATCCTGATGCTTCCTCACATGCGCTGGTGCAGAGGGATGTTCAGCCTTCTGGCCGGCCTTCCCGTAGAAGCCGTCCTCATGGATCGCCTCCACGCGGACCTCCTGCCCCTGGGACTCCGGCCACTCCTCGCGCGCAGCCGCGCCGGCTCGTCGTCGGCCTCGGACGCGGCCAACGCCACCAGCAACGCCCTCTACCAGCGCATCGGACTTGTCGACGGGCCGGGCCGGTGCGTCTGCGCATGTCGACGGCGAGCTCGTCGAGGGTGATGGCGTCGTCCTGGTCCAGGAGGATCGTGTACTTGCTGGGCTTGGGCGGGGCCGGCTGCCGGGACCTGGGGGCTGTCGTGCCGTCCTGCCGTCACTGGCGTTCTGGGCTGTGGTTTCGTTGCCGAACCGGTCGGACAGGCCGGTCAGCAGGTCGCTGACGGTGCTGGTGTCGACGGCGAAGTCGTCGGCGTTCTTGCGGCTCACGCGGGGTTCTCCGGGAGGTACCCGGCCGTTGACGGCCAGGGAATGGAACATGCGCGCCACGTCGGAACGCGGCTCGTACTGCGCGATGGCCTGCCCGCGGTTCTTCTCCTCCGCCACGACGGTGCGGCTGCGGGACGGGCTGTCTTCCGGCGGAGGTTGCGAAACCCTCGACGGACGCGGGCCGGGGACAGCCGTTCGGTCTTCACGGGCCGTTCCCAGGGGCGGCGCAGGTCCTCGGCGAGGGGACGGGCGAGGCGGAGCTGGGTGTGTGCGGCGATGATCAGCCAGGTCCACAGGTCGGCCGTGGCGGGGTGACGGACGCGTGGCGCGGTCCAGCCGAGCGTCTGTTTGATCATTCTGAAGGTGTGCTCGATGTCGAACCTGCGCAGGAACGTCCGCCACCACAGGTCCACGGTGTCCGGGGCGGCGTCGGTGGCCGAGCACCACAGCCACACCGGCTTGGGGGCGGCCTCGCCGGGCAGTCGTTCCACGGTGAGACGGATCAACGTGCCGTGCAGCAGTGGGAGTTCTTCCGCGGCGTGCTCCGGCCAGGGGCCGCGGTGGGTCAGGCGGGGGTGCATGCGGTCCCAGGCCATCGCCTCCGCTTTCCCGTAGCGGGTGGTATCCGTCACCGTGGTGACCTCGGGTGCGTGCCAGGACTCCGGCTTGGCGAAGGTCAGCACGCCGCCGTGCTTGCGCGGACGCCCGCCCCGAGGGCCGGAGCGGGCCGGGCCCGCGTCGCGGAGCATGACGCGGTCCGAGCGCAGGCGCCCGGCCAGGACCACGGGCAGGTCGGCCAGGGCGTGGGAGAGGTAAGCGCTGTCGTAGCCGGCATCCATCACGATCAGGATGTCGGGGTCGCCGATGCTCCAGTGGCCTGCGGCGATGATGCGGGTGACGACTCCGCGCAGCTGGGCGGCGGTGACCGTGGCGGCGTCGTCAGCCGGCCCCAGGCGGACGGCGTCCAGCAGCGCGCACCAGGAGGTGCGGCCCGGTTCGAGGGCCGCGACGAAGGAATAGGGCCATCCCGGGATCAGCTGGTCGCAGCTGCGGTCGGCGCGGCGGCCGTGGACATGGCAGAAGAGCCGGTCAGGGCTGGTGTTCGCGTCGGGACGCAGCCAGTTGGAGACATCCGCCGCCAGGGCGATGCGGCCGTCGGTGATGCGGGGCAGCGGGAGGTCGGCCAGCGCCCGGCGGATGCGGGCCGGTTCGCACCAGCCCTTGTCCAGAGCCGCGTACAGGGCGCCGTGCCCGCGCCGCATCTCATGCGCGAGGGAAAGTTCGACCAGCGTCCTGACCGGGCCATCGGTGCACAGCACCGCGTCGGTCAGCTCGAAGAGCACGTCCGCGCGGGCGTACAGGCTCTCGTAGAACTCAACCCGAAAGCGGGACAAGACGTTCAACGCGCCGCTCGCGGGCGCGGCGGCAGGGAAACTCATGAACAGCGGCCGTTCTCTCGTGCTTTGTGACTCGACATCTCGAAGCGTGGAGAACGGCCGCCTCCGCTGTCCCGGGAAGAACCGCAGATCAGCAGGTCGGGTGACCCGCGAGGTTAAACGCCAAGCTCAGGGGCAGAGCGCGGATGTCACGCCCAGGGCCGCGCGGACCCAGGTGGCGCTGTCGGTGGGGGGCAGACCGAGGACGTGTTGCTGGGAGAGTCCGCGCAGAAGGGCGCTGAGAGTGGCGGCGAGTCGGGCCGCGTCGTCGGGGGGGAGCGGGCCGGAGGGTGTGGCGCGGCCGACCAACAGCCGGACCAGCCTCTGCTGGGGCTCGTCGACGCTGTCGTGGAAGCTGGTGCCCGAGCTGCCGTCCCCCTGCAGGGCGAGGCCCAACGCCTCGGACTCGATCCGCAGCGCGCGCCAGCCGTCGACGCCGTCGACGCTCTCGAAGTAAGCGCGGGTGTACGCCTCCACGGCGCGCTCCAGCGACAGTTCCGGGGCGTCGCCGAGAAACGCCGTCGCCGCCTTGATGCCGCCGAGCTGGCTGTCGATGACCGCGTACAGCAGACCCTGCTTGGACCCGAAGATGGAGTAGATCGCGCCGGTCGTCAGATCGGCCTTGCGGGCGATCGCCTCGATGCCGACCGCGTGGTATCCGTGCTCGACGAACAATTGCTCCGCGGCCTTGATGAGCGCCTCTTCGTTGCGCTTCCGCGCCGCGGCCCGCCTGCCCGCCATTCCGCGCCTCCCTCGGATGTCTCCCGCTGTCGTGCCATTGTGCCCGCCGGAACCATTCCGTAGAGTCACTATTACTGTAGCAACTCTACCGAATGGGGAGGCCCCGTGCCCATCGACATCCCCGCGACCATCGCGGCGATCCCATCCATCGACCGGTTCCCGAGCGTCGACGAGATGCAGGCCGAGCTGGACCGGCTCGCGGCCGGGTACCCGGAGCTGGTCGAGATCCGGCGGATCGGCACCTCACGGCAGGGCGAGCCGATCCGGATGCTCTCCATCGGCAGCGGCGAGCGGAACGTCCTGGTCTTCGGCGGACCGCACCCCAATGAGCCCGTCGGCGCGCTCACCGTCCGCGAGCTGGGGCGCGCCCTGTGCGCCGACGACGCTCTGCGGAAGGATCTGGGGTGTCGCTGGCACTTCGTCCCGTGTGTCGACCCGGACGGCGCACGGCTGAACGAGGGCTGGTACGCCCGCCCGGACAGCCGGGAGCGCTACGGCCGGGAGTTCTACCGGCCCGCCGGTGACGAGCAGGTCGAGTGGACCTTCCCGCATCTGAGCGGCCCGGGGTACTTCGACCGGATGCTGCCCGAGACCGTGGCGCTGACCCGTGTGATCGACGAGCTGAAGCCCGCCGTGATGTGCTCCCTCCACAACGGCGAGTACGGAGGTGTCTTCCACTACGTCAGCACCGCCGACCCCGACCTCGCCGCCCGTCTCGCCGCCGTACCGGGGTACGAGGACCTGCCGCTGCACAAGGCCGTCTGGGAGATCCCCGCGAGCAACCTCATCGCCCCGGGCGTCATCCTCGCCCCCGGCATCGCGGAGACCACGGCGGCGATGCCCGCCGGGGTGGAAGCGGCGACGGGCGCGAGCAGCATGGACTACGCCGCCCCTTACGGCACGGTCTCCGTCATCACCGAAGTCCCCTACTGGGAGGACGAGTCCGCCGCCGACACCTCCCCGTGCGGACGCACCTTCGGAGAGATCGTCGGTGAGATCATCACGGCTTGCGAGGAGACGGCACAGCAGCTGACCGGTCTGATCGAGGACGCCGGCAACGACCTGACGCTCGACACCCCCTTCCGGCGTGCCTTTCAGGACGGCCTGCGCGGGCTGGCCGAAATGTCCTCCGGCTGGCGTGCCCTCCTGTCGGACGCCGACGCGGCGGGGTGGTCCGCGACCGTGTCCGAGGAGTTCTCGTTCCGCATGCTGCCCCACATACTGCGCGTCCGCTACGGCGGGACCGCGCTGCGGCTGTTCGGCGCGGAGACCGGCGCGGGCAATGTCCGTGCCGGAGTGCGCCGGGGTCTCGCCGAGGCCGAGCGGCTCTTCACGGGGTGGCTGACGGAGGCCGACACCGCACTGCCGGGCAAGCGCGTCGACATCCGCCGGGTGGTCGCGGTGCAGGTCGGGTCGGCGCTCGCCGCCGCGGAGTTCGTACGCGACAGGGACGCCGGACCCGCCTAGCCCCCGGCCCTCGTACCACCGGCCGCAGTGGAGTTCGTACGCGACAGGGACGCCGGACCCGCCTGGAATGCGCCCGCCCGCACCGGGACACCCGACCCCCTGGAACCCGGCCTCCTCCCTCTCATCCCCCCAGCGCCACCGCAGAGTTCGTACGCGACCGAGCGGCCGGGATCCGGCTGGATCCTGGCGGACCTCACCCCCACGGCCACCACGGAACTCGTACGACCGGGCCGCCGGATCCCGCTGGATCCCGGCTGCTCCCCGGTCCCCTTCGCCCCCGCCTTTCCTCGCTTCCCATCGGGGCCGCCGTCCCCGAAAATCCGGAGGTCAGCCGTGCAGGACACCCCTTCTCCCAGCCGCGCCCCCATCGTCGTACTCGTCGGCGCGGTCGTCGGCTTCACGCTGATGGAAAGCCTGATGGCACCCGCTCTGCCCCTCATCCAGCGCGGGGTGGGCGCCTCCCTGGCGTCGATCGCCTGGATCTTCACCGGGGTCCTTCTCGTGGGCGCCGTCAGCGTCCCCGTCGTCGCCCGGCTCGCCGACATCCGCGACAAGAGACCCCTGTTCATCGGGGTCGTGACCATCGCCGCCGTGGGCGTCCTCGTCGCCGCCCTCGCAGAATCGGTTCTTCAGCTCACTGTCGGTCACGCCCTCCAGGGCGTCGGGCTCGGCCTGATCCCCCTGAGCGTGGCGATCATCCGGGACACCCAGCCCGAGAGCCGCGTCCGCAGTGCCAACGGGCTCATCATCGGATCCTCCGCGCTGGCGACGGTGGCGGGACTGCTCATCGCCGGTCCCCTGCTCGAACGGCTCCACTACAGCTGGCTGTACTGGCTCACCCTCGCCCTGCTGGCCCCGATCGCCCTCTGCTCCTGGTGGGTCCTGCCATCCTGCCCGCCGGTGAACCGGGACGGCCGCCTCGACGTCCCCGGGGCCGTCCTGCTGGCCGGTTCGCTGACGGCACTGCTCATCGGCGTGACCAAAGCGGCGTCCTGGGGCTGGACCTCACCCGCGTTCCTCGGTCTGGAGGCGCTCGCCGTTCTGGGACTGATCGCGTTCTGTGTCGTCGAGTCGCGCACCGAGCACCCCCTGGTCCGGCTGCGGCTGGGCGGCCGTCCGGTCGCCGTCGTCTGTCTGGTGTCGTTCGTCATCGGGTACGTCGTCTCGGCCATCAACATCGCCATGCCCACCATCGTCGACGCACCGGGCATCACCGGATACGGCCTGGAGGGGGATGCCACCACCGCCGGGCTGCTGCTCCTTCCCCTGGGCATCGCGGGCCTTCTCGCCGCACCCCTGACCGGCTGGCTGGAACGGCTGCTGGGGGCCCGGGGCGTGATGGCACTGGCCGGTATCGCCATCGCCGGTTCGTGCGTGGCCCTGTTCTTCGCCCGTCAGGGGGCCGCCGCGCTGGCGGTGTCCTCGGGGCTGATGGGCATCGGCATCGGCTGGGGCCTGACCCAGGCGATGAACACCGTGGCCACGGAGATCCCCGTGGAGCGGGTCGCGAGCGTCACCGGGCTCGCCTTCGTCCTCAAGAGCGTCGGCGGCACGCTCGGCGGACAGATCAGCGCGAGTGTGCTCGCCGGGAAGCCCATGGCGGAGCTGCCGCTGCCGTCCTGGTCCGGGTTCACCACGGTGTTCTGGATCGCGACGGCGGTGGGAGTGATCGCGGTGGGCCTGAGCGCGTTGCTGCCGCCGGCCGCGCGCCCGGCCACCGTCCCGGCGAAGGTCGCCGACTCCGTGGCCTGATCTCGGCGCACGCCCCGGCCCGGGGGGCGGCGGTGCCCTTGCGGGTACCGCCGCCCCCGGGCTCTTGCGTACCTCGGGCACAGGGGTCGGCTTCGCGGGCCCCTGCTCCCCGAGCGCGTCGTACGGCCCGGCGCCCCGAGCGCACCCACGTGGTCCGGGGCGGAGCCCCCGGCGCACTACCCAGCCGTGATCGGCTACACCACGACAAGGGACGCCATCCCTCCGCCTCATCCTGGTTCAGGGCGACGCGGTCCCCGCCCCCGGCGCGGCGCAGCACCGCGGACAGCAGCTCGTGGTCGGCGGCGCCGCGCGGGCCCTCGAAGGGCGAGTGCAGCACGGGCGACAGCGCCTGTCGCGCGCACCCGGCGACGTCGGCCGCGTCTATACCCGTATGAGTAGGCTGGGCTGGTGTCTGAACTCCTGGCGTTGCACGACTACTTCGTCCGCTGTGTGGAGAGGTCCGACAAAGTCGGCTTCTCGCTCCGGGACGGCAGGGAGTTCCTCGGCTGGGTGGTCGAGGCGGAGGAGGGCCGGATCCTTGTCTCCTGGGCGCCGGGCCCCTTTGACGACCCGGTCGACGACGGTGACGGGGAAAGTGGCGACGAGTGGGTGACGTTCACATCGATCCGCCCAGGCACGATCGGCCACTATGACTGGACGGTCCGCCGCTGGGTGGGCATGCCCGGCTGAACCGCCCGGCCCGGCAGGGGGTTGCGGAGTGTCAGGAACAGCGGGTCCTCCAGCTCCAGCAGACCGTCGAGGGCGTCGGGCACGACGGGCAGCAGCAGGGTGCGGGTGGAAGGCATCGGTCCCTCTCGGGTCAGCGGACGGTGACGGCAGTCTGCGGTGCCCCTAACCCAGTCCCGTTCGATCTCGGCGCCGCTCGCGTCGAAGTCACCGAACCGAAGGAGGGTGGCGCGGCCCTGCCGGGCGGTGCGGCGGCGGACGACGTCGGCGTAGGACTGGGAGGCGAAGCCGCGGACCACAAGGACCGGGAGGCCGTACTCGGCGAGCCAGGTGGTGAACATCTGCCGGAGGGTGTCCTTCTCCGCCGCGACGTACAGGGGCCGCTGGCCCTGGGTGCGCTCGAGGCCGAACCAGCCGACGACCTCCCCAAGGAAGGCGGTCGCGTCCGGCCAGGCGGGCGGGACGTGAACCTCGCACAGGGTGTCGATCAGGTCCGGGAAGTTCCCCTCGCGGCGCGCCTTCGCGAGGTGGGAGGACAGGTGCCGGTACATCGACGGCGTGTGCGGCAGCACCCCCTCGGACACCAGCCGGTACATCACCTGCCGCAGCGTGACACCGCCGTCGTAGCCCTCCACGATCTCCCGGGCCCGCGCCACGACAGCAGGCCACCGGATCCGTACACGCGACATAGGAGTACATGTACCCAATCCGCAGCCGGGGGCGGGGCGGAGGACCGTGTCGTACCTCCGTGGTACTCATGTCCCATGAGCCAGTTCCGCGATTTCAACCTCAAGCTGCTCGTCATCGAGGAGCTCATGTACGGCTCCGAGCCGCTTCTCCCGGTCTACGACCTGCCCGCGCGGCTGGCCGAGCGGGGGATCGGCGACCCCGCGTCCTACGTCCTGGAGAACGGCCTCCACGCGGAGGTGCTGCCGGAGTCCCGCGCTAATTTCGAGTCCCTGGAGATCCCGGCCGAACTGCTCGCCCGCGTCGAGGAGCTGTGCTTCGACGCCGGGGCGGACGTCTTCCGGCACTGTGCCCCCGCCTGGGACGGCGAGGACGACCTGTTCGACGTCCGCTCGCTCGACGACCTCGCCTTGCTGCCCAGCCTGCGGGAGGTCACCTTTGTGGAGGACGGCGTCCTGACGGTGCCGGACGCGGCGGAGGTCTTCGCCGCGCGCGGCATCGACACCGACTGAGCCCATCGGGGAGGGCGGGGGCCAAAACTACCCGGCGGAGACATTCCGCCGTATCAGGGCACGGTGATGACGATCTTGCCGCGCGCGTGTCCGGTGGCGCCGACCAGCCCAGCCGGATATGCGGCGTTCAACACCTGACGGACCGCGCCGGGCGGTGCCCGCCGGCACACCCGGCAGAGGCAGGGGCTGGCCGCCGTCTCAGTCGCGGTACTTGCTCAGGTCGAGGTTCCTGGACGCCTCGACATCCTCCTTCATCCGGGACGTGCCGCCCTGACAGCAACAGCCGGGCCCGCCGTCGCGTGCGTACCCGAGGCGTCGTCCGGCCTGGCCGTCCCGGCACTTGCGGAAGCTCTTCCCTTTCTTTCCCGCGATGACATACGCGAAGGACAGCATGGAGTAGGCCCATCCGAACCCCTCACCTGCCGGCGCGGTCATTCTCGGAGTGATCAGATACACGGGAACACTGTGTTCCTTGGCGAAGGCGATGAGCCGCTCACGCGCATGGGGGTCGCGTGGCGTGGTTGTGCGATGCCCGAGGGACTCGGCGGCGGCCTTCAAACCGTGTGTGATCAGATGTTCGAAGAAGCTCATGGTTTCCCCCCAATGCGGCTGCCTTCCCCCGGAAATCTAGCAGCCAATATCGGGATTTGGGACGGCTCTTCTCGATGCATGGAGCAGCTACCGCCAGGGCATCGCAGCCTTCGGCAACTTGCCCTGCTGGCACGTTGTACTCCAGATCGGCAAGTACACCCGCCCCGAGGAACTCGGCACCATCCCGCCCAGCCTCGACGTACGCTCCTGGGTCCCGCAGCGGGCGATCCTGGAACAGGCCGATGCCTCCGTCACCCACGCCGGCATGGGCGGCTGCGGCGAAGGGCTCCTCGTCGGCGTTCCCATGATCGCCGTGCCGCAGGGAGCCGAGCGGTTCATGAACGCAGGACCGGCTGGTGGAACGCGGCGTCGCCCGCCGTGTGGACACCGCTGACGCCAGCGCCTCGACCCCTCGCGCGGCGCTGAACGCCCTGGTCACGGATCAGGAACGCGTCGACCGGCCCAAGCAGTTGCAGGCCGCCGCCCGGCCCCGATGGCGGCGCCCCGCGCGCTCAGGATCGTGGCGAGGACGGCGCCGACCGGGGGCTGTTTCGGGGTAGGGGAGGCGGTTGTTCGTCGGTGTGGTCACAAGTCCGGGAAGCGGGGGGCGTGGTGGGGGCGGGGTGGTGGATGGTCGGGGGGTGACGGGACTCGGGGGGCGCCGCCAGCGGCGCAATTGGCGGCTGGTCGGTGTCTTGTGTGTGCTGGTGGCGGTGGCTTCTGCCGTGTATGTGGTGCGGCAGCTCGGTCACGGCGGTCTTCAGGCGTCCGACACCGCGGGGCTGCTGGCGGTGGCGCTGGCGGTGGTGGCGGGTCTGGTGGCGGTGGTGGCGCTGCGGAAGCAGGCGCAGGCCGATACCGCGGCGTTCGCGGACGCATCGCTCGCCCGGGGGTGGGCGGGAACGCTGGCCCGGCAGGTGGAGGCCGGGGAGGGCGCGGTGCGGCGGCAGCTCCTCGGCGACGACACCAAGCGCATCAACCTCACCTACCGCCTCGTACCACCGGGCGCGGGCCGGGCGGCTGCGGCGCCGGGCGCGGGGCGGCTGTTCACCAACGGGCCGGGAGGGCCGGCCGTGCCCGACATCGCCGCCTACTACCGCGAGACGAAGCCGGAGCGTCTGGTGATCACCGGGGCGGCGGGCGCGGGGAAGACCGTCCTGGCGCTGGAACTCCTGCTCGCGCTGATCGACGGCAGGAGTGAGGGTGATCCGGTGCCGGTGCGGATCCCGCTGTCACGCTGGGACACCGAACGCCAGTCCTTACCGGATCTGCTGGTGGAGAGGCTGGTGGAAGCCTACGACTGGCCGCCGGCCATGGCGGGCGGGCTGGTCCGTCACCACCTGGTCCTGCCGGTACTGGACGGACTCGACGAGATGGACGCGGTGGGCCCCGGCGGGGCACCGGACCCGGCAGCGCCGCGGGCTGCGGCGGTCGTGCGGGCGCTGAACGCGTATCAGCAGGGCAGGGAGGCGGGGCCGCTGGTCCTGACCTGCCGCACCGGGCACTACGACACCCTCACGGGCGGCGGGGTGCCGGGCGCCACCGTGCTGGACGCCGCCCGGATCGGGATCGAACCCGTCGACGCCGCCGACGCCCGCGGCTACCTCACCGGGCGGGCGCTCGACGAAGCCCGATGGCAACCACTCACCGACCACCTCGCCACCGAACCAGGCGGGATGCTCGCGACCGTACTGTCCACCCCGTGGAAGCTCGGCCTCACAGCCACCGTCTACCACCACGACGGCGACCCCGCCGAACTCCTCGCACTCCCCGACCCGGACGCAGTAGACCGGCATCTCCTCGCCCGCTGCATCCCCGCCGCCGTCCGCCATACGCCCAACCCCCGCAGATACACGGCACAGCAGGTCCACCGGTGGCTCCATCGTCTGTCGGTCCACCTCGACCCGGCCGGCACGACAAGCGGCACCCGGGCCCCAGCGGGCGGGCAGGGTCCGGCAGAGGCCACCGATCTCGTCTGGCACGAACTGTGGCCCCTCGCCGGACGGTTACGGGTCCGCACCACCGACGCCGTCCTCACGGGCCTCGCCATCCTCACCACCCTGCCCCTTGCCTGGGCCCCCAGGAAGCCGGTCACGACAGTTGTGGTTGTCTTCCTCAGCGCCCTCCTCGGCAGTCTTGTGGGAGGGACGGTCACACCTGAATCGCCCCGCCGGCTCGACACACGGCGGCTGCGCACTTCCCAGGGGCTCAGGGACCTCGCGGGCGGGGCCAGGCTCGGGGCCAAGGTGGGAGCCGGGGCTGGAGTCGCCGTAGGGGCCGCGGGCGGGCTCGTGGCTACGGTCGAGGGCGGCACCGTGAGGGAAGCGGCGCTCGGAACGGTGGTCGGCGCGGTGATCGGAGTGGTGATCGGACTCGTGTACGGGGTCACCGACGAGGCGACGAGGCGACGAGCGAGCTGACACACGTGTTGATGGCGGAGGAGTCGGCGTTCTGGGAGTGGACGGCCGTTGAGGTCCTGGGCCCCGCGGAATCCGGGTCGAAGAACTCGTAGCTGAGCCACCTCAGCATCCGGCCATACAAGCGTCCGAACGGCCAGGTCATCGCCCTGCTGGTCGTCGCTCCGTCCAAGAGCGAGCGCGAGCGGGTGATCCCGATGTCCGCCGAGTTATTCCACGCGATCGCCCAGATCATCCGGTGCCAGACCCGCGGCGGCCAGGCGATCCCGCTGCTCAGTAGCGCCCGCCTCGTAACGTTCGCGGCGAGCTTCGTGCCGACAAGTCCTTGGCAGATTTACGCCACTCCGGGACAATGAGGGACTTACCGCGTCGCACTGCCAGGGGGAGGGAGGGGACGCGAGCCGATCGGCGTTAATGCGTTCCCGTGCGCGTATGAGCGAGACACTCAGGTTCCAGGTGGTCCGGGGTGCTGAGCGCCGACGTCCCGGCGGGGGCGAGCGACTGGTCCTGTTCGACGAGCCCGTCGATCCTGCACAACTGTTCGCCCGGGAGGGCACGGAGGCGCCCAGCCCGCGGGAGTATCCGGGGCAGGCGCTCATCGAGGCCGCGAACGCCTGGCAGGCCGACGCCTCGTACTTCGCGGATCCGGATCGGGCCCGTACCCCGCACGAACCGTGGCAGCCCGACACTCCGCGTCCCTTCGCGGTGGTGATCGACCTGTGGCGGCAGCTGGACCGCTGGCTCGTGGGTGCCGGGCAGGCTCCCGAGGTCGACGCGCTGGTCTCGATGACGGGTCGGCTCGCGCAGAGCGTGGTGAGAATCGACCCCGACCCCTGTGACGACAACGAGCGCCTGGTCCTCGCGTTGGTGGCCGACGACCGCTGGCGTGCGGCGTGGAACTGCGTGCGGCGCAGCTTCTGCGCGACGCTCGCTGCGGACGCGTCCGACGGTGAGGCAGCCTCCCGCAGGGCGGGCAAGCTGCAACGGCTGTTGCTGGTCGCCGGATTGATCGCCGCGCTCGCCGACCGGCAACTGCGGCCGGCCTCGGCGGACGAGGTCCGGGCGTTGCTGCACCACCGTTTCGTGGTGGTGCCGAGCCCGCCATTCCCCATCGTCGACGTGGAGCCGGTGACGCCACGGCGGCGGGCCCGGCTGGCGCAGCGCGCGGGCTTCGGTGACCTGTGGGTGGTTCGGGACGAGTGGTCCTGCTATCAGCCCGGGGAGATCGCCCACATCGAGAACGTCCTCGAGGGAGAACACCGCAAACGTACGCACAAGCGGGTCGACGAGACCGAGACTACGGAGACGACCGAGACCGAGACCAGGAAGGTCAACGAACTCGATACGCAGACCACGGACCGTTTCCAGCTCAGCGAGGAGGCCGCACGCGGCAGTTCGCTGGCGGTCCGTGTGGACGGCCAGGTGGACACCAGTGGCCAGTACGGGGCTACACAGTTGCAGACCCATGTGGCCGGAAGCCTTGACTGGTCGGTCCAGGAGGCCACCCGGCACGCGACCGAGACCGCGCACGAGAGCGTCGAGCGAGCGGTGCGCCGTACGGAGGAACGCGTACGGACGGAGCGTACGACCCGGTCGCTCACCCGGATCGTGGAGACCAATCTCCACGAGATCGACAACAGCGATCGTCCCGAGGGACATGTCGTCGGGGTGTATCGCTGGGTCGACAAGATCCAGCGGATGCAGCTGTTTCGCTATCCGAATCGGTATCTGCTGGAGTTCCAGATACCGGAGCCGGCGGCGCTGGTGAGATGGATCGGCGATCAGCAGGAAGTGCCCAAGCCGAGCACACCAGAGCCGCCGCCGTTTACGACGGACCGCAAGCCGTTAACGGCCGATGAGAGCAACCTGTTCACCATGTCCTCGTTCGGGCCCGACAACTACGGCCGGTTCGCCGCCCGGTGGCAGGCTGTTGTCGATCCACCTCCCGAGGCGACCGTGTGGGTCACCGGGTCCGCGGCTATCGCGCTGGAGGAACCGGAGGGCAACAGCACGTCCGTGCCCACGCTCGGGGTGCCCCCGTCGTCCAGCACCACGATCACCCTGGTCGTCCCTGACGGGTACGTTGCCGACTCGGTCACCGTGGCGGCAGCAGGCCCTCCCGTGCACGCCGACTGGCAGGACCATCCCGAGGGATGGAACGTGCTGCAGAACGACGGCTGGACCTTCCGGGACGGTTACCACAGCATTCGCGCCGAGGTCACGGTCGGCGGCGCCAGCATCGCCCTGGACAACGGCTTCGCGAATAACGCCACGGTGATGCCGGTCGGCGACGTACCGCTGCCGCAGTACCTGGACGCCTGGCTCTCCACCTCGTCCACGAGCGCGCTGACCAGCCGCCCGGAGCGCGAGGTGGCCGTCGGCGTCACCTTCGCGGGCGCGTACAAGGGGACGGTGTCGGTGGCCCTCGCGTGCGTCCCGAAGCAGGTGACCACGGACAGCTGGCGGCTGGACACCTATCGGACCCTGCTGAACGCCCACCGTGAATGGCAGGCGCGCTACGACAACGAGGCCCGGGCGATCCAGGCCCGCTCCGGCATCGAGATCCCCGGCTTCTCCCCCGCCCGGGGCCGCGAGGTGATCCGTGAGGAGCTGAAGCGCCAGGTCATCGAGATGCTGTACGGGTACCGCTTTGCCGGCAAGAGCGCGGTCGTACGGCCGGAAGGCGGTGGTCCCCCCGTCACAGAGGCGGACGCCGCGCTCGACACGGCTCCCGAGATCCAGTTTCTCGAGCAGATCTTCGAGTGGGACAAGATGACCTACGTCCTCTATCCCTACTACTGGGCGGACAGCGGTCAGTGGTCCGCACTCCAGCCGATCGAGGGCGCCGATCCGGAGTTCACCCGGTTCCTCAGATCGGGCTCCGCCCGGGTGGTGGTCGCGGCCAGGCCCGGTTACGCCAACGCGGTCAACCACTGGCTCTGGTTCGGACGCCCCTGGGGAGGCGGCCAGGCCCCCGCTCCTGAGCAGGACGGATACGTCTCCATCGCGGACGAGATCAGGGCACTCAACCAGGCGCCCGACGACGGGGAACCATACGACTCCTGGGAGGTACGGACGCCGACCACCCTCATCTGGCTCGACCCGGACTCGTCACTGCCCAAGTACAACCCTCGCCCGCAGCTGGATCCGCCCGCCGATCCGCAGGACCGGTTGTGCCGCGCGGAGGACGCCGGCCATGGTGGGTGACGCCGCGTCGGATCCCCAGGCCAGCAAGGTTCCCGTGGCGAAGCGCACGTTGTCGCAGGCCGAACGCGGCCATCTCGTGGCGGAGATACGCCTGGCCTTCCAACAGCAACGCGCCATGTGGGAAGTCGTACGGACCGGAGTGGAGTTGGGTGCCGAGGAGGTGCAGGACCAGCGGCTGCGAGCCGCCGAGACGCCCCCCGAAGCAAATCCGGCGCTCGACCTGTTCGTCTTCTTCCTGATGTGGTCGCTGGAGGGGCCGCTGGTGGCGGGCCTGCTGGGCGCGGTACGCAACGTGATGGCCAACGCGCTGGCGCGGCAGATGCGTCTGCAGTCGCGGGCGTACCACCATGTCGTAGCCGGAGACGCCGCGAAGAATCTTCCCGGGCTGGTTGAGGCCCGCCGCATCGCCGCATCGCGGACCGGTCGGGCCGAGCGGCGCTCCGAGGCGGCGCGCGGCGGAGGTTTCAGCCGTGAACAGCGGGCCCGCGTCGCCAAGAAGTATGCGGAAGCCGCACAGCGCGAACTCAGGGATCTGGAGCGGCAGGTCCGGGTACGGCGCGGCGGCCTTCGCAACACCGCGCTCGCGCTCAGTGGCATGCGCGTGGAAAACCTGCCCGACTACATCGTGGCACTGCCCAACGTGGCCCTAGGGCAGTGGGACCCCGGAAAAACGGCGGGCGTCACCACACAGCCGACTTCGCTCGCCGGGCTCTCCCCCGGTGTGACGGTCCGCGCACAGGTGGAGAAGCAAGCCCGCGAAATGATCCAAGAGTCCTACTTCCAACAGGAACACATCGAACTGCTCTGCCTCGACCCGACTTTAACCATCGGCCAGGCCGCCGAGATCTTCGAGGACATCGGCCCCGTGACGCCTGTCGACTTAGGCCGACTAAGTGACTACTTCCAGCTCGTCGCGGCCGCGTTGATCTGGTCCATGCTGCTGGGCACACTTCAACTGCGCGTGCGCAGGGTGGCCGAGCAGGACGCCTCCCGACGAATCGCCACGCGTTTCGCCAAAGAGCCCGACCAACCGTACGGGCGGTTGTTCACCGCGCCCGAGCAACATCGAGACTATCTGGTCGCCCGTTTCGGCGCGGCCGCAGAGGCATGGGCCCGCGACACTCCGCAGAGCGTGCTCATGCCTGGCCCCTATCCGCGCCGCCCCGGCTCCGCCCCACCCCAGGAGGTCGAGGCGTACATCGCGGCAGGGCACGACGCGGGACCCCAGACCCTGTCGGACCGCATCAGCGATGTGATGGGCCTCCGGGTGAGCGGTGCCGAGGTCCGGCTCGACCTCGTACTCCAGTGGCTCGGCTGGCTAGCGGAACAGTCCCCGGACTCGCTCCTGCGGCCACCCGGCCGATGACACCCGTGGACGTCTTTGCCGTCACTTAGCTTGATCATTAACCTCGCTGCTGTTTCAGGCGGACGTGTTCGGTGAGGGTTTCGATTCGTTTCACGGTCTTCCCAGGCTCGTGACGTGGGGCTGGCCTGCGGCTCTTCGAGCCGGGTTCGCGTCCGGGGCCGGGTTTGGAGGGTCTGGGCACGTCGGCGGGACGGGCGGTCTTCACGCAGAGGTGGCGGAAACCCCGCCGGACCCGGGCAGGGGTGAGCCGACGAGGTTACGTCGGCCGCTCCCAGGGCCGACGAAGGTCCTCGGCGAGGGGCCGGGCAAGGCGGAGTTGGGTGTGGGTGGCGGTGATCAGCCACGTCCACAGGTCGGCCGTGTGCGGATCGCGGACCTTGGGGACGGTCCGGCTCGGGACCTGGGTGTAGGAGCGCACCTCGAACGGTCTGGCCTCGGGGTCCCGGCCGGGATCGCGGCCGCGGTCTCGGTGGGGCTCGCAGGCGGGATATCGGTCGCGATCACGGTCGGGGTTCCGGCCGGGCTCGCGGGTGCGATCGCGGGCGGGGTGGTGCACGAGCCGAACGCGAACCGCGGAGCGCGTGCCGCCATGAGGACCGACGCCCGGCCGGACGCCGGGCGGACCGATCGTGATGGTCAGGACGAGACGACGAGATCGAGGGTGGATTCGATGGAATGGAGTTGAGCTGCGCGATGATGTGCTTGACCCACTTGTCGCCCGGGTGAGCGGCGGCGTGCGGTGCGACCGTGCCGGTGAGGAACCGGCGCCAGCCGGGAGGCACACCGCAACGGCACCACCCCACCCGACTGGATCGCTGCCACCAACCTCATCACCCACGGCATCGACCCCGCCCAATCCGACGCCGTCGTCACCCCCCACGCCACCGACGCCCACGGCATCGACCTCATCACCCGCACCCCCGACGGCCGCGCCACCGCCTTCCAGATCAAGAGCCACCGGCAACGGCCCGGTCGTGCCACAGGCCGCTGGCCTCGGCGAGGGTTTCGAGGGTGTACCGGCGCGGGCCCTGGAACGCGCGTCACGGAGCGGGGAGTTGGCCGAAGACCAGCGGTGGGCCGACCTCGCGGCGTCCCTCGGACCCGGGGAAGTCGCCGCGCGCGCCGCCCGGTTGAGGGACGCGCTGGGCTAGGAACTCTCCGCCTGACACCGCGCGGTGCCGACTCGTGGGCCGAGTCGGAAATTGACGATCCGTCATTCCTGAAAAAAGGGTGCCCGCGATAACTGTGGCTCACCTCACGGGGGTTAACCTGGCGGCTGGATATCGCCCGTACGGGTGGCACAGGGACGGAGAGTCGCGGTGGCGGAGGAAATCGACACGAGCAAGCCCAGTATCGCGCGGGTGTACGACGCGGTCCTCGGCGGCAAGGACAACTACGAGGTCGACCGCGTGGTTGCCGAAGGGGTCAAGCAGACGGTGCCGCACATCGGGGACGTGGGGTGGTTCAACCGGGCCGTGCTCGGCCGGGCGGTCAGCCACCTGGCGTCCGAGGTGGGGATCAAGCAGTTCATCGACCTCGGTGCCGGGCTCCCCACGCTGGAGAACACCCACCAAGTGGCCCAGCGCGTCAACCCCGACGCCCGTGTCGTCTACGTCGACAACGATCCGATCGTCCTCGCCCACGGGCACGCCCGCTTGGGGGAGAACGCGAACACCGGCGTCTCCAGCGCGGACCTGCGCGACCCGCGGACCGTGCTCCGGGAACCCGCCGTCAAGCGGCTGATCAACTTCGACGAGCCTGTCGGCGTGCTGCTCGTCGGCGTCCTCCACCACTTGCACGACGACGAGGACCCCAAGGGCATCGTCGACGCGTACATGTCCCACGTGCCCTCGGGCAGCCACCTCGTGATCACGGCGTTCTGCGACAGCGGACCGGAGGCCCGGGCCGTCGAGCAGACGATGCTGCACCTCCTCGGTACGGGGCGCTTCCGCACCACCGAGGAGATCACCGCGTACTTCGACGGGTACGAGCTGTTGGACCCCGGTGTGGTGTCCCTGCCGTTGTGGCGTCCGACGGAGCCGGTCGAGGAGCCGTTGAACGTCGCGCAGCGACTGATGGCCGGGGGGGTGGCGCGCAAGCGCTGAGCGTTTTCAGAGTGGCCACCGACGGGGTGACGGTGGCGAGGCCGCAACGCACGAGGCACCCGTGCTGTTGAGGGAGATGTTCGAAGTCTCAACTCGTCAGCGCAGGTGCCTCATTGGTCCCATATCCTGCCGCACTCGACCTGCCCCATGGGCTGGTCGAGTGGGTCACCATGCTCATCGTCACCCGCGAGGGTGACCGCCGCTCGCGGGTGCCGCTCGGTGACGATGCTGCGGACCGCGGGCCAGTTCCGGACCTCCCGCCCCCGGGGCTGGACCGGTAGGCGTCCACCAGAGCGCGGGCGGTCTGCCCGGGCCGGCTCCACGCCCGGGCAGACCCGCACCATGTCCGTGCCCATGGGGGCCTTCGCCGAGCTTTCGGCCCCGCACGTGCCTGGCAGCCCGGGGCCGGCCCTACAGCAGTGCGCTCCACCTCATCCGCCGCTGTAGCTGCGGGTGTGCGGATCGGGGCGGGTGGCGCCCTGAATCAAGCGTTCCAGTTCAGCGTCGGCCCAAGGGCGGTCGCTCTGGAGTTCTCGGCGTCGGCCTTCGGCGATGTCGGCGTACAGGTCTTGGTGGGCTCCGGCCGGGTCGCCTCGGTAGTCGGTGATGCGCTGACCTGTCCATGCCCAGTACAGGGCGGATCCCAGGGCGAACAGCTCAGCCTCCGGGGTGAGCCGGACGTGCTGCTCCTCCCCGGTCTTCAGGAGCTGAGCGGCGGTCTCCGGCGCGATGACGTGGATCAGTCCGCCGCGGTAGGGGAACGGGAGGGGGAGATCGGGGTGGTGCGCGTTGTCGTGGTCGATGAACTCGACCCGGCCGCTGGGGAGGAGGATCACGTTCTCGGTCTGCATGTCGCCGTGAGTCCAGCCGGTCGCATGGAACCGGTGGAGCGTGGTGAGCGCGGTGCGGGCGCCGTCCCGCATCTGTGCCCGCTGCCCGGCGGTGGCGGTGCCCTCACGCGCGGGGGCGAAGACGTCCCACAAGGAGCGGCCGTCGACCCAGGGGATGGCCATCCACCGCCCCTCGGTCCCGGTGGCACCGCGCGGACCGGGGTGACGGCCTTGACGGTGGAGCAGTTCGTAGGCGGCGTGCTCGTGCGCGAGGTGGCCGCGGGCGCCGGGGACAGCCGTCTTGATGGTCCAGGAGCCGGCCCGCCAGGTGTCTGCGCCCTTGCGGCCGGTGAGGTGCTTGGGCGGCTGGTGTTCTCCTGGCCGCTCTGCCGGAGTTCCTCGGCGGCCTCGCGGCCGGACTCCTGCTCGCCGCCGGGGCCTGGACCGTCCAGAAGATCCGCGCCCGTCGCACCGAACCCGGGACAGCGGAGAGGGGCGTTCCGCCAGTGGAATAGACGTCCCGGTAGGGCGGAGGCTCTGCGGTACGGCATGGAGCCGGTCGTGGCGGCCAGGCTCCGCGAGGCGGGCCCTGGTGCGGGGACGGCACCGTACTTTCCTCCGGCGCGAGACGGGCAGCTCGCCGAAGGTGCCTCCGCTGTGTGCCCGCGCCGCTGTGGCAGGCGCTTCTCGAATACGCCGAGCCGGTGATCTGATCGCCTTGGGCACGGAGGCGAAGCGGCGGGGCCTGTTCAGCTTGGCTATCGCCTCCTGCGTGCGCGCCGCAGGCGGGGTTAATCGAGCGGTACCCATTGCGGACGGCCGTCGATCGTGCCGCGCACGCCCCGGATCCGCCGGGGGCTGTCGGGCTCTCCGCAGGCGGTGGACAGCGGGGACAAGGCCGTTCAGCCGAGGAAGCGCAGCACTTCGCGGCAGAGTTTGTCGAACGAGGGCGCGGCGTGGCGGGCTGCGTCGAGGTCGAAGTGCTGGACGAAGGAGGGCTGGTGGGCGGGAGGCCGGTAGGTGCTGCCGGCCGGCATGCGGTCGGACAGCCATTCCTTGGCTTCGCGGATCGTCTCCGGATCGGGCGGAGGTGGGAGGTCGTGGGGCAGTCCCATGTGCCCGGCCAGTCCCCTGGCTCCGGCCAGGAACCGTGCCTCGAACTCCCGCACGGCCGCGACCACGGTCAGAGGGACGTGCGCGTGGCTGTTCCGCGCCAGGCTGTGGCAGACCAGCCTGATCCCGCTGTCCGTCGCGGAGATCCGCCGCCTGATCGGACTGGTTCCCCACCCACAACACCTCACCGTGGCCCACCATCTGCACTGGTCATGGTGGAGATGGGAGGACCCGTGGGACACGCCGAACTGCTGGCACGACACCGCCGTGTCATGCCGTCATGGATGCATCTGTACTACGACGAGCCGATCGAACTGGTCCAGGGCTCGGGCCGCAGGATCGTCGACGGCGAGGGCAGGGAGTACCTCGACTTCTTCGGCGGTCTGCTCGCGACCATGGCCGGCCACGACATTCCCGAGATCACCGAGGCGATCGCGGCCCAGACCAAGCGTCTGCTGCACTCCTCGACGCTGTACCTGATCCGTTCGCAGATCGAACTCGCCGAGCGGATCGCGGGGCTTTCCGGCATCCCGGACGCGAAGGTGTTCTTCGTGAACTCCGGTACGGAGGCCGTCGAGACGGCGATGCTCCTCGCGACCCAGCACCGCCGCTCCAACCAGGTGCTCGCCCTGCGCGGCAGCTACCACGGGCGGTCCTTCGGCACGGTGGCCGCGACCGGGATCCGCGGCTGGTCGGCCACCTCACTGAGCCCCGTCCATGTCACCTATGTCCACAGCGGCTACCGCTACCGCAGCCCCTTCGGGCATCTCGACGACGCGGGGTTCACCGCCGCGTGCACCGACGAACTGCGCACGATCATCGAGACGTCCACCTCCGGCGACGTCGCCTGCCTGCTCGCCGAGCCCGTGCAGGGCGCGGGCGGCTTCGCGACGCCGCCGCCGGGCTTCTTCGCCGCCATGAAGGAGGTGCTCGACGAGTACGGCATCCTGCTGGTCTCCGACGAGGTCCAGACCGGCTGGGGCCGCACCGGCGCGTCCTTCTTCGGCATCGGCGCCCATGAGGTGACCCCGGACGCGATGACGTTCGCCAAGGGGCTCGGCAACGGGCTCGCCGTGGGCGGGGTCGTCGCGAGGCCGGAGCTGATGGACAGTCTCACCGCCAACTCCATCTCCACCGCGGGCGGCAACCCGGTCGCCATGACGGCCGGGCTCGCCACCCTCGACTATCTGCTCTCCCACGACCTCCAGGCCAACGCCGACAAGGTCGGCGAGCGGCTGCTGACCGGACTGCGCGCGATCGCCGGCGGCTGCCCGCTGGTGGGTGACGTACGCGGTACGGGCCTGATGATCGGGGTGGAACTCGTCCTGCCCGGCACGAAGACACCCCACACGGCGGCGACCACCGCGGTCCTGGAGCAGGCACGCGAACAGGGGCTGCTGATCGGCAGGGGCGGTCTGCTGGGCAACGTCATCCGCGTCACCCCGCCGATGACCGTCACCGTGGACGAGGCGGACGAGGCGCTGGCCGTGCTCCGGGACGTGCTGACGCGGGTGAGCCGTTCGGTCATCAACGGCTGAGGCGACGGGCGAGGGCGTGTCCGCGCCGGACGGTACGAGCGGACACCCCGAGGCCCCTCGGTCAAACCCGGCCCCGGCCCCGGGCCCGCGGTCGGACCCGGCCCCATGGGCACACCCAGACTTCAGACCCGGGCCCGCGGCGGGAGCGATCCGGGGGCGGTCGACCGCCGAACCCCGTGGGCGGTACACGCGCGTTCGCGGGTCAGTCGGTGATCTCGATCTTCCCGTTCGCCGGCCCGGAGGCGGGCACTTCCCCGTCAGTCCGGCCACGCAGGGTGATTCCCTTGAGCAGCTCCGCGAGGTCGACTCCGGTCGTGGAGTTCAGGAGTTCCATGCCCTGGACGACGTTGTCCGTGACCGTGCGGGAGAGTTGACTCGCGCCATCGGTGGAGATCACGGTCAGCTTGTCGATGGCGCTCAGCGGCTCGGCGGCCTTGCCGACGACCTGCGGCAGTACCTCGACCAGCATCTGCAGCACGGCCGCGTCACCGTACCGCGCGAACGCATCGGCCTTCTTCTGCATCGCCTCCGCCTCGGCAGATCCCTTGGCGGCGATCGCCGCCGCCTGGGCCTCGCCCTCGATCCGTACAGCGTCGGCGATCGCCGCACGGTGAGCCTTCTCGCCCTCGCCGGTCAGCCGGGAGCGCTGGGCGTCCGCCTCGGCCTCCTTGACCAGGGCGATACGGCGCGCTTCGGCCTCCTGCTCGTCCCGGTAGCGGGCGGCGTCGGCGGGCTTGCGGACCTTGGTGTCGAGTTCGCGGTCGGTCAGCGCGGCCTGCCGTTCGGCGACCTTCTCCTGCTGGCTGAGGATCTCCTGCTGCCGGTCGGCCTCGGCGAGCGGACCCGCCGCGTTGGCCTTCGCCGCCGCTTCGTCCGTCTCGGCCTTGATCTCGGCCTGCTTGAGGGCGAACGTCCGCTGCGCGATGGCGATCTCCTCCTCGGCCTTCAGGCGTGCCTGCTCCGACGCCCGCCGGGCCACCGCCTCGGCGATGTCGGCCTCCTGCTTGGCGCGGGCGGCCTCCGGGCGGCCGAGGTCCTCCAGATAGGAGCCGTCGGTCGTGATGTCCTGGATCTGGAAGGCGTCCAGCACCAGGCCCTGCCCGGACAGGCTCGCTTCGGCCTCCTCGGCGACCTGCCCGGCGAAGGCGGCCCGGTCACGGATGATGTCCTCCACGGACATCCGGCCGACGATGGACCGCAGCGCGCCGGAGAGCACCTCCTGGGTGAAGCCGACGATGCCCTTCTGCTGCATGAGGAACCGCTGGGCCGCGGCCCGTATGGAGTCCTCCGTGCCGCCGACCTTGACGATGGCGACGCCTTCCAGATGGGCCTTGACCCCTCGCAGCGTGACGGCTCCGCGCACGGCGACCGGGATGTGCCTGCTCGACAGGTCGAGGGTGAACTTCTGCTGGACGAAGGGGACGACGAAGACTCCGCCGCCTACGACGACCTTCTGACCGCTGTTGTCGGTGAAGATCTGGCCCGTGGCCGGGTCGGTGGACTTCTTGCCGCGCCGGCCGGTGATGATGAAGGCCTCGCTGGGGCCCGCGACCTTGTACCGGGTGATGACGACAAGGCCGAGCAGGACGAGGAGTGCGACGATCCCCACCGCTGCGGTGATGACTGGACTCATGAGGGAATCCCCCCTGCCGCCCGGGGGTGGCAGCTCGAAGTCGATTGGTTGAGTGGGTGCCCGCCGGATCAGCGTTCGACGCGGCGGACGGAGACCGAGGTGTTCGACAGCGCGGCCTCGACCCAGATCTCGGCTCCGCGCTCCACCGGAGCCGGGCTCTTCGCCGCGAGTTTCACCGGCTGGCCGCCCAGTTTCACCAGGACCTCGCCGTAACCGCCGGCGGGGATGTCGGTGACGACGGATCCCGCGGTGCCGATCAGGTCCTCTCCGCGCGGAGTCGCGACGGTGTCGCCGCGCATCAGGACACGGCTGAGTTTCCAGGTCAGCCAGCCCGCCGCCACCCCGGCGACCGCGCCGATCGCGGTGGCGGCACCGGTTCCGAGACCGGTCGTGCCCAGCACGATCACGCCGCCGAAGCCGAGCATCGAGACGAATCCGGCGATGACCGGCAGGGAGAGCAGCCCGTCGAAGAGACCGTCGAGAACGCCGCCGAGAAGCCCGTCGAGTATCCCGTCGAAAACGAGTGACAGAACCAGCAGCACGATGCCCGCGATGCCGAGCCCCAGAAAGAACGTCACTGCAGCCGCCTTCCTGTTCCCACCGGTTCCCCGTCGGTCGCTGTGACCGATGTCAGGGTCTCACGTGCGGACAGCGGAGCGCATTGCCTGAACCCGGCAATCTCCGCGCCTCATCGATGCCCGCCTGCGCCCCGGTGTCACCGCGCGTCCGTGCGGGAGAACGGCGTCGGGAGAGGCAGGTGTCTCCGGCAGAAGCACGGGCGGGCCGCCCTCGCGTTTCCGCTGCCCGTCGTCCCCGGTGCGCAACCGGCACCGCCGAACAGGGTGGGGCCGGTGGCTCAACATCCGCGCCGGGCCGGTCGGCGGTCCCACCGCCCCACCTGAGGCCAGCCGGGAACGGGCATGCCCCGAACCGGTGGCGGATGCGAGTGACGCCCCATGGGCATCCCCACAGGCACCTCCGAACCCATCCCCCTCAAGGCCCCCGACTTCCCGGGCAGTTCGCCCGAACACGCAGATTCTCGCTCGGCGTGCCAGGCCACTTCACCGTTTCGCCCAACGGCTCCCCGGTACTGTTCGTCCGCGCCGCGAACCGTACCGATAGCCGTCAGTTCCCTGTAGCTGTACGAGGAGAGCCGCGAGCGGGTCCTCGCCGACCCGGCCGAACTCGGGAAGGACGACGGCAGGGTTCCGGAGGCGGAACGGGCGCGCCGGGAGCGCGCGGGAGCAATCGTCGGGGGTGGTGTCGTACGCGACCGACGCCGACGTGCGTCTCGCCGCCTTCGCACTCGGCGTCCTGTGGACCGTGCGGAACGGACGGCGGCGCACCCCACCGAATCGGGACGGCGGGCGCGGCGGTCCACGCGGTGCCGCCGGTGGACGGGTCGGCGCGCAGGACACCGTCCATGGCCGTCCAGAACAGACCCTCGTCGGCGGCGGCCGCCATGCCGTCCACTTCCCCCGCCGCGGTCCAGGGGCCGTCGGCGGTGAGAACGCCGGTGACGGTCACACCCGGTTCAGGCAGAGCAGGGGGGAATGCTCCACACCCTGCGGTGCCGGGCGCAGCCAGGGCAGCGGGCCCCGCCCGGCCAGTGCGGCCAGCGTGGTCTGCCCGGCCGAACTCGAAGAACTCGAGTACCACCGGGTCAACGCCGAGTACCGTGCGCGCCAGGAGCGCGGCGAGACCGGCCCGGGTATCCCCCATGACGAGACCCGCCCCCGGATCCTGGACCTGCTCCCCCGCACCCTGGAGCAGCCCGCGACACTGCGCACGGTGCTCGCCGAGACGGATGCGGCCTGGGCCCTGTGGCATCAGTGCGCGAAGCGCTTCCGCCGGCAGGAGAAGACCGGCACACGGGACTCCTTTCTGGATCCGCCGACCTGCCGCGAACGGCTCGACGCGGCCGCCGAACCGTGGCACCGGCCACCGCCCGGCGAGGACGAGCGGGCCGCCGAACGGACACGCCACCTGCGGCAGATCGCCCTCATCGACCGGCACGCCCGTGCCGACGACGCCGTCGGTACCCGCTTCCGCGCCTTCATGGACCACCAGCTCCAGCTGGCCGGACTCCGCTGAGTCCTCGACCAGGAGGAGCCTTACGACTTCGGCCAGCCCTACATGGACATCTGCATGGCCGACTGGGTACTCCTCGCCCCCGCCTACAAGACCACCGACACGAACACCCTTGTCATCAAGGGCAGGTTCACCCTCGTCGACCCGTGGCTCCCCCGCCGGACCCCGTAACCCCGCCGACAGCGCCCGCCCGGAGAACAGCACCGCCGCCCCCGGGGCAGCCGGGCGGAACGACGGCCGGGACGGGCGGTCGTCCGCAGCCCCGGGGCCTGCGCCGCTCCCGGAACCGGACGGCGCCACCCGTCCCGTCCACCCTGCCCGGCCGGACACACCCCGCCCACACCCCGGGCGCCGGATCACGCAGACGGCGCACCCCTGCGGAGCACGTCGTCGTCCGATACAGCGCCGCTCGACCACCGGGCGCATGCGGGCAGCCGCTGCCGAGAGCACGAAGGGAACTCGGGCAGCTCCTCGACGAGACCACCCGGTGGCCCACCGTCCGGACGTTCACCGCCGCCGGGCGGGCCGCCGAGGGCACAATGCGGGTATGACTCCCGAGTCCTCCCGACGGACGCCGCCCGCCGCCGAGGTCCTGCGCGAGCGGTACGCCTCCCGGCTGCCCGCCTCGCTCACGGACCTGGACGGGCCCGGCACGGACAGGTCGACCTCCCACTGCACGTGGTGTGGTCCGGGCTGCGGACCTTCGACCTCGACCGCCCCCACTCACGAATGAGCCTCTACCGCGCCGTCCTCGCCGAAGGACAGCACGACGACCTCGCCGCCTACCTCAACGCCGGCCTGCTCACCGCGCAGTGGCCCGCCCTGCGCACCCTGATCAGCAGAACGGTCCGCGACGTGTGGGAGGCCGCATTCCCCCAGCTGCCCGCACAGGCGGCCGGGGCGGCGTGAACCTCAGCGGCCTGCACCGCCGGCTCCGACGTGATCGCCATCGGCGCCCCCTATCCCCTCGTCGTCACCGGCGGCTACGCCGTCCAGGCCCACGGCCTCGTCGAACGCCTCAGCCAGGACCTCGACCTCGCCACCGAGAATCAGGTGCGCCCACTATCGCGTCGGCTTGGCCGGCCGAGCCTATGGGGGCAGCCAGTCGGACTGTGACAGGCCGACATCAGCCCGTTACACATGAGGGCTCCTCAGACTGAGTACGCCGGACCCGCGGTCTGAGTAGACGGACGCTGCCGGAGGCCGGGGCCGCCCGGGTTGGCTTCGGGGCATGAACGCATCCGAATCCGTGCCACCCGCCCCGACGGCGATGCCAAGGGATCTCACCCGGCTGTGGGCTGCGCTGGCCGCAGTCCTGTTCCTGCCGGCGGCTGCGGGCGCCGGTGTCCTGGCACTGGCGTCGGAGCGGACATCGCGATGTCTGACCTACGGGGAGCAGTGCGCCTCCGGGATGCCGGGGTGGCTGTTCGGATGGGGTGCCGGGGTCGGCGCCTTGGCTCTGGTCATCGCCGTGGCAGCACCGGCCGTGCGAATCCGGCGGGCGGCGCTCGCCGTCCAGGTCATCGCCGAGTGCACCGCCCTGCTGGTCATCGTCAGCCACGCCTGACGCGCGGCCCGACCAGGGCGGCAGCAGCGAGAGTGCTTGAGGCCCTCGGGCGGTTCAGGCGTGCCGTGTCGCGGAGACGGGATCCGTGTCTCCACAGGACTGTCGGACCCCCGCCGCTGCTCCGCCTTCCGCCAGGCCAAGCCCACCCGTTGCCGGACTCTGACCACCACGACCAGGACCACAGAGCCCACGTGAAGGACAGGCCATGACCGAGCCGCAGGACACCCCCGACGACACCTGCCCGCCCTGGTGCGCCCCCACCAAGGACCCCGTCCTCCTCACCCTCCGACAGCACTACGAGATCGAGGGTGAGCAGCGGCATCCCGGGATCTGCGTAATCTGCCGCACGGCCTTCCCCTGCGACGTCCGCCGCGTCCTGCCCCCCGCCCACCGGGAGCACATCGGTGACCACCGACTGACCCACCGGCCAGGGAAGGAACACGCTGGCCCGAGGGTCCGTGACCGACCACCGGTCCGGGCCCTCACGTGCGCGCGCGAGACGAGAGCCGCCGCGGTACGACGTGCGTTTGACCGGTCGCTCGCACATCGAGGAGACCGGCGAGCCGTCGCTCAACGCCGCGCTCGACAGCGGGCAGACGATCCACCGCAAGCAACGCGGGAACACGGGCGGGCGGCCTCCGGCTTTCGATCGCAACGACTACAAGGCCCGGCACGCGGTCGAGTGCGGGATCAACCGGCTCAAACGCAACCGGGCGGTGGCCACACGGTTCGACAGACTCGCGGTCCGCTTCGAGGCCACCGTCCAGGCCGCACGTGCGGACCGTTTCGACCAGCAGCACCGCCCCGGCCTGCGAGACCGTCCCGCTGCCACCGCCCTCGACGCCGACACGCGGGTACAACCCGATACGCCTGCTCACCTGGAGAGTGCTTCTTTCCGTGCAGCCAACAGGACCCTAGACAAGTCCCACCGTTGCAGGTCAGAAGCACTCTCCGCTTATTTGATCAGGGCATGGACGAGCACGCTCTGCTTCGGCAAGCCGGTCCCCAAGAGCAAGGCACCGAAGAAGGCGGCCCAGGCGGCGACGGCGGCAACCGCTGGGGTGCCGTGGTGCAACACGCAATTCCCCAGCATCCTTGCGACACGGCTCATCGAATGTGACGTGCGGACGGTGCCCGTCATCATCAGAACCAACGGCGTCCCGGACGCGATCGCCTACTTCACGTTCCTGCGCATGATCAATCTCGACGGGCAGACCTGCCGCCCGTCCTCGGCGCGCGGGCCGCACTGCTCGACCGCCGGATTCGACTTCGCGGCCGGCGTGGTCCGCGGTACATACGGCTTCGTCTGGTACGGGCTCGGAGAATCGTCGAGCGGACTCGGGTCAGGCGCGGTGTAGTCCGGCGTGGGAAGGGTGAGGTCGACGGGCAGCTCCACACGGAACGGCGCCCACGGCGACCAGCTCGTCTCGTACAGGCTGCCATCGAACGCGGACGTGTGGAACACATAGTTCGTGTTCAGAGACAGCTTGCCCGCCGGGACGTCCACCGTGACGGTTGACCCGGATGCGACGTAGGGGGAGACGATGACGCCATACGGGTTGTCGCCGACCATCACCTTCGTCTTCGGCCTGCCCGCGGCATCCGCCGTCCACACCTCGAACGACAACGTGGACCTGTCCCCGTCGGCGTCGGTCACCGTGTTCTTCAGCTGGACCTTCTGCGAGATGACCCGCTGGAACCCGGCAGCGTCCCTCCTCGGCGACGGCGCGGCCGTCGGGTTCCTGCCCGACACCGGGCGGGAACCCGCGGCAGCAGCCGACGGCACTTCGGCCCCCGCGAAAGGAGTACTGGAAGGCGCCGCGCTCGGATCCGGCCGGGCCGCGCTGCCCGTGTCGGCCGCAGTCGCCGCGCCGGTACTCATGAGCAGCAACATGACGGCACCGACAGCTACACGCGAAACTATGTGCCCTCTTCTTGACGTACCTAACAAAACGTTTCCCTTCTGCCACTGCCCCCGCTTGCTCCCGGGACAGAGCTGGAACGGTTTGGTGGTCGAGCCCTGATCTTCTACGGCCCGCGTGAACGCTCAACAAAGCGCCCTTGGCCAGGCGTTCACCCCGGTACACGAAATCAATGCCGAACTTCCCTGTCGACACCGCAAGGCAGACATGGCTCGATGACCACACAGATCTCCACTGTTCTCTCTCGCCCCCCTCCGACACGTGCCATCCACGGCTTCACCTGGAGCGGCGTCAGGCTCATGGCAGGTCATCATGCGGGTATCGCGGTGGAGAGAAGGCCACAGCTTGGCCGAGAGGACTCGCAACAGCACGTCTATCACGACGCGAACCGGCGTCCCTTCACGGTGCTGAACAGACGTCGGCAGCCGGGCTCCCAGCGACCCGCTTCGGGAGGTGCCATTGCCCGGCACGGTTCGATTGCGGCAGTTTCGGAGAGTGGGTACCGGTGTCCCCCGTCGGTCGGCTAGAAGAGGCCGGAGCGCATGTGTTGCGTGAGGTTCTCGAGGATCTCGCGCAGCCACGGGCTGCGGACGGCCGGCAGCCGGACCAGGGTGTGCTGGAACGTTCCCGGGTCGGCCCGGAACAGGTGACGGGGGCGCGGTGCGGGCGGGTCGTCGCGGAGAACGCCGTCGGGCATGGTGCCCGATGCGGGGAGGTGTAGGTGCGGATCGGGGAAGGCCAGCCACATCCACACCCCGAACGGCAGCGGCACCGGGTATGCCGATGCGGCCCGGCCGGCCGGGCCCCAGGTCTCCCCCGTCTGCGGATGGATCGGCACGAGGAGTATGTCGGCGTCCGCGTCAGGGCCGGACAGCCCCGGTCCGGCCAGGAATCCGCGCCGCGCTGGCGGGCCCGCGGGCAGCAGGGCGTCGAGGGCACGCTGGAACACTTCCGCGACCAGGCCGTGCGGGACAGTCACCGGCCGGCCATCCGAGGCAGCCAGGAGGTGGGCGAGCGCCTGGCCGGCCGCCGCCTCCCACCGCGGACTCCATGACCACCAGTGGTCCAGCCCGAGCGGTGAGCCCCATCTGGTAATCGGCTCGAACGGAGGTGTGCCTTTCCCCTCCGTCATCAGTTCCGCCCAAGAGAGCGGTGTGGTGCCGGTGTTGCCGGCGGGGAGCCGGCGCACGGCATCCGGCGCGAGCCAGACCGCCTGCCAGAGTGAGCAATCGTCGATCCGGTTCGCCACGGGAAGGCCGCACGCCTCGCAGGCCATGTTGGGGCCGTCACCCCAGTCGAGGCCGCAGCAGTAGCCGCCGCCCTTCTCCGGGATGAGCACGGTGCCGCGTGTATCCCCGGGTGCGATGACGATCGTGCCAGGCGCGCCGTCGGACAAGGCGTAGACCGGTGCGTAGATGCCGCGGGCCGCTGCCTCGTCTGGATCGGTCTCCTCCCATCTGCGCCACGGCGGCCCCCAGGGCTCCGGTTCCACGGCGAACGTGCCCGACTCCATGAGTACGGGGAGCTGAATCCCGTTGCCGTACTTCTGATGGGCGTGGGTCGGCAGCGCGACCGGAGAGAGCGGGACGGTCAGCCTGGCGCCGCACCCGGCACACACGAAAATGAACAAATGTCCTCCGCTGGAGAAACGGAGAGCATCGTCGCAGCTCCGCGGCGGACCAGCCCATGTGTTTTCCTCCGCTGCAAATCCGAGCACCGCCGCGGCGCGAAGCATCACCGGCAGAAGTCCCTGCCCGCCCCCGCGCATGCCACCCGGTGCGGGCGCCGGGTGCGGTTCAGTGGCCGGGGCGGTGACGCGCGGGAGCGCTGTGGCCCGGGCCCGGGCCCGGGTTCTGGGGCTGGGGCTGGGGCTGGGGCTGGGTGAGACGCCGGGCCGACTGCGTCAGCCGCTCTGTGCGGGCTGCGGAATCGGCGATGATCCTGTCCAGGATGGCCTCCTGCGCCGTGGTCAGATGCTGCCGCTCAATGGTCAGAGCGGGGCGGACGGAGCGTAGAGGGTGGTGAGGGCGGCGTCCAGGCGGAGCCGGCCGGTCGGCGTGGCGGGCCTGGAATGGCGCGCTGCCACCGGGCCATCCACCGGGCGGTGTTCGCGATACCGGTTCCCGCGGCAGTGCCGCCGGAGGCGCCGCAGGACGCCTCCGGCAAATACCGTGCCCGCTACGACGAGCTGGGCCACCATCGCACCCCGCATCCGTTCGAGGACCGCCGCGAAGAGATCAGAAGCAGAGCGGACGCCCTCATCCGAGAGGTCGCCGACCGGACCAGCCGGGCACCGGAACTCCCCGGCCCACCCCGCGCCCCGGCCCCGGCCAGCCCCCGTTCTCCCAGCCGCCCGGCCCCAGCCCCCGCGGCCCCAGGCCCTGAAACCAACACCGGCCCGGTCGGGGGTGCTTCTCCGCCCCGCAGCGGACCGCTGAGGCACCTTCGTGGCCGTCCTCAAGCTCGAGCTGTGGCTTCCCAGGCGGCGGTTACGCACCCTTCCTCCCAATTCCACCATCCCTTGGTCTCGCCGTGTTCCAAGACCTTGCGGATCTGGGGCAGATCCGCCTCCGGCGGGACATCCAAGGCCACCATCCCGTACCTCTCGATCCCCTCGCCGGTCGTGCCGAGACGGTGGAAGACCTCCAGCACGCTCCGCCGGGCAGCGGCTGAGCCGTCGTCCTTCAGCACGATCAGCCGGATGGTGCAGTTCTGAGACGGCTGGACCGTCTCCCCGGCCCAGAGAACACCGTCGCCACCAAGCTCCGCCTTGATGATGTCCCCGCTGGCGACGCCGCGGACGAACCAGGGCGTGTTGTCCAGCCGCACGGTGCCGTCGCCGAGGTCCACGGCCCACAGGCTCTCGACGCTCACCGGCGGCCAGCCGTCCTCGTCCATGTCCATCCGGAAGTGGACTTTCACGTGGTCGTCACTGATGTTCGTCACCGCGCCATCATCCACGCCCGCGCCGGGGGCGGACTCCGCGCAAGCGTCGGCCCGTGCGCGGTCGCTCCACCGCCGGCGGCGTTCACGGCCAGCCCGGCCCAGGCCGGGTTCCGGCCGGGCGGCGTCTCGTCTCCTTCCGGAACCAGCCGTGAGCGGGCTGTGGCCCCAAGATTCCCGGCGGCCCTGCCGGTCTGCCGGATTGCCCACGGCCGGCGTATCCGGGCCTCTACGATGCCAGCTCCTTCGCCGACCCGAGCGATGTCACGACGACGAGCAGCAGGTCCGCCGTGTCACCCGGCCGCAAGAGAACAAGGGACTGTCCGATGCACAATGCCACCGTCCAGGTGCCCGACGGCTGGGGCCTGTCGCCGCAGGAGTACGCCGACCGGGCCACCGGCCTCTACGCCCGTGCCCGGGCGGCCGTCGCCGCCCACACCGGCCATCTGCGCGAGGCCGCCGCCGACACGGCCCGGGAGACGGAAAAGCTGACAGCAGCGGTCGCCCGCGACGACCTGGCAGCGGTGGAAGCGGGCATGGCACGCCTGTTCACCCTGACCGAAGCCGTCCTCGCCCACAGCGCCCGCACCGCACCCCTCCACGACCTCCTCGGCACCACCCCGCCCCCCGCAGCACGCCCCGTGGACGTACCCCGGCTGCGCGAGGAGGATCTGCCTCCTCTTCCGGAGGGCGACGTCGTACCGCCGGGCACGACCCTTCCGACGGAGGAACTGCTCCGGACGCTGGAGGAGCTGGCAGAACTGCGGGCACCGGTCTTCCGGGAGCGGTTCCGGCTCGCCACCGAGCACTTCACCCGGGTCCTGGACCTGCTCCCCCGCACCGTGGAGCAGCCCGCCGCCCTGAGCGGAACGCTCGCCGAGGCCGACGCGGCCTGGGCCCTGTGGCACGAGACCGGGAAAAACGGCCGCCCGCACGAGCAGACGCGCACCCACGACGACTCCTTCCTGAACCCGCCCACCTACCGCGAACGGCTCGACGCGGGATCCGACCCACGGGACCTCAACCCGCCCCGCCACCACACCGAAGACGAGGACGGACACGCCGCCGAACGGGCCCGGCACCAGCGGCAGATCGCCGCCATCGACCGGTACGCCCGCGCCGACGACGCCACCGGCACCCGCTTCCGCGCCTTCATGGACACCCAGCTCCAGCGGGCCGGGCTCCGCAGAGTCGTCACGATGGAGAACCGCACCGATTTCGGAACCTCGGACATGGAGATCTGCAGCATGGTCGCGTGGACACTTCTCACGCCCGCCTACAGGACCACCGACACCGACACCCTCGTCCTCCGCGGCAAGGCAGCACTCGTCGAAGCCTGGCTCCCCCGCCGGGCGCCGTAACCGGCGGACACCCCACGGCACACGGCCGGAGTTCGGTCGCCGGGGTCTTACGGTTCCACACGGCGGGAAAGCCTGCTCCGGCCTGCGCTACCCGGGCTGGTGGGCCGGGGCAGGGAGCAGCTGGACCAGGCCGACCCAGGTGTCGTCGTCCGCGTGGACATGGGCGGCTCGGACGGTCCAGCGGCCGGGCGGTACCGGAACCGGGGCCTGTTCCGGCAGGGTGTTCCCGCCGGGGTAGGCGGTGTCCAGCCCGGCCCCTGCTTCGGCGGAGTCCATGAGAACCGCTGGGCCGTCCGTCTCCCAGATACCGCACGCCTCCCAGGCGGTTTTCGGGTCGGCAAGTACGGCTGCGGCGGCCGTGACCAGATCGGCTTCGGACCAGGCGGCAAGCCAGCGGACGAAGAGTCGCTGTTCCGGCAGATAGCAGGTGGTGGCGGGCTCGTCGGCCAGGACAAGCCCCTGCCCGCCCTCCGGGCCGACCGTGATCACTCCGGCCAGTCCGTCCACCTCGCAGGCACGGTCGTAGTCGTCACGGGTGCCGCCGTCGCCGTTCACCAGGCCCGACATCGTGCAGCCGTCCCACCGATTTTGTCCGGACTCCGGAACGGCGATCAGGGGACCGCCCATCGACGCGACCCACTTGAGACACGGCCCGGCCGAACCGGCCCCGGCAGGAGAGGGAGTCTTCATGACGCCAGTGTCCCCGTTGGCCACCGGCCGTGTTCACCGGACTGCGGCAAAGGCGGTCCGGCTCGTGCCCGCAGCCCGCGGCACCTGCCGGGGCTCCTGATCGGCCGGGCCGGGCTGCTCGCCGTCCCTGATCACCCCGGGCAGGGGCCTCGTCTGAGGCCCGGCCCGCAGCAGAGGCCGGAGCACGCCGCCGCCGTGGCCGTCGGCCATGGCGTCGCCCGGCGGCCCGGGGGCTGGCGTGGCGTGTGCCGTCAGGTCAGGGGGTCTTCGCGGGGGGGCAGCGCCAGGGCGAGGTACTCGGTGAGGGCGGTGCTGTCGAGTTTGCCGTCCATCGCGAGGGAGCGGTGCAGCGTGCTCGCGACGGCGTCGCGAGGGATGCCGAGACGGTTCCCGGCTTCGCGGACGATGTCGCCGATGGCGTACTGGCCGTGGTCGGGGTGGTGGCGGATGAGCCAGTCCAGGGTCTGGGCGATGGGTGTGGCCAGGGCGTAGAAGTGCGTGCGGTCGTCGCCCTCGTCGTCGTCCCAGCTGTGCTGCTCGGCCAGGTCGTTCAGCACGGCGTGACGGACGGTGGCGGCGAGGGAGGCGGTGGGGATGATGCTGTCCAGTCCGTCCGCGACGTTCCAGGCGAGCTCGTCGGAGATCTCGCGGACGGCTGCCTCGCTGCGGTGGCGCAGCACCCACCGTCTGCGGGTCTGGGGGCGGCGGCTCCAGAGGAGGTTGTGGAACCTGGTGCCGAAGCGTTCGCGGAGGTCGCTGACGCCGGAGGGCAGGGCGTCCGGGGTGGTGGAGACGGCGGCCGCGCACTGTCCGGGGAACGGCGGCGCTGGGTGACCCAGTCCTGGGCGACCGGGCGGGACCATGCGCGGCGGCCGCTGACGGTGGCCTGGGGCAGGGGTACGTCGCCTTCGCCGCGGGAGGCGTACGCGCGCAGGGTGGAGGCGGCGATGCCGGCCAGTTCCGCGAACTCGGTGATGCCCAGCAGCTGGTCGCCGGCGAGTTCGGGCGCGGAGAGTTTCACCACGCACTTCTCCAGCGGGAACGTGTCGCCGCGCCGGGTGCGGTGCAGGTCCCACAGGGCCAGGTGGTTGGGCCAGCATCCGGTGAGGGGGCCGGTCCGGGTGTCGAAGTGCTCGATCCCGTATACGCGGCCGTCGCCGGAATCGGCGGTGTCGTCCAGGAAGCTTGAGGCACTGACGGCGACCGCGTCCTGTGCGGGGGTGCGGACGTAGTCCTCGTCGGCCGCGTCCCAGATCTGGCCGGGCCGGTACCAGGCGGAGCCGTCCCATCAGTAGCCGCCGGCACGGAACAGCAGCGGGCCGCCGTGCCAGTCGGTGTGCATCACGGCGGCGTCGGCGTCACGCACGAGCAGGACGGACCGGCCGTGGTCGGGGTGGTGGCGCACGCACCAGGCGAGGTCGTGGCGCAGGGGGTCGGTGGTGAAGGCCCGCCAGCCGCCGGCCTGGCGTTCCAGGTCGTAGCGGCCCCACCTGCCGTCGCCGCGGTTGCGGCCGACGGCCTCGAGTTCGCGGGGGTCGTCGAGCGGGATGTGGGAGTCGTCGACGAAGGGCAGATCCGGGACGGGGTGATCGGTCCGGAGTCCGTTCGCAAGAGGGCGCAGCGTATGCATGAGGGTTGTCGTGTCCTTCCACACCTGAACGCTGTAGACGACTACAGCGGAACGCGGTGAGGGCTACAGCGTGGTGAAGTGCCGCTCTTTGGCGTGAAGTTGACCTGCCGCACCGGCGGTGCCCGGCCGGGGGCGGGGGCACCGGGGCGGCCGTTCCCCTGGCCGGCGGCCCGGACCGACCAGCCGCCGGCCGGGCCGGGCCCTGCAGCGGACTCTGCCGGCGCCCCGGGCGGCAGGCGGGTTCGCGCCAGCCCCCGCCCCAGGGCCCGGTGTTCCGCCCGGGATCCGCCCGCGGGCACTGCGGGGACGGGCCCCGGGGCCCCGGCGATGCCGCGGTGAGAAACACCAGGGCGTTCAGGGGCGCGGTCGGCCAGACACTCACCGACTCGCCCGCACAGAGGTGACCGTCCGGCCCGGGACGGTCGAGGACGTCATCGAGCGGAACACGAGCACGGTCGCCGGGCGGCTGGGCATCCAGGTGAGAGCGGCCTGGCGGCACTTCGGCGCCGACGCGCCCGCCGACACCATCGCCCGCCGGCACCGCGGCACCGGGGCGGGCGATGACGGGGCCGGGGTGGGGCAGGCCCCGGTGCCTGTGCCGGGCAGCACCGGACTCGCCCTGATCCTTGCCCGCGTTACCGCCCTGGAAAGCGGCCGGGGTTCCTCCCGAGGCGGGACCGTTGGTGGATGAGCGGGGGCGGCATGCGGTGCGGTGCGACTGGGCGGTGTCGGCCGGCGGGCTTGAGGTGCGGCTGCCGGCGCGGCTGAACAAGGCGCGAGCGGCGGGAGGTTGCCGGTCGAGGTGCTGCGGCAGTACGCGGGTTTCGGGCCGCCCTGGGCGACAGCCGGACCCGAGGAGCGCGAAGCGTGAGGGCGTCGCGTTGTTTCGCTGAGTGCAATCTGCGCGAGTACAGGACAGTTGCACTCAGGGCGACGCCTGCCGGTATCGCCCGGAGTGCGACTCGCCGGGGGGGTTCGTTGGCGGTGAGCGGCCGGCATGGCTCGCGGGGAGCGCGCTGACCGCGACCGGGTGTGCTGTCAGGGGATACGGCCGACCTTCAGGACGATCACGGTGATGGTGTCGTCTTCCGGCTGGTACAGGATGCGCCAGTCGCCGACGGAGAGCCGCCAGTAGGCGGAACCGCCCAACTGCCGGGCACCCGGCGGGCGGGGCTCCTCGGCCAGGGCGCGCACCAC